>JAJZJC010000082.1 GCA_021810205.1 Actinomycetes bacterium
CGGTACGAGGGCTTGGCCGACCGACTGCTCCTCGCCTGCTGGGCATTGATCGAGCCGCTCGGATACCGCCAGTTGACGGTCATCTGGCAACTGCGTGGGATGGTCCGCGCCGCGAGAGGTCGCAGCGACTGGGGAGACATGTCCCGGCGGGGATTCCTCGCGAGCTCCCCGAACGCCCGATCGCCCGTGGGGTGACGCCCAGGACGGTGATCTGGCTCGCCCGTCAGGGTCCTCGGGCGCTGACCATCTCGGGCGCTGACCATCTCGGGTCGCCTGGGCCCCTCAGGCAGTGCCATCGGCACCGCTCGTGCCGGCCCCGCCTCCGGCGCGGCGCGTGGGATAGCGGCCACGTGCCCAGAGCGCGACGTAGACGAGGGAGACGAGCACCGGCACCTCGATCAGCGGTCCGACCACCCCGGCGAGCGCTTCCCCCGACGTGACGCCGAAGACGCCGATGCACACGGCGATCGCGAGCTCGAAGTTGTTCCCGGCTGCGGTGAAGGCAAGGGTGGCGGTCCGTTCGTAAGGAAGCCCGAGAGCCCGGCCGAGCGCGAACGACCCGAACCACATGACAGCGAAGTAGCAGAGCAGGGGCAACGCGATGCGGGCCACGTCACCGGGCCGGGCGGTGATGGTGTGGCCCTGGAGGGCGAAGAGGATGACGATGGTGTAGAGCAAGCCATAGAGGGCGAACGGCCCCAGCCGGGGAAGCAGCTTCTCCTCGTACCAGCTTCGGCCTTTCGTCCGCTCCCCCACGGTCCGCGTGAGGAAGCCGGCGACGAGCGGCACGCCCAAGAAGATGGCAACCGTCTCGGCGATGGTGCCGACGGAGAGGTGAAGCCCGACGGTGGACAGCCCGAGCCATCCCGGCAGGACCTGCAGGTAGAAGTAGCCGAGCAGGGCGAAGGCCACGATCTGGAAGAGCGAGTTCAACGCGACGAGAACGGCCGCCGCCTCCCGGTCACCGCAGGACAGGTCGTTCCAGATGAGCACCATGGCGATGCAGCGGGCCAGCCCCACGATGATGAGCCCGGTCCGGTAGGCGGGAAGGTCGGGAAGAAGCAGCCATGCCAAGGTGAACATCACGGCCGGGCCGACCACCCAGTTGAGCACCAAGGAGGAGACGAGCATCCGGCGGTCGCGAGTCACCGACGTGAGCCGTCCGTAGCGAACCTTGGCGAGGACCGGGTACATCATCACGAGCAGCCCGACGAAGATGGGCAGTGACGTTCCTTGGGTCACCTCGACGGCATCGAGATGCCGGTTCAACCCGGGGATCCACCTCCCGAGCCCGATCCCGATGCCCATGGCCACGAGGATCCATACCGGAAGGAGCCGATCGACGAACGCCAGGCGCCGCGTGACCGACGCCGGCGGCGCAGCAGTGACGGACGGTGGCGACTGGCTCGAGATGCGACGGTCGGTCGAGGTGACGCGCGGCATCAGGGTCCCTTTTTCCATTGACAGAAGTCGATACATCGAGACTAAGCGATGCATCGGCGGGCGTCAATGGAACCACCAGGCGCGGCATGCGAGGCCGCGGGCCCGTACCATGCGGCGCGATGACCGCAGCGGAGTGGGGGGAGCCAAAGGGGCGCGAGCAGAGGAGTGCCGAGGCAAGCGGCGCGACCGAGCGACGGCGGACCGCGGCGAATGACGAGTCCGGATCTGGCGAGTCCGTCGGAGCCACCGCAGCACCCTTCGAGGTCGAAGAGACCTATCGCAGCCGCATGTTGCGCGCCGCGGCACGGCGGCGGGTGCCCTTGGCCACGATCTTCACGGCGGTCTTGGTCACCTTCGTGGTCCTCGACGTGAACCTCCTCGTGATCTGGCTCCTGATCGTCTTGCGCACGATCGTCCTCTACGGAGTCATGGGCATGTTCCTGGCGTTGCTTCTCGCCCCCGTCGTCCGCGTCGTCGCGCGCGGACCGATCCGCCACGGGGCGGCTGTCGTCATCGTCTTCGTCGCCGCACTGCTGGTCGTGGGCGGGTTCATCGCCCTCTTCACCGCCCCCCTCGTGAGCGCCGTCATCCACTTCGCTCACGAACTTCCCTCGCTCGTGCGCCAAGCCGAGCACGGGCACGGCCGGATGGGACGGTTACTGAAGCGCTTCCACCTCGAGTCGTGGGTGAAGACGAACATCCCAAAGCTCGCAAGGGACATCACCAAGAGCGTGAAGCCCGCCCAGGCATTCGCGGTCGGGGCGACCGCCATATCGACGCTGCTGGCGTTCGCGGCCGTCGTCGTCCTGACCCTCTTCTTGCTCCTCGAGGGCCCCTCGCTGCGACGAGGCATCCTGGGCATGATGTCGCCGTCCACCGGCGCCAGGGTCACGAGCGTCTACCAGGAGGTCTCCCGATCGGTCACCGGGTACATGTTCGGTGACTTGCTCACGTCGGTGATCGCGGGCGTGGTGGTCGGCGTCTCGCTTGCCCTGCTCGGCGTGCCCTACCCCTTGCTGCTGGGCCTCTGGGTCGGCCTCGTCGACTTCCTCCCGCTCGTGGGCGGTCTCTTGGCGGGCGCGCCCGTCGTGATCATCGCCGCGTTCCACTCCTTCACTGCCGCGCTGATCATGCTGGTCGTCTTCCTCGCGTACCAAGAGATCGAGAACCACGTGCTGTACCCGCTCGTGATGAGCAAGACGGTTCGACTGAGCCCCCTGTGGGTGCTCGTCGCTGTCCTCGTCGGCGCGACGCTCGGGAACAGGATCGGTTCGGGCCTCGGCGCCTTCGTGGGTGCGCTGATCGCCATCCCGGTCGGCGGCTCCATCCAGCTGATCGTCCGGGAGCTGCGACGCGGACCGACAGCCGAGCCGCCGTCCGACATCCTCGAGACGTTGGTCGACGCGGACGCGACGCCCGACGCCCGACCCTAGGCGCCCGCGCGCCGACGCGTCGCTCGTCTAGACGGCGACGTCTCGAATGCACCCGTTGGTATGCTCGGCCGACCGGGACCCGTCACCGCGAACGTGGCCGAACGGCCCAGCCGCCCAACCGGCATTGCGATCGAGCACCGGGCACCCCGGAGCGAGCCGGGCACCCCGGAGTGAGCGGACGGAGAGATCGATGCCCCAAGGCGACGTCGTCGCATCGCTCGAGGCGGAGTTGCCGCAGGGCGCCGTCCTCACGGACCCCGACCTCGTCGAGCGTTACCGCCACGACCGGGCGCTCACCATCACGCCCGGACAGCCGCGCGCAGTCGTGCGTGCGACTTGCACCGCGGACGTCCAGACCACGCTGCGGCTCGCCTCGCGCTTCGGCGTGCCGGTAGTGACGCGCGGTGCGGGGACCGGGCTATCGGGAGGCTCTGCCGCGATCGACGGCTGCATCACGCTGTCGACCGAGCGGATGCGCTCGATCACTGTCGATCCTGCCGCCATGGTGGCGACGGTCCAGCCCGGGCTCTTGAACGCCGAGGTCAAGGCGGCGGTCGCGCGCTACGGCCTGTGGTATCCCCCGGACCCCTCCTCGTTCGAGATCTGCTCGATCGGGGGCAACCTGGCGACGAACGCCGGCGGGCTTTGCTGCGTCAAGTACGGCGTCACGACCGACTACGTGCTCGGGCTCGAGGTCGTGCTCGTCGACGGACGCGCCGTGCGGCTCGGCGGCAGGACCGTGAAGGATGTCGCGGGCTACGACTTGAAGCGGCTCTTCGTCGGCTCGGAAGGGACCCTCGGGGTCATCACCGAGGCGACGCTGCGTCTACGCCCACGCCCCGCGGCCATGTGCACGATGGCAGCGATGTTCCCCGACGTCGTCGACGCCGGCCGGGCGGTCACCAAGATCGCCTCGTCGATGCGACCGGCCGGCCTCGAGATGATGGACAGCGCTGCGATCGCCGCCGTCGAACGCGTGAAGCCGATGGGCATCGGGCCAGACGTCGGCGCGCTCTTGATCGGCCAGAGCGACGTGGGCGCGGACGAGGTGTCGTTCATGGCAGAGGCGTGCGAGAAGGCCGGGGCGTCCGAGGTCCACGTGACCGACGACCCGGACGAAGGTGAGCTCTTCATGGGTGCCAGGCGTATGGCCATCCCCTGCGTCGAACGGCTCGGCGCCGTCCTCATCGAGGACGTCGGTGTGCCCATCCCCGAGATCCCCGCGCTGATCGCCGAAGTCGGCGTGGTCGCGCAGCGGCGGTCGACGGCGATCCCCGTCATCGGCCACGCCGGTGACGGCAACTTCCACCCCCTCGTCACCTACGACGCGGGCGACCCCACAGCGACCGAGCGCGCGGCCATCGCCTTCGACGAGATCATCAGGGCCGCCTTGGCGCTCGGTGGCACCATCACCGGCGAGCACGGGGTCGGGATGCTGAAGGCCAGCCACCTCGGTGCCCAGCTCGGCCCGGTCGCGACGGAGCTCACGCAGGCGATCAAGTACGCGCTCGATCCACAAGGCATCTTGAACCCCGGCAAGTGGGCCTGAGGTCGCCTCCCGCCACGAATGCCGGCTCGGGGCCGCCGTGGCCGTCACCAGGAGCAGCCGTCGAGGACCGCAGTGCAGATCGCCGGCGGTCGAAGTGCTGGCGTGGTCCGCCCGCACCTGGCACGATCGATGCATGCCCCCCATCCACGATCGGATCCTCATGGGCCCCGGGCCCAGCAACCCGTACCCCGAGGTGACGGCCGCACTGACCCATCCGGTGCTCGGCCACCTCGATCCAGCGTTCCTCGCGGTGCTCGACGAGACCATGGAGCGCCTGCGCGCCGTGTTCCAGACGTCGAACCCGCTCACTCTCCCGGTCAGCGGCACGGGCTCTGCCGGGATGCAGGCGGCCTTCGTGAACGTCGTGCGCCCAGGGGACCCGGTGGTGGTGGGCGTCAACGGGCTCTTCGGCGAGCGCATGTGCGAGGTCGCGGCGAGACTGGGCGCACAGGTCGTCCGGGTGGAGGCGCCGTGGGGCGAGCCGCTCGACCCCGAGCAGATCGTGCACGCACACCGCGCGCCGGCGGTCATCGCGCTCGTCCACGCCGAGACGTCGACGGGTGTCGAGAACGACGTCGCAGCCGTGGGCGCGGCGAAGGGGGATGCCCTCTTGATCGCTGACACGGTCACTTCCCTCGGGGGCATCCCCGTCGCTGTCGACGACTGGCACGTGGACATCTGCTACGGCGGAACCCAGAAGTGCCTCGGCGTCCCGCCAGGGCTGGCACCGCTGACGGCCGACGCGACGGCCCGTGAGCGATTCGTGCCTCGACCCTCCAGCTGGTACCTGGACCTCACCTTGCTATCCCAGTACGTCGAGGGCAAGGGCGGCACCCGCGTCTACCACCACACTGCCCCGGTCACCATGATCAACGCGCTGCACGCCGGGCTCGGCGCGGTTCTCGACGAGGGCCTGGACGCGGTGTGGGCGCGCCACCGCGAGTGTGGGCAGTTGCTGCAGGCAGGGCTCGAGAAGCTCGGATTCTCCCTGTTCGCCGCAGCTGGCCACCGACTGCCGGAGCTCACGACCGTCACCGTCCCCGACGACCTGCCAAAAGGGATGGACGAGGCCGGAGTGCGGGCGCACCTCCTCGAGCACTACGACATCGAGATCGGCGGCGGCGCGGGTCAGCTGGCCGGCAAGGTCTGGCGCATCGGCTGCATGGGCCACACCGCGCGGCCTCGAAACGTACTCGCGCTGCTCGGCGCGCTCGAAGAGCTCTTCGGTCGCTGAAGTACGCGCTGGCGACCAGGCTGTGCGATCCCGTGCGCCAGCTCGACTCGAGCCACTCGCCGTTCCTCACCCGGCGCGCGCGACGGGACGCGGGGACGACGGGCGCGCCGCCGCATCGCCGAACGAGCGCGTGCGCCGCCGACGGCGGCGGATCAGGACGAGCCCGCCGATCCCCCACGCCAGCACCAGCGCGCAGAGGCCGGCTGCAGCGAGCACGAATTCCACCAGCTCTGCGGTCGTGACGTAGTCGAGCACGACGGCCGACCTGCCGGCGCCGACCTTCACGGCGGTCCACAACCCGCCGTCGACCGGCAGCGCCACGGCGCGGTGCCCGTCGACGCTCGCGTGCATCCCGGTCTCGTAGCTCTCCCGCACGACGACGAACCCGGCGTTCGCGCAGTGCACCGTGAGCGAGACCGATTCGGTGGTCGCGTGACGCGAGATCCCGTGCACGCCGCGAGCCATGCGGAGCGTGCGCGCCTGCGTCGTCACGAACGCCGTCGACGGCATCGCCGTCGTCGTCACCGACTCCCGGGCCACCAGCTTCGCGACGGCCGCCGCTGTGGACGCGACCGGGACCAGTGCGGTCGTCGGCTCGACGAGCGGATCGGCGCCGAGGATCCGGTACACGTAGTACGTCGGCGGCGAGTACCCCACGGAGGGCGCCGGGCTTGGGACCGCTCCGACGGCGCACACGAGCCCGGATGGTCCCCCGCCACCACCCGCGCACGTCGGGATGCTTGCGAACCCTGCGCCATCGAGCGGCGCCGAGAGCACCAGCAGGTCGACACCGAGCGAGCGGAGCACCGACACCGTCCGCGGCGTCAGTGTGACGTCGGCGAGCGCGGGCTGTGCCGGGTAGAGCGGCCCGACGCCATGTGACTGGGCGTCCGAGAAGAGCCCCTGCAGCGTGGCGGCGTAGGAGACAGGGACGAGCGGTCCGTAGAGCTGGACGGAGAACTGGCTCGTGGGCAGCTGGCGTGTGCCCGGACCGAAGTAGGCGAGCTGCTCGCCGGCGCTGCCGGCGCTGCCCGCACCACCGGTCCCGGTCGGGACGGCGACCGACGCCACTGCGGCGTCGTAGGCCGACGGCGCGAAATTGGTTGGCAGGTCGTAGATGCAGCTCGTGAGCACGACGGCCGCCATGGCCAGACTGGCGAGGCCGCTCCCCAGCCATCGCAGCGCACCGACGGCGGCCGCAAACCCCACGACGACGACGACAGCGACAACGGGTGCATGGACGACGGCGGCATTCGTCGCGACGTGGCTCGCGGCGAGCGCCTGCAAGAAGCCCTCGTAGAAGTACCCACCGAACGCGCCGGCGGCCACGAGCCCGAGCAGGATGTCGCGCCATGCGAGCACCCGCGCCTTGTCGATCACCGTACCGGCCAGCAGACCCAGCGGGACCCACCACGCGAACTGCAAGAAGCGCTCGGAACGGATCCGGTCGAACACGGGAAGGTCCATGACCCCGAGGACATGGCCGAGGTTCGCATAGCCAAGCACGCCGAAAACGACGAGCGTCACGCTCGGCAGGACGTACCAACGCGTCTGCGCTCCGGCACGGCGCAGCGCAACTACGAGCGCGAGGACCACGACGAACACGAGCAGCGGCGTCCCGAGGATGCTGACCGTGTTGCCGAGGTCCGTCGGCGCCTGGTTCAGCGCCCGACCCGTGACGGTGGGGAACACGAGCGTCGACAACCAGTAGGTCGGCAGATGCGACAGGTAGGATGTCGGTCCGTTCAAGGTGCCCCCGCCGTTCACGGCCGCCAGGGTGGGAAGGATGCCGACGCAACCGATGAGCACCCCGGTCCCCGCTGCCGCGACGGTGCTCAGGATTCGCAACGGTCCCGCCTGCCACGTTCGATAGTGCACGAACAGCGCGGTCGTGTAGACGACGATCACGACCGCCATGAGGGGCAGGACCTCTTGGAAGCCCGAGAGGCAGAGCAGCGCCACCGAAGTCACGATGCCGAGCAGCGCGCTGCGGCGGTGCGCCGAACGCGGGTCGGCGGCGTAGCGGACCGCCACGAGGGTGAACGGCAGCACCGCGAGGGGGTTCAACACCGACATGTTCACGTTCGGCGGCGCAGCGCCGGCAAGGGCGACGAGGAAGCCCGCCGCCATGGCGGCCCAGAACCGCTGCCCGAACGCGCGCGCGAGCAGGTAC
This sequence comes from Actinomycetes bacterium, assembly GCA_021810205.1. Classification (GTDB taxonomy): domain Bacteria; phylum Actinomycetota; class Acidimicrobiia; order Acidimicrobiales; family RAAP-2; genus JAJYVT01. The sequence continues at coordinate 7,833 of JAJZJC010000082.1, forward strand.
ATGCCGAAGGCAAGGGCGAGGACGTCGAGCACGAGCCAGAGCGAGTAGTTACCGGGGAACAGGAGATGCGCGACGAGCTGCGGTGGGTAGACCGGGACACCCTGGTTCGCCAACAGCGGAACCCCGTACCCTTGGAACGGGTCGAACACCGGCAGCTGCAGATGGCGCCAGGAGGCCGCAGCAAGGCGTGTCAACGGTGCCGTGATGGGCCCACCCGCGAGCGCGTCGATGACGAAGAGGGGCTGCGACCACGGCCCATTGGTGATGAGCGAGCGGGTGCCGTCGACGACCGGCCAGTAGACACCGCCGATGACGAGAACGAACAGGCCGAAGGCGCTCACGTGCGGATGACGAGCCCGCCACGACGTCGCGGCGCTCACCGCCCGGCTCACGTGGTCATGTAACCGTCGAGCGTCGCCGGTCGCACGACGCGTCCCATCGTCACCGCCCCATCTGCTCACATCCCGCTTCGTTCTCCGTCGCTCCCACCCACAGTGAGGGCCGCCACGCTACTCTCGGCGGGTGCCAGGGACGAGACCCTGTGGCTCGAGCCAAGTCCTCCCTCGTCGAACCGGGATTGCGAGGAGCGGCGGGTGCGGCGTCAGGCCTCGACGTGCGCGTCGGCGTACCGCTCGAGCTCGTCGGCGAGCATCACGACGAATACCCTGTCTGCGTCGGTGAACTCGACCTCGCCGCGCACGACCGCACTGAACACCGTCGCTTCGTCGTAGAGCTCGCGCAGCCCCTGGCTCCCGCAGACGACGACGAAGGCTGCCGCGAGCGGGTAGAAGTCAGCCCAGTCGTCTCGCGCCAGGCCCGGGGTCATGGATCCTTCCGACATGGCCACGGCGAAGCGGTGCAGCCGGCGCACGGTCTCTGCAGAGAGGCTCCCACCCTCGTCCAGGTAGCCGGCGAGCTCACCGTCGACGGCATCGAGATAGGTGACGAGATCGTGTGCCACGGGCCACATCATGGCCACCAATCGCGCCGAGCGCACATTCTGGGCGCGGCCTGGGCCGGCCAGGTCAGCCGAGACGGTCCCCGGGCTGCGCGCCGGGCGCCGGGTCGACGAGGAGCACCGTCGTGTCCCGGTAGGTCCCGAGCGTGAGGACCTCGGAGCGAAACGGCCCGACTTGCCGCGCCGCAAGGTTCACCACCGCGAGCACCGAGCGCCCCTCCAGCTGCTCGCGTGAGTAGTTCGTGATCTGGGCCGACGACCGCTTCACACCGATCGACGGACCGAAGTCGATCCACAGCTGCCAAGCCGGCTTCCGCGCCTCGGGGAACTCGCGGACCTCGACGACGCGCCCCACCCGTACGTCGACCTTGGCGAAGTCCTCCCAGCCGATCTCCTCGTGCGAGCTGTGCGCTGCCACTGCCGCAGCGTAGAGCGACACCACGGGAGATACTGGCCATGTGCGCGGGCGTGAGGAGGTGACGTGCTCCGATGCCGGGGGCACCGCAGTCGTCGCACCGATCGGCCCCGCGGACGCCGACGAGTTCGTCGCGGCGGTTCGGACGAGCCGGGTCCTGCATCACCCATGGGTTGACCTGGCGGACACCCCGCAGCGTTTCGCCGCGCTCCTGCTGCGGTTCGCCGCAGCCGACCAGCACGGCTACGTCGTACGTCACGACATCTGCGGGAGCCTCGTCGGCTATGTGAGCGTCGGCAACGTGGTCCGTGGTGGGTTCCAGTCGGCCACCCTCGGCTATGCCGCCTTCTGCGGTCACGAGAGGCGAGGGCTCATGACCGAGGGACTGCGTAGCGTGGTCGACCTCGCGTTCGACGTGCTCGAGCTCCACCGGGTGGAGGCCAACATCCAGCCGAAGAACGCGCGCTCCCTGGCCCTCGTGCGCCGGCTCGGCTTCGAGCGCGAGGGATATTCGCCTCGGCTGCTGTTCATCGACGGTGACTGGCGAGACCACGAGCGTTGGGCGCTGCGAACGGACAACTGCCCATGGCGGCACCGCTGAGGCCCCCGCTGAGGACCGAGCCGAGGCCCCCGCTGAGGACCGAGCCACCCATCGGCGCGAGACAACCGCGCCTGGTGGGAGCGGCGTCGTCCCGGCTCGCTCGTCGAGCCAGCCCCCAGACGCGACGACGCCCCCGCGTCGGGGGGTGTCGTCGCATTGTGACTGACGCTCGGTTCCACCGAGTCGCCGCTTGCCTCTTCTACCCATCGGGCCCACACCTCATGCGTCGACGTGCAGGTGGCATCGAAGTCCCGTCTCATGCGCCGACGTGCAGGTGGCACCACCTGCAGCGACCGAACACATATTGGTCACCTTGCGCAGCGTCGGGGCGCGTTGGTGGAGGCGTTCGCCATGGACACCTATGGACCTGTCGCCAGGCAGTCACGTGACGGTCACGCTCGGCGCCCACGATGGGAAGCCGGGGGCCGATCGAGTCACGAGCGGTGCACGCCACTGGTTCGAACGCCGAGATTGAGGCCGAGACTACCCCGCGCGGAAACGGAATCACCGGACGCTCGGTCGCTTCGGCGCGCGGCTTCTTCACGCATCGATTCTCGGAAAACTTTGTGCCTCGATAGGAGTCGCCCGTGCATTGCCCACTCGATGACTGTCTTGACCAGGTGGGATGGAATGCGTACGCCAGCGCGCGTCATGCGGCGCAGTCGGTTCGTGCGCGCGAGGAGCGCATGGTGAGCCAGTGACCCGATAGTGCGCGGTACCGCCCGCTGAGCGCGCGCTCATCCTCATCACGGTCAATGGGTGCATGACTAGTCGTCAGCTTTTTGTGTGTAAGATGGTTGGCATGGCGACTACTGCTGCAAACAAGAGGCGTGCCCGTCGTCCGGGCCCGATGTCGGACTCACACAAGGCGGCGTTGGCAAAGGGCCGCGAGGAAGGTCGTATCGTTCGCGCGTATCTCGAGGCGCTGGAGACGACGAAGCCGCGCCGTGGTCGCAAGCGTACCGTCGACTCGATCCGCAAGAAGCTCGCAGCGATCGAGAAGGAGCTCGCTTCGGCGAGCCCGCTGAACCGCCTGCACCTGGTGCAAGAGCAGCGGGATCTCGAAGCCGAGCTCTCGCACTCCGGACAGTCGGTCGACGTCGCTGCGTTGGAGAAGGACTTCATCCGGGTCGCCAAGAACTACAGCGTGCGCAAGGGGCTCTCCTATTCGGCCTGGCGGGCCGTGGGAGTCAGCGCCCAGGTGCTCGAGAAGGCAGGGATCCCCCGCACGCGCAGCTGAGCGCAGCCGCGCCTCGCTGGCGGACGCGTCGAGTCGTCCTTCAGCGGAAATCACGCGAGCCGGGGCACGGTCCCAGCGAGAGCGGTTCGAACCGTTCGGCGATGACGTTCGCCACCCCCTGCGCCCGCTCGAGACGCCCTTTCACCACGAGCGCCGGCGAGCTGCGGGCAACATCGCGCCATCGTGCCCACGCGCCCTTCGAGCACACCACGTTCACCATCCCCGTCTCGTCCTCGAGGTTCAAGAACACCGCGCCGTGCGCGGTATCGGGTTGCTGGCGGTGCGTCACCACCCCCGCGAAGGCCACGCGAGACGACGATGCCGTCACGATCTCGGCGATGGTCGCGAGCCCTCGTGCTTCGAGGGCCGGACGAGCGAGCTCGATGGCCGAACGCTCAGGCGTCAGGCCAAGCGCCCACAGGTCGTCACGCACCGCTTCGATCTCGGCTCGGGGCGGGAGGGGTGGCGCGAGTGCCCCGGTGACGATCCCCGGCAACCGCCCAGCCGCGGCCTGCGCCGCCGCCCCCGCTGCCCAGACGAGCGCCCGCCGCCGGCCCTGCTCGC
>JAJZJC010000011.1 GCA_021810205.1 Actinomycetes bacterium
CTCGCCGCCGCGCGCCCCGCTGCCGGCCGAGAGCACCTCGACCGCCTGCACGCATGCGCTCACGCCCGGAAAGTTCCTCTTCACGAGGACGCGCCGTGGCTTCTGTGAACAAGTAGGTGCAGCTTTTGTGAAGAATATTCGGCGCCCCCGGCAGGATTCGAACCTGCGTGGTACGGATTAGAAGTCCGTTGCCTAAGTCCACTCGGCCACGGGGGCGTGGTCACCAGGCTAAACGGGATCACAGCATGACTCTGTTTCCCCTCGCCGGAACGACCCATGGGGCGTCAGGGCGCTCCCGTGACCATCGGCCCCCTGACACCACTCTACGCGGCGCGACATCGGTGAGCATCGCCCGAATGGACGAGCGACGACTGAACGAAGTAGTGGACGAACAGCTCGCGAGCTGGCTGCGAGACCGCCGAACACGCGGCACACAAGATCGTGGCCGACGCGTCCGATACAAGCGTGCACGAAGTCTTGTTGACGCGGCGAGAGGTGGGCGACCGCCGCCGTAGATCACTTGCCGTTTCACCTACCCTCTGTCTCGACCGCCTGTGAGCAACGCCTTCGGATCGGACCATGCATCCTCGTACCGCGCCACCACAGTGTGGAGCTGGCCTCACGCGCGGCGGTGCTCGTTCGAGAAAGGCTGCGTCGTCGACCTGTGCGCTGGTGGGCTGGCGCGTAGACCAGTGCGCGAGCACGAGCACCATCAACGAATACGAGCTCCAGCGACTCAGATGCACAGGGAATCAGGAATCAGCTGACGACGCTTTCCGTCGCGAGGCTGAAGCGGCCGGCGCCAACGCGTCACAGTGGGCGAACGGCCGGGGCGACCACTACGGCGTTCACGTCCACACCTTCTGCAAGACCTTCTGCAAGACCTTCTGCAAGACCTTCTGCAAGGTCTTCTGCTGCACAGAGGGCTCGAGAGTCTTCCACCTGCCCCGAGGCAGACGTCGATCTGGTCGCCGGTTCGAGCATGGAAGTCGCGCCGAGATCCCCCATGCGGCCGACGTGGGTACCACGGCGTCCGTTGCGCCGAAGCGCACTGCTCTTGACGTCACATGGCCCCTCGAGCAGGCACCAGGCGCGACGTGGCGCTTCCGAGCCCGGTAAGTTCACAACAGTGCAGGACCCGCAGGAGCTTTCGACAGTGAAGACGGACGTGCCCCAGACGGTGCAGCACCCAGACGGCGACACCCTCGTGGCATCGCAGCGGCCGGAGCCCGAGCTCGACGACGGCGATCACGATCGGATGGCCCACATCGTTCTCGAGGGTTTCAAGCCGAAGATCGGACGGTTCCGCTCCGTCGGCAACAACGTGGTCGAGGGAATGGTGAACGGGACGCCCGTGCGTGCCCTGTGCGGAAAGGTCTGGGTCCCCGGCAGGGATCCGCAGCGCTACCCACTGTGCCCCACGTGCCGTGAGATCGCGGAACGCCGGGGCTGGCGCGTCCCCTCACGCTGAGCAGCTTCGCATCCTTCGACCTGGCAGATCCGGGTAAGTCGAGGGCATGGCAAGCGCCACACCGGCGACAACGACAACTGTCACGTGACGGTCGGCTGACGCCATGAACAACACCGTGGCGACGACGCTGGAGACGGCCGGTGCTGTCACAAGACAGGCTGCCCTGCACCCGCTGCGCGCGATGGAGCCGTGGTACCGGCGCATCGCCGTAGAACTCGGCATCGTGTACGTAGGGCTCGGGGTCACGGCGCTCGCCGTACCCGAGACGGCCGGCGCCGTATGGATCGGCACCGGCGCGACAGGTCGGGACAAAGCCGTGCTGCTTCGGGCCCTCGGCGGCCGCGACATCGCGCTCGGTGCGGGTGTGCTCCTCTCCGCCGAGCACGCCGGTCTGCTGCGGCGCTGGGTCCTCCTCGGGGCCTTCTCGGACTTCGTCGACATCCTGGCGACCGCGGCGGGCTTCACGGAGCTGCCCAAGTGGCGCAGGTGGCTGGTCGTCCTCGCCTCCGGCGGGGCGGTGGCGACGGCGGTCGTCGTGGCGCCGAACCTCACGCAGTCGTGGAACTGACCGCCCGCAGCCAGTCCTACGAAGAGCCGACCGGAGCATCCCCGGCCATATGACAGACTGGACGACCTCGGTGGGCGTAGCTCAGTTGGTTAGAGCGCCAGGTTGTGGCCCTGGAGGTCGGGGGTTCAAGTCCCCTCGCTCACCCCATTTTGCCGCCGCGCGGTCCACGTGCCGCGCGTCGCGGTTGCGCTTCGGTGCATGGTTGCTCGGCGGGGCGAGACGTGCAGACCGGCCAAGGCCTTTCGGCCCTTCCCGGACGCCCCCGCTCGTCCTACCGTCAACCAAGTGAAGAGTCCGTGGCTCGATCAGGCGCCGCCGGTTCGCCAGCTCCGGTTCGACGTGGACGCGCGACCATTCCTGGTGCTCTTCGAGCTCACGAGGGCGTGCGCACTTGCCTGCCGGCACTGCCGCGCCGAGGCGCATCCTGGTCGTGACCCTGACGAGCTCTCCACCGCAGAGATCCGAGCAGTCCTCGACGACCTGGCATCGATCGGCGCGCCGCGGCCACGCGTGGTCTTGACCGGCGGCGATCCACTGGAGCGCCCCGATCTGCAGACCCTCGTCGCCCACGGTGCCAACGCCGGTCTCTCGATGGCGATCTCCCCTGCGGGCACGCCACGCGCGACGGCGTCGACGCTCGGCGCGCTGCGTCACGCCGGCGCGACTGCCGTCTCGTTCTCGCTCGACGCCGCCACCGCCGAAGCCCACGACGACTTCCGCCGCGTGCAAGGGTCCTTCGAGTGGACCGTGCACGGATGCAGGTCTGCCACGGAGGTCGGCCTGCGGCTCCAGGTGAACACGACCGTCACCGCAGCGACGGTGCTCGAGCTGCCTGCACTGAGCCGCCTGGTCACCGACCTGCACGCGGCGATGTGGAGCGTGTTCTTCGTCGTGCCGACCGGTCGGGCGGATGCCACGCAGGCGCTGTCCGCTGAGTCGACCGAAGACACGCTTGCCTTCCTCCATGACGTTGCGCAGTGGGTCCGGCTCAAGACCACCGAAGCGCCGACCTTCCGGCGCCTTGCCGTCCACAAGCGCCAGGGGATCACCACCCGCGCACCCGGCCCCCTCTATGTGGAGCTGCATCGGCGTCTCGCCGACGCCTGGCCCGTGTCGGATCGCCCGAGCGGGGCGCGCACAGGACCAGCGGCATCGACCGATCCACGTCGGCGGGCACCGCTGGCCGTTGCCGATGGAAGGGGCGTGGTCTTCGTCTCGCACACCGGCGATGTCCAGCCGAGCGGATTCCTGCGATTGGTCGTCGGCAACGTGCGCGAAAAGCCGCTGACCCAGCTCTATGCCGGTGCTCCGCTGCTCCGGGCGTTGCGCGATCCGTCAGCACTCCGGGGGCGGTGCGGAAGGTGCGAGCTGCGGGAGATCTGCGGCGGCTCCCGCGCCCAGGCCTATGCCCGCCACGGCGACCCGCTCGGCGAGGACCCGACCTGCGACTACGACCCATCCGTCTCCTTCTCGCCGACATCGCCCGCGCGCCCCTTCGGGTTCGAGCCGCCGGGCGCCGCCCCGGTGGAGGGCTGAGGCGTCGTTCGCCTGGTTCCCGGCGGACGGCTGAGGCGTCGTTCGCGGCCCGCGCCGGCCGGCGCACATGGCCGCGCTCGGCGCTCCGCCCTGGATTCCTCCCTAGTCAAGGGAGCTTTGCCCACCCATCACCGAACAGAGTCACACCCAACCTCCACAATGGGCACCATGCCCGATGCTCGTACGGCGCCGATGATGCTTCCCCTCCGCTGGCCCCCGTCGCCCCCTCCCGAGACGACGGGTGCCCTGTCTGACGTGGCGCCCCAGTCGTCCGCTGACCCGTCGCCGTGGCCGGGTGAAGATACCGGCCAGTGGGATCGAGGTGTGGCACCCCATGCTGCGACAACGGCCGACGCCGAAACGGACGCTGGCGCTCCCGAGGTCGTCGTGCGCACGAGCGCACGCCGGCGCAAGACTGCCGCGGCCTTCTGGGAGAACGGGCACATCGTGGTGGTGGTGCCGGCGCACGTGCGGCGCGCCGAGCGCCAGGAGCTGGTCGACTGGCTGGTTGGCCGCGTCCTCGCCAAGCGGCCGGGGGCGACCGCCTCCGACGATGCGCTGGCGCAGAGAGCGGCAATGCTGGCGGACCGCTATGTCGACGGTGTCCGACCCTCCTCCATCCGCTGGGTGACGAACCAAGGGAAGCGCTGGGGGTCGTGCTCCAACGGCACCGGCGAGATCCGGCTCTCCCACCGCCTGCGTGCGGTCCCCGACTGGGTGCTCGACGCGACCATCGTCCACGAGCTCGCGCATCTGCTCCATGCCGACCACTCCGCCGCCTTCCACGCCGTCGCGAACCGCTATCCCCGCCAGAAGGACGCGCTCGTGTTCTTGGAGGGCTACTCGCTGGGCCTGCGAACAGCACCCACCTGAGCACGATCCACCGTTTTGGGCCCGAAGCGGCCTTGGCGGGCTACCGTTCCCCCGGTGCCCCACTACCGCATCAGCCAAGCCGCCAAGTTCATGGGCGTCAGTCCCGACACCATGCGACGGTGGGCGGACGCCGGCAAGGTGAGGACCGCGACCGACTCCGCGGGCCACCGCACGGTGGACGGTGCCGATCTCGCCCGACTGGCGATAGAGATGGCCGGTGACCAGAGCAGCGCGCGTCGCAATGGACAGTCGACGCGCAACCGCATCGCGGGGATTGTGACCCGAGTGACCAAGGACGAGGTCGCCGCGCTCGTCGAGCTCCAGGCTGGCCCATACCGCATGGTCTCCATGATCACCCGCGAGGCTGCCGACGAGCTCGGGCTCGAACCGGGCATGGTCGCCGATGCGGTCGTCAAGGCCACGAACGTCAGCGTCGAGATCCCACCACCTCACTGAGCCTCGCGTCCCCGTGCGCGTCCCCGGGCGCGGCACCCGGGCGCGGCACCCGGACGCGGCACCCGGACATCGTTGCGGCGCATGCGCCCTCAGGGCTTGTTGCTCCCAGAAGGAACGAGGGCGCCCGGCGTCACCGCGTCCTCCCCGACTGCCCACACGTGCACAGTGCGCGGGTCGATAGTGACGCGGACCCGGCGCCCGATCTCCAGCTCCCCCACGGCCGGATCGTCCGCCTGAAGCACCAGCCCAGGTGCGAGCGCCACGCGGGCCTCGACCCGTCCGCCCAGCCACGCCAGATCGTCGAGCCTGGCGTCGAACGAGTCGCCCCCCGGCTCGTCGGACCCGAGAGCGTCGCCCCGCACCTGGTCGCTCGGCACTGCAGATACCCCGATGTCAGCCGGTCGGACACGCCACAGGACCGGCGTGCCGGCCGGCAGACCGCCGGTCGGTAGGCTGCCGGTCGGTAGGCTGTCGATCGGCGGATGCAGCACTACTCCCCCAGCACAGCGCAGGGACCCGTCAGCGTCGATCGTCGCGGCAGTGACGTTTCGCACCCCGAGGAGCTCCGCGACCTCCGGGGAGCAGGGGTGATCGTAGACCTCGGTGGTTGGCCCTTGCTGCAGCACCCGACCACCTGCCAGCACGATCACCTCGTCAGCGAGCAGTGCCGCCTCTTCGGGGTCGTGAGTGACCAGGACGGTGGAGACGGCAGCCTCGCGCTGCAGCCGTCGCAGCTCGCGACGTAGCTCCACGCGTACTGGCGCGTCGAGCGCAGAGAAGGGCTCGTCGAGGAAGAGCACGTCCGGGGAGCGGGCGAGGGCCTGCGCCATGGCCACGCGTTGGCGCTGTCCTCCCGACAGCGCCGCCGGAAGACGGCGTTCCAGCCCGTCGAGGTGGAGTGCCTCGAGCCAGTACGCGGCGATCCGGGGGTCCGCGTCGCGAGCGAACAGGACCTGCCCCCAGACGTTCAGATGGGGAAAGAGCCCGAACCCCTGCCCGACGTACCCGATGCGGCGGTACTCAGCAGGGATCGGCTGCACCTGGCGGGTCCCATACTCGACCGGCCCGGGCCCCGCGCCGTACAGCCCGGCCAGACACCGCAAGAGGGCCGACTTACCCGAGCCCGACGGCCCGAGCACGGCGAGGCGGAGCGACTCGGCACGATGCGCTACCGACAGATGGAACGCGCCCAGTCGCCAGTCGATGTCGAAGCGCAGCGGCGCGGGCGCGGGGGGTTCGGGCCGTCGGGGCGACGGCAGCATCGTGCCTCGCTCATGAGGGTGCCGGCGGAGACGGACGACGACGAGGCGGCTCGCCGCAACCGCCACCACCGCGACGCCCAAGGCGAGCGCCGTCGGAGCGAGGGTGCCCGGCACGCCCGTCGAAGAGAACTGGATGTACGTGTACACGTTCAGTGACGAGGGGTGGTAGGCGAGGACCACCGTGGCCCCGAACTCGCCGAACGCCCGCAACCATGCGAGCAGCATCCCCGCTCGGATCCCCGCCGCCGCGGCGGGGACTTCAGCTTTCCAGAACCGGCTGATCGTCCCGTGCCCGAGCGTCGCCGCGACGTCGCCGAGCGTGGGGTCGACCGCACTGAACGCCGCTCGCGCGGAGACGACGAGGAACGGCGCGCACACGAACGACTGGGCGAGCACCACGCCCACGAGGGACTCGGTGAGGTGGCCGCCGAAGAAGCTGCCGATCGGCGTGAACGGCCCCACCACGTAGATGAGGAGGATGCCCGCCATCAGCGGGGGCACGGCCAAAGGCACCATCACGAGGGCACCGAGGAGCGCGACGAGGGGGCCGCGGTGGCGCGCCAAGACGTACGCGAGTGGCACCCCAAGCACGGTCACCACGACGGTGGCGATGGTGGCGCCCTGCACGGAGACCCAGAACGCGGAGAGCAGCCCGGGATCGTGAAAGCCACGTGCGGACGTGGCGGCGAGCCGGTAGCAGAAGTAGCCGATCGGGCCGCCCAGGTAGACGAGAAGGAGCGCCCCGAGCCAAGGAAGGGGGCTCCATGCGCCCCCCCGTCTCACCGCGAGACGACCTTGCGCAGAGCCTTGGGTACGGCGCCCTTGTCCCCGCTGAGCACCGGCATGCGGAGCTCGACGAGCCCGTGGCTCGCGAGCAGTCGCTTCGCCGTCGGCGAGAGCAGCCAGGCCACGAAGGCATCCGCCGCCGAGGGATGCGGGGCATTGGCCACGATGCTCAGCGTGTACGCGGCCTTTTCGGTGGCGCCGGTGAGCGGCACGGTCGGGAAGTGCGCCGCAGACGCCTCTACCGCGTAGAAGAAGCCGGCGTTCAGCTGCCCGGACTGCAATCGACCGACGAGGCTTGTCTCTGTGAATACGGTTGTCTGCTTCCTCGCGATCGCACCGAGCGCGGCGTCGTGGCGCGCATGCGCCGCCTTCTTCAACGCGTCGACGGTGAGACGCCCCTTGGGGTCTGTGACCGGGTTCGTCCGCCCGACGAGGAACCCTGGCTCGGTCACGACCTTCCACCACGGCGCCGACTTCAGTGTCGTGGCGAACTTGTCCGTCGGCTCGTAGCCCAGGACCAGGGAAGTGGTGGCGAACGTCAGGTACCACCGCACCCAACTGCCATTGCGCTTGCCCATGAGGTGCTTGTCCGATGTCGCTGCTGCGCTCCAGAAGACGTCCGCTCGGTGTACGCCGCTCTTGATGTCCTGGGCGAGTCCTGTCGAACCACCGGAGATGTCTGTCACCTGGTAGCCCGTCGCCTTGCGGAAGCCCGGCTCGACCGCTGTCTTCATGATCGTCTCGAGCGAGCCGGCGGTGAGCACGACCACCTTCCCTGAGTGCACCTTCCCTGAGTGCACCTTCCCTGAGTGCACCTTCCCTGAGTGCACCTTCCCCGAGTGCACCTTCCCCGGCGCCGCCGCCGCGGCACCGGAAAGATCCACCACACCGACAACGCTCCAGGTGGAGATGGTGAGCGCCACCAGGGCGCGGACCGACCGACGGGGTCGAGCACCTGCAACACGACGGCACGCGCCCCGGACTCCACGTATCTGCATGTGCGGCACATTATCAATACAAACGACGCACATGCAATGCTGTTCGCCTATGTAGTAGCGCATGTGCCGTTCGAGGTCTGCACCAGCGCCGTGTGCCGCACGGATGCCGTCCTGCGCCGTGCTGCGTCCGAGACCGAGGTCCGTGGGGGTCGCACGGTAACCTCCCCGTACGTGCCCTCCTTGCGCTCCGTGCCGTCTGCTCCTCTTGCAGCCAAGATCCTCACCGTGTCCGACTCGGTCCACGCTGGCACGAGGGAGGACCGCTCCGGCGAAGCGCTTGCTGAACTGCTCGGCATGCACGGCTTCGCGGTGGTCGAACGCCGCACGGTACCCGACGGCATCGAACCGGTCGCCTCGGCGCTGCGCGAGATGGCGGCGGGGTTCGCGGGCCTCCTCGTCACGACCGGCGGGACCGGCTTCGCGCCGCGTGACCTCACTCCCGAGGCCACCAGGACCGTGCTCGACCGAGAAGCACCGGGCTTCGCCGAGGCGATGCGCGCGGTCAGCCCGCTCGGGCGGCTCTCGCGCGGGATGGCAGGCACCCTCGGCAGCTGCGTCGTCGTGAACCTGCCTGGCTCCCCCGCCGGTGCCACCGAGTCGCTTGCTGCGGTGCTCGACGTCGTCCCTCATGCCCTCGAGCTGTCGGGTGGCGGGCATCCTCACTGACACGCCGGCTCGACGCGACCCCCGGGGAGACCCTCTGGACCCGGGTAAGCTCCCATCTGACACCGCACACGTGCTGCGGCGGCCCCGGCAGGAACCACCTGACCCGGACGCGACGCATGGGAAGGGCGATCGGACGGATGCGCCAGGCGATCGGACGGATGCGCCAACAGTCGAACCGGGCCGCCTTCGGGGTCACGGGTCCCAGTCGGCGCCAGGGTATGGCCGCGTGGTGACCGGGGTCCGCGTCGCCCTGTCTCGTGGGCCGAGCCGGGGCACCGACGGGTTCGACGACATGCCGCTCGAGGGCCCCCTCGTGGACCGATACGGGCGGGTCCACGACGACCTTCGCCTCTCGGTGACCGATCGCTGCAACCTGCGATGCGTGTACTGCATGCCGAATGAGGGCATGACCTTCCTCCCTCGCCAGGACATCTTGAGCTTCGAGGAGATCGAGCGGGTGAGCGCGGTCGCCCACTCCCTCGGCGTACGCTCCGTCCGCATCACCGGTGGAGAGCCCCTCGTGCGCCGTGGCATTTGCGACCTCGTGGGGCGCATCGCACGTCTGGGGTTCGATGACGTCGCGCTCACCACGAACGGCACCAAGCTCGCCGGTATGGCCGCCGAGCTCGCCGAGGCCGGGCTTCGGCGCGTGAACATCAGCTGCGACTCCCTTCGTCCCGAACGCTTCGCCGACATTCGCCGGCGCGGCAGGATGGATGTCGTCCTCGACTCGATGGACGCGGCGGAAGCAGCAGGGCTCACGCCGCTCAAGGTCAACGTGGTCCTACTGCGTGGGCGCAACGACGACGAGATCCTCGACTTCGCTGCCTTCGCCCGCGATACGGGCAGAGTGGTGCGCTTCATCGAGTACATGCCCCTCGATGCCGAGGGGCACTGGAGCCGCGAGCAGCTGGTCTCGGGCCGAGAGGTCTACGAGCGGATCTCTGCCGTCTGGCCACTCGAGGCCGTATCGGACCCCGGCGATCCTGCGCCAGCGGACCGCTACCGCTTCAGCGACGGCAATGGCGAGATCGGCCTCATATCGACGGTCACCGAGCCGTTCTGCGGCACGTGCAACCGTCTCCGGCTCACGGCTGACGGCGCGGTGCGCAACTGCTTGTTCTCTGACGCCGAGCACCCCGTACGGGATCTGCTGCGCGGCGGCGGCAGCGACGAGGATCTGGCGATGCTCTTGCGACGCGCGGTGTGGGCAAAGCTGCCGGGCCACGGCATCAACGATCCGGGATTCCTGCGCCCCGCGCGCTCGATGTCGATGATCGGCGGCTAGCGCCGATCTGTCGAGCCAGCGCTCGAACCGACGTACCGAGCACTGCGATCTCCCGCACGCGCGCCGGCTCAGCGGCGGTGCCGGAGCCTGCGCCAGACGAAGAACACGACCGCGAGCCCGCCCAGCGCCCCGCCCAGCCGCTTCAAGAGGACCGGACCGACCACACGCATGAGGTCGACGGGCGCGGCAGCCGGGGCCTCCGTCCCCGCCCCGGTGTCGGACCGTTCCTCTTTGCCGGCGCTTGCGGCGTTCGTCGCACCAACGCTCGACGAGGTGCTGGTACCGCCGGTCTCGCCCTTTGGCTCCTCGCCGACGACCTTGCCACCCAGCACCGTCGCCTCGAGGGAATCGACGAACTGCCCGAGCAGCTTCGTGCTCACATCGGCGAGGACACCGCGGCCGAACTGCGCGACACGCCCCGAGATCGCGAGGTCCGTCGTGACCGAGACGCGCGTCGACGTGCCGGCGGGCTCGAGCTGCGCAGTGATCGTGGCGCTCGCGTTTCCCTGGCCTCGGGTCTCTCGCCCTTCGGCGCGCAAAACCGCACGGTGGGCTGCCTCGTCACGCTCGACAAAGGTCGCCTTGCCCTTGTACTCGGCGGTGACCGGGCCGACCTTCACCTTCACGACGCCGCGGTACTCGTCGCCCTCGACCGACTGGAGCTGCGCGCCGGGCATGCACGGTGCGATCCGGGCGACGTCGGTGAGAACCGCCCAGGCCTCGTCGAGCGGCACGTCCACGGTGAAATCGTTGGTCAACTCCATCTCGTCTCTCCTCGATCTGTTGGCACTAGCGCACGCCTGCCGCACCACTGCCCGGGTCGTAGCGTTGAAGGTCTTCGAGCGTATCCACATCTGCGGGGTCGCCCTCACAGGGCACCTCGCCGACCAGCTCGGGGCATCGGCGCATGAGCTCCCTCGCCCCCTCGTCGCCCGTCCCGGCCAACAACGGCCAGACGGTGCGATGCAGCCGCACCGGTGGGCGACGGCGGCCCTCGAAGGTCGCCGTCACGACCAACGCACCGTCGGCACGGCCGACGGCGCGCCACGCCGACGCGGGGACGAGTGGCTGGTCCCCCAGGCCCACCACAGCGGCATCCATGCCCAGCAGCGCGCACGTGTCCAGTCCGGCGCGAAGCGACGTCGCCTGCCCCTCGCGCCACCGGGCGTTCTCCACGACGACGACCTCGGTCTCGCAGCCCGAGAGGACCCGTGCGAGGTCGACGGAGCCCGTCACCACGACGACGGCGTCGAGGGATGCCTCGATCGCCGCGCGGATGGCCCAGGCGGCGAGCGGCCTGCCCCCGAATGGCGCGAGGAGCTTGGGCACGGGACCCTCGAAGCGCTCGCCGGCACCACCGGCGAGCACCACGGCTGCGACGCGCGCGGCGTGCGCCCCCCGGTCCTCGGGCGTAGTCAGCCGGGCAACCCCGCGTCCGCCACCGCCGCTGGCTGCGGTCGGTGGATCGGCCCGTCGGCGTCTCGGAGCGACGGCGCCGCCTTGCCGGTGCGTCGGGCAATGATCTCCGCGCAGATCGCCACCGCCGTCTCCTCAGGGGTCCGCGCCCCGATGTCGAGCCCGATGGGCGCCATGACCCGGGCGAGACCCTCGTCGTCCACCCCCGCCTCGCGCAGGCGCGCGACACGGTCCGCATGCGTCCGGCGCGAGCCCATCGCCCCGAGGTAGCCGACGTCGGTGGTGACCGCGGCCACGATCGCGGGCACGTCGAACTTCGGGTCGTGGGTGAGCACGCAGATCGCGTCACGCGGACCCAAACTGCTCCCGACCTTTGCCAGGTAGCGTTCGGGGCGATCCACGACCACCTCATCTGCCATCGGGAACCGAGTCCGGGTGGCGAACACGGGGCGGGCGTCGCAGACCACCACGTGATAGCCGAGCACCTTTCCGACCCGGGTCAGCGCGGCGGTGAAGTCGACGGCACCGAAGATCACGAGACGTGGCAGCGGCGCGAACACCTCGACGAAGACCGATACGTCCTCTTGGCGAGCCTCGCCGCAGCTACCGTAGTGACGGGTCGCCGACAGGCCGCTCGCGAGCGCGCCCGCGGCGTCCCGCCGGACCACATCGTCGAGCGCGGCGTTCCCGAGGGAGCCATGGACCTCGCCATCGGCCCCCACGAGCATGCTCGCCCCGAGCGCCACCGCGGTCTCCTTCGTCTCCGGCTCGGCAAGATCGACAACGGTGGCGAGCGCGACGGGACGGTCGGCCGCCAGCGCGTCACGAAGCTCTTCGTAGACGCTGGGCAGGTTCGGGTCGACGAGCAGGTGGACCGTTCCGCCGCAGGTGAGCCCCACGGCAAACGCCTCGTCGTCGGAGTAGCCAAACGTGCACCGCCTGGCCCGGTTCGACGCCATGGCATCGAGTGCCTCGGTCACGACCGCACCCTCGACGCAGCCGCCCGACACCGAGCCCGCCACCTCACCGCGCTCGTTCACCACCATCGTGGCACCCGGATCGCGTGGGCCCGAGCCCTCGACGCCCACGACGCGGGCCACCGCCACGCGCTGGCCCGCCTGACGCCACCGCTCGACGTCTCCGATGACCTCTTTCATGTGCTCGCCCAGCCTTTCCCCGCCGCGACCGCGTCCCCCCGCCGACGGCGCCCGGGAGCGCCGAGTAGCTGGACGAGGGCGTCGAGCGACGCGACGGAATGCCCTTCGACGAATTGATCAACATAGGGAAGGGCGGCTGCCATTCCCCGGACCAGCGGGGCGTAGCCCGGCGTGGCCTTCAGAGGGTTCACCCAGATGATCTCGTAGGCCACGCGCGAGAGGCGAGCCATCTCGGCCGCCAACGCCGCGGGGTCCCCGCGGTCCCAACCGTCGGAGAGGATCACCACGACCGCACCGCGTGCCATCCCTCGGGTACCCCAACGGTCGTTGAACTGGCGGATCGCCTCACCCAGCCGCGTCCCTCCGGACCAATCTCGCACCGCCCGGCCGGCGTCGGCGAGCGCCGCGTCGGGGTCTCGGGCAGCCAGCGCCCGGGTGACGCGCGTGAGTCGGGTGCCGATGGTGAATGCCTCCACCCGGGGACGCCCCGCGACGGCGACGTGGAGAAAGCGCAGCAACGCACGTGCATATGGCGCCATCGACCCGCTCACGTCGCAAAGGAAGACCACTCGACGAGGACGGTCGGTCGGCTCGAGCCACCGGCGCTCCAGGGGCTCCCCGCCCGTCCGAAGTGCCCGCTGGACGGTTCTGCGCACGTCGGGCCAGTCCCCGCGGCGTCCGGCAGGCCGTCGACGACGCGTCCGGCGTCGGTTGCCGCCCCAGCGCACCGCGGCCATGAGGCGCTGGGCCTCCTCGAGCTCGGCTGGCGTGCACTCGGCAAAGTCCTTGTCCCGCAGGACTTCAGTGGCGCTGTAGCGAAGCTCGATGACGTTGCCCGTGGGCGCCTCGGTGGGCTGCGACTCCTCCTCCTCCTCATCCTCCCGGTCCAGCGCGAGGGTGACGGGCTCTTCGTACACGGCGAGCAGATCGCCGACCATTCCCTCGTCCCCCTGCCAAAAGGCGCGATAGACGGCGTCATAGGCGGCCACGTCCTCGGGTCTTCGCACGAGAGTGGCGCGCCCCGCCCAGTACACGGCGCAGGCGTCGTGGAAGCCGACCGCGTCAAGCGCTCGGGCGTAGTCGACAGCCGCTCCCCCGCCCTCGGGAATCCCGGCACTTCGCAGCGCACGCACGAACGCCACGGCCACGCGCGCCGCCTGGTCCTCTGGGACGGTGCCGTCACCCGACATGCGACCGGGCCGTTGCGAGCTGCTCGTGCTCATCCTGCCCGAGCGACGGCGGCGCGCGTCAGTTCCGCGATGCCCACAGCGCGCACCCGCTCCGCGTCCTCCCGGTACTTGACCGCGGCGCCGAGGGTGCGCTCGACGGTCGACTCGTCGAGCTCGGCACAGCCGAGCGCCGCCATCGACTCGGCCCAGTCGATCGTCTCGGCGACACCGGGCGGCTTGTACAGGCCAAGGGAACGGAGACGCTCGACTGCTGCAGCCACCTGCCGCGCGAGGACGGGTCCGACCTCTGGCGCGCGCAACGTGACGATCTCAACCTCACGGTCGAAGCTGGGGTGTTCCACCCAGTGGTAGAGGCAGCGTCGCTTCAGTGCGTCGTGGACGTCGCGGGTCCGGTTCGAGGTGATCACCACGATGGGCGGCACCGACGCGGTGAAGGTGCCGAGCTCGGGGACGGTCACCGCGTAGTCCGAGAGCACCTCGAGCAAGAATGCCTCGAACTCGTCGTCGGCGCGGTCGATCTCGTCGACGAGCAGCACCGGTGCGGGCCGTGTCGCCGGCGACGCGATCGCCGCCAGCAGGGGTCGCCGGACCAAGAAGCGCTCCGAGTACAGCTCGTCTTCGACGACGGACAACACCTCGCCCTTGTCGCCTGCGGCACGCGCCTCGGCGGCGCGCAGGTGCAGGAGCTGGCGCGCGTAGTCCCACTCGTAGACCGCCTGGCTGACGTCGAGGCCCTCGTAGCACTGGAGTCGCAGGAGCTCCCCTCCCCGCCAGCGCGACAGCACCTTGGCGATCTCGGTCTTGCCGACGCCGGCCTCGCCCTCGAGGAGGAGGGGCCGATGGAGCGCGAGCGACAAGAACACGACCGTCGCGAGCCCTTCGTCGGCGAGATAGCCGTGGGCGCGCAGCGCGAGCCGCACGTCCTCGGGACCGGCGACGTCTGGTCCGACGAGCCCAGCCCGGGCGCCGTCGGCTCCCTGCTCACCCACGTGCGGCCGACGCCTCCTCGAGCGCCCGGCGGACCAGCACCGTCGCGAGGTGACGACGGTACTCGCTGCTCGCATGGACGTCGCTCGGCGGCTCGAGACCGTCCGCGGCGTGAGCAGCGGCATCGACGGCACTGGCACCCGACGCCAGAGCTTCTTCGACCGCGCGGGCACGCACGGGCGTGGGGCCCATGTTCACCAGGGCGACGCGTGGGGTGCCATCGAGGACAGCAGCGACACCGACGATCGCCCAGTCCTGGGCGCGGCGGTTGAACTTCTGGAACGCGCTGGCGCCCCCGGATTTGGGGACCCTGATCTCGGTCAGCATCTCGTCTGGCTGCAGTGCCGTCTCGAGGAATCCCAGGAAGAACTCGTCGGCGGGGATCTGCCGCGTCCCGTTCGGACCCTGCGCCACGAAGGTGGCACCGTAGGCGAGCGCGGCCGCCGGCAGATCGGAGGCGGGATCGCCGTGGGCGAGAGAGCCGCCGATCGTGCCGCGGTGACGCACCTGAGGGTCGCCGATCTGCGCAGCGACGCGGGCGAGCAGCGGTGCATGGGCGCGCGCGACCTCGGAGGTCTCGAGGTCCCGATGGCGGGTGAGCGCGCCGATCGCGACATGGTCTCCGGCGTCGCGCACGTACGACAGCCCGTCGATGCGGCCCACGTCCACCAAGACGCCGGGCGTCGCGAGCCGCAGCTTCATCAGCGGCAGCAACGAGTGACCGCCAGCCAGGAGCTTCGCGTCGTCGGGGTCCTCTCGGAGCCAGCCGATGGCCTCGTCGACGGACCCGGCGCGCCGGTACTCGAACTTGGCAGGGATCATGAGGTACCTCCTGTCGGCGTCCGGCGGGCGGCGTCGACCGCTCGCCAGACGCGCTCGGGCGTGACGGGCATTTCCATCGAGTGCACTCCAAGGTGGGCGAGCGCGTCGACCACCGCATTGACGACCGCCGGCGTGGAGGCGATCGTCCCGGCTTCGCCGATTCCCTTCACCCCCAGCGGGTTCGAAGGGCTGGGGGTCACCGTATGACCCAGCGTGAAGCTCGGCAACTCCGAGGCGGCCGGGACCAAGTAGTCGGCGAACGAGGTGGTGAGGATATTGCCCGCCTCGTCGTACGCCGCTTCCTCCCACATGGCCTGGGCGACGCCCTGAGCGATCCCGCCGTGCACCTGCCCCTCGACGATGAGCGGGTTCACCTGGTTGCCGCAGTCGTCGACGGCGACATAGCGCACGAGGTCCACACGGCCAGTGTCGGAGTCGATCTCGACGACCGCCACATGGGTGCCGAAGGGGAACGTGAAGTTCTCCGGGTCGTAGGTCGCCTGCGCCTCGAGGTTCGGCTCCATCCCGTCGGGCAGGTCGTGAGCGGTGAACGCGGCGAAGGCAAGCTCACCAAGGGCGACCGCGCGCGACGGGGTGCCACGCACGCTGAACGTGCCCGCCTCGAGGTCGAGATCCTCGGGTGCGACCTCGAGGCGGTGCGCGGCGAGCAGCCGGGCCTTGTCGACCACGCGGTCTGCGGCCATCGCGATCGCCGTGCCCCCCACCGACAGCGAGCGAGAACCGTAGGTGTCGAGCCCGAACGGCGACACCGCGGTGTCCGAGTGCAAGACGTCGACGTCCTCGGGTGACACCCCGAGCTTGTCGGCGACGATCATCGACCAGCTGGTCTCGTGGCCCTGTCCGTGCGGCGACGAGCCGCTGACCACCTGGACCTTGCCGGTGGGCAGCATGCGCACGGTCGCGGCTTCCCATCCACCTGCCGCGTAGTTCAGCGAGGCGAGCACACGAGACGGCGCCAGCCCGCACATCTCGACGTACGACGAAAGCCCGATCCCGAGCAGCTTTGCGGATCCCTGCGCCCGGCGCTGTGCCTGCTCGGCACGCAGCCCCTCGTAGTCGGCGAGCTCGAGCGCGCCAGCGAGCGCCGCGTCGTAGTCGCCGCTGTCGAAGAGGAGCCCTCCGGACGAAGCGTAGGGGAACTTGTCCTTGGCGATGAAGTTCCGCCGCCGCACCTCGGCTGGGTCGACGCCGATGCGGCGCGCGAGCGCGTCCATGGCGCGCTCGATCGCGTACGTCGCCTCCGGCCGTCCCGCCCCACGGTAGGCGTCGGTCGGCGTCTTGTTCGTGAAGACGCCCGTGCACGTGAAGGAGTACGCGGGGACGTCATAGACGCCGTGGTACAAGAACGCGCCGAGGATCGGGATTCCCGGGGTCACGAGCTGCAAGTACGCGCCCATGTCTGCCACCAGGTGCACGCGCACCGCCTGCACGTGTCCCTCGGCGTCGGCGGCAAGCTCGATCTGTTGGATCTGGCCGCGACCTTGGATGGTCGCCTGCGCCGCCTCGCTGCGCTCTTCGGTCCAGCGAACGGGGCGCCGCATGCGTCGCGCAAGGGCGAGGCACAAGAGCTCTTCGGCATAGACGTTCAGCTTGGAGCCGAAGCCGCCACCGACCGACGGGGCGACCACCCGCAGCCGACCCTCCGGCACACCCGCGGTGATGCCGAGCATGGTCCGCAGGATGTGTGGGATCTGCGTCGACGAATAGACGGTGAAGTCCCCCCCAAAAGGCTGTGGCACCACGCAGACGCCCCGGGGCTCCATGGCGGCAGGGATGAGACGCTGCTGGACGTAGCGCTCCGAGACGGTGACTGCGGCCTCGGCGAACGCCCGCTCGACCGCCGCGGCATCGGGGGCGAGCTCCCAGATGTACGCGCGGTTCGTCTCGCTCGCGTCGTGAGCGAGAACCCGGTCGGACGCCGCATCGGCGAGGTCGACGGCAGCGGGGAGCACCTCGTAGGACACGCTCACCGAGGCGGCAGCGTCCTGCGCCTGGGCGGCGGACTCGGCGAGCACGACCGCTACCGCGTCGCCGACGTAGCAGGCCTCGTCGAGCGCCACGGGGTAGTGCGTGGGCGTCTGCATGTCGGCGGTGACGGGCCATGCGCAGGGCATGGGGGCCGCCCACTCGCCCAGGAGGTCACGCCCACTGAACGCCGCGACCACCCCCGGACACTCGCGCGCCGCGGACAGGTCGACCTCGAGCACGCGGGCGTGCGCATGAGGGCTCCGTACCACCGACAGGTGCAGCGCGCCAGGCACCGAGAGGTCGTGGACGAACTGCGCCTCACCCGACAAGAGCGCCGGGTCCTCGCGTCGAAGCATCCGGGTCCCGACCACGCCGCGTGCTCCGCCGCCCGCTCGCTCGGTCACGGTCGCGCTCACGACACCAGCTCCGTCGAGCCGGCTGCCGCCAGGGCCGCCTTCACGATGTTGTGGTAACCGGTGCAGCGGCAGAGGTTGCCTTCGAGGCCCTCCCGCACCTCGGCTTCGGTCGGGTTCGGGTGCTCTTTCAACAACGAGGTGATCGCCATCACCATGCCCGGGGTGCAGTAGCCGCACTGCAACGCGTGGTGCTCGTGGAACGCCTGCTGGACGGGGTGGAACGTCCCGTCCGGCTTCGCGAGACCTTCGATGGTGGTCACCTCCTGGCCGTCGGCTTGGGCGGCGAGCACGGTGCAGGACTTCACCGACTCCCCGTTCAACAAGACCGTGCAGGCGCCGCACGACGTCGTGTCACAGCCGACGTTGGTCCCGGTCAGTCCGCACGCCTCGCGCAAGAAGTACACGAGCAGCGTTCGTGTCTCCACGTCATGGGTCTCGGCGCGGCCGTTCACCGTCACGGTCACCTTCATCGCGGACCTCCCTCCCTGCCCTTGTAGGGCGGACGACGTGCAAGCCGGTTCATCATCGCGCCCCGGCACCCGGCGGCGCTACGTCTGGCATCGAGGTCCATGCCTGGCGTGGGCGAGCATGCCATGCCTGGCGTGGGCGAGCATGCCATTGCCTGGCGTGGGCGAGCATGCCGGGAGTCACGAGCCTCCCGACACAGGAGGGACGACCGCGACCTCGTCGCCGGCGGCGACGGACGGGTCTCCTTCGACTGGCTCACCGTTCAGCCAGAGCGCCGAGACGGCGAGGACCTTCGTGAACTCTTCGCCGAACTGGCTGCGCGCGGCGTCGCAGAGCTCACTGACCGTGCGCGCCTCGAGCTGAACGCGCCCAAGGCCCGCGGCACTGCGGGCGGGCCCGAACAACAGGAGCGTCGCCATCACCGGACGGCCGGGAGCGCCTCTGAAAAGGCCCGGTTCGTGATGATCACCTCGACGGGACTTCCGGCCGCCACGCCATCGCCGTCGGGTAGCACGGCGAGCCCGTCCGCCAACCCCATCGACCGGATCTGGTGCGACCCCTGACCGGGACACGGCGCCGCCGTCCACGCCACTGGCTCGGCGCCGGCTTCATCGGTGGCGTCCACCGTGCCTCTCGGCGTCGACACCGGCTCGAGCACCACTCGCATGAAGTGCGTCTTGCCATCGGGCCGGCGCCGCAGGTCCTCCCGGGCCCGAGCGATGAGCCGTGGCCGTTCGGTGACACGGTGCCCCGCCATCGCACGCAGGGCCGGTCGCACGAGCAGCTCGAAGCCGACGGCGGAGGAGACCGGGTTGCCCGGAAGGCCGAAGGCCGGCACGGTCCGTCCGGGACCTGCGAGCGGGGTGAAGGAGAACGGTTTCGCTGGGCGTATCGCGATTTGCATCCAGCGGGCCCGGCCCTTGCCGATGCGTTCGAGGACCATGCGCACCACGTCGACGTCGCCCACGCTGACGCCGCCCGAGAGCACGAGCGCGTCGACGTGCGGCAGTGCCCGGGCGATGCGCGCCTCGAGCGCGTCCTCGTCGTCCGCGCTCCGCCCCAAGTCGAGCGCGGCGCACCCC
This sequence comes from Actinomycetes bacterium, assembly GCA_021810205.1. Lineage (GTDB taxonomy): Bacteria > Actinomycetota > Acidimicrobiia > Acidimicrobiales > RAAP-2 > JAJYVT01. Next base: position 19,432 of record JAJZJC010000011.1, read on the forward strand.
GCCTCGCCCACGAGCGCGAGCAGCATCGGCCGGTTGGAATCGTAGATCTGGGCGGGCCCGAGCGGCTGGCCGAGGTCGACCAGCTCGTCACCGGTCGAGATCACCCCCACCCGTGGACGAGGCACAACGGTCACCTCGGCGACGCCCGCGCTCACGAGCGCGGCGAGCTGGGTGGGGCCGACGACCGCCCCGGCGGCGAGAACCTCGGAGCCCGCGTGCACATCGCCGCCCGCGCCTCGCACGTTCTCTCCCGTACGGACCGGGTCCTCGATGACGACGGTATCCTCGCCGGCGTCCTCGTCCTGGCGGGTGCGCTCGACCATGACGACCGCGTCGGCACCGGGTGGCATCGGGGCACCGGTCATGATCCGGATGGCCTCCCGCGGGCCGAGCGCGCCCGCCGACATCGAGCCTGCGAGCACCCTGCCGGTGACCCGGAGCTGCACCGGCGTGACCGCCACATCCTCGGCGCGGACCGCATAGCCGTCCATCGCAGAGTTCGCGAACGGCGGGACGTCGACCGCGGCGAGCGCGGGCGCGGCGAGCACACAACCGAGCGAGTCGCCGACTGCAACCACACGCTGGTCGAGTCGCGTGCAGGCCTCGCGCACGAGTGCCTGGGCATCACCGAGCGGGATCATACGGACCGCACCGGCTGCGCCCGCGTGCCCCAATCCTCGCCGCCATGCCATTGCTCGTACTTCCAGATGGGCACCGTCTCTTTCACCGTGTCGATCACATGGCTCCCCGCGGCGAACGCGTCCTGGCGATGGGGGGACGAGACGACCACGCTGACGGCGCTCTCCCCCACGCACAGACGTCCCAGGCGGTGAAGCACCGCGACGCGGGCGAGGTCGCTCCAGCGCGCCCGCGCATCGGCGACCACGGCGCGCATGCGATCGAGCGCGGGCGCCTCGTACGCCTCGTAGACGAGCAGGTCCACGCCCTCACGCCCGTCCGCGTGGTCGCGGACGGTGCCCGTGAACGTCACGACCGCGCCGCACGACGGCAGCGTCGCCCAGCGCACTGCGAGCTCCGTCTGCAAGGGGCTGCGGGACAGCGCGATCCAGTCGTCGCCGTGCTCGGGCACGACGAGCCCGCGACGCACGAGGTCCTCGGGAGTGTCGACGTCCATCAGCTCGCCCGCAGCCGCGGCGCCTTCCCACGCATCCTCGGCAACGAAGACAGCGTCGGGACCGAACACCTCGCGCAGTGATCGTTCACCGGCCGCGAGCTGCGCAGCGGCCCGCTCGAGATCGGCGACAGACCACCGGGCGCACAACGGCTGGCGGCGGCCGTCCACGACCGGCACGACGCTGTGGTCGCCCGGCTGGGCGACGAGCCACTCGACGAGGGAGCGCGGGAGATCCGGCAAGTCGCACGCGAGCACCACGGCGGAACGCTTCTCCCCCGCCTGCGCGACGAGGCGCCGCCAACCTGCGACCACGGCGGCAAGCGGCCCGCTCCCTGGCGGTGTCTCCACCACGGCGGGGAGTCCGCTGCGGCCGGGGCCCACTTCGAGGACCGGCCCGGTCGCCCCTGCGAGGATGCCGCCGCTGCGACGGGCGAGCGATTCCCCTCCGACTTCCAAGGTGGCCTTGTCACGCCCCATGCGCGTGGACGCCCCACCGGTGAGGAGGATGCCGAAGCAGGTCGCGGACACGCCCGCCAGGTTAGGCGGGCGCCGGGGTTCTCAGCCGCTCATGGCCAGCGCCGGCGCACGACGCCGCCCGCGGGCCACGACGTCGTCGAGGAAGCGGGCGTAGCGCCGGATGAGGACAGGCCACTGGTAGTGCGCGTCGAGGTAGGCCCTGCCCCGGGTCCCGAGCGCCCGGCGTAAGGCGCGATCGGCGACGAGGCGGTCGAGCACCGCGTCGAACTCCGCGAACGACTCGAACCACAGCCCGCCCCCCGAGCGCTCGGCGTGCTCGCGCGTGGGACCACAGGTGGCGTTTACGAGCACAGGGACCGAGCGGGCCCACGCCTCTAGGACCACGAGGGAGAACGACTCGAGCGCAGAGGGCGAGACAGAGGCGAGCGCGCCGCCGACCACGTCCCACTTGTCTGCCTCATCGAGCGGTCCGGCGACGACGACGTCGGGATGCGGCGGGATGCGTGACACCACCGGACCGACCAGCGCGAGCGCGAGCGGGCCGGGATGGCGGGCCTTGTAGGCGCGGAAGAAGGCCGCGAGCATGGTCGATCCCTTGTGGTCGTCGACCCGCCCCACGCTCACCACGTAGGGACGGTCGCCGATCCCGAGGATCTCGCCTCCCGGGCGCCCAGTCCCTGCGTCTGGGCTCACCCCGAGCCCGAGCACGATCTGAGGGCGGTCCGCGACGTGGTGGACGCGCTGGACGAGCGAGCGCTCGGCGACCGTGTGGTAACAGAGGGCGTCCGCGCGTTCGTAGGTCTGGCGGAACACCGGGAAGTAGAGCGCCGGCTCGTCGTGGGCCGCGGGGTGCAACACCGCGGGAATGGGCACCTTGGTGATGGCTCGCACCGTCGGGTAGTAGAGGTACGGGTAGAAGGCGACGACGTCCGCCCCGCTGTCGCACACCGCGTCGACGAGGGCAGGGATCACCGGACCGTTCAGGTCCACCCAGCGATCCCCTTCCTCGCGGGTGGCGTGACGGGGACCGAGCCGCAGGCGCGTGTCGAGCTCGTAGAAGGCGGTGTCACGCCCAGATGTCGGCGTGAAGCGATGGACCCTGACGCCGTGCAGCTCGCTGTCGCCGGGGTCGAGCACGCCCTGCCAGGTGACGTGGTCGAGGGCGGTGGTGGTGAACACCTCGACGTCGGCGCCGCACTCGGCGACCAGATGCTCGGCGAGCATGCGCGCAGCGGACTCGGCACCGCCCATGATCTGGGTGCCGTATCGGGGCGTGACGAACGCTACGCGCACCGTTGCCCGCCCATCGGGCCCGAGGCGGCGGTCACCGCCTCGCGACGAGGAGGTAGTCCGCCCCCGAGGGCGCGTCGTACACCTCGACGCTCCAGCCGGTGAGCAGGTGCCGCCACGTGGAAGGGCGAAGCGGGCGCCCGAGCGCGAGGTCCGCTTCGACCGGCGCGTCGTCGGCCAGCCATGCCGACAGGCTCATCGAGTGCACGACGAGGACCGCCGGCCCCGCCGAGAGGCGCGATCCAAGGAGCGAGAGGAGCTCGGCGCGCGCCGCGGGCGCCAGCCCCTCGACGACACCCGAGAGGCAGAGACCGCCGAGCGCCCCGCGGGCGACCGAGCGCAGGTGGTCGAGAACGGGATCTTCTCGGAGGTCTGCGCCTTCGAACGCCGCGGTGTCGAGGATCTCGCCTCGCGGGTCGACCCCGTAGGCATCCGCCCCGCGCTCGCGCAACGCTCGCACCAGCCACCCGTCACCACACGCCGCATGGAGGACGCGCCCGCCAGCGCCGACCAGCGCGTCGAGCGCGGGGGCCACCCACCACGACGTCGCGTCGCCCGGGGCGACGACCGGTGCGGGCAGCGGTGGCGGGAGCGCCCGGTGGATCTCTTGGAGCTGGTTGTCGACGAGGTGCAGGGTCCGGCTGACCGCCGTCGCGAACTTGCTCACCTGGTGGGTGACGTAGCCCATGTACCAGAGGGAGGCCGCGCGGAGCCCTTTTTTCACGACGGCACCAGCGGGTCGCTCAGAGGCGACCGGCACCACTGGGTCGATGAAGACCGCCGCGTCCAGCATGCGCAGCGCCGCGCCCAGGTCGCCGTAGCGGCTCCCCATCGGCGAGTACTCGAGGAACATCGCGTCGAGCTCGCGCTCGAGGCGTGCGGGGATCTCCCGGCGCCGCCGGCGCACCTCCTCGTCGATCTCGGCCATCACCTCGGCCAGTGACGGTCCATCAGCTGGCGCTGGCTCCTCGGTGGCGGGCGGCTCATCGGTGGCGGGCGGCTCCTCGGTCCCGGCTGCCTGCTCGGTCCTGGCCTGCTCGGCGTCGTGGGGCTGGGGTGGCGTCACGGCGCCTCGGCGATCGTGGCACGCACCGGCATGCTGACGGTGCCGCGCGTGCGTGCCGGGTTCATCACCTCGAACTGGCAGGCAGGCTCGCGCCAGTCGCTCATCCCCTTTGGCGTGGCCACCCCGACACACACCTTGTAGGTGCCGTCGGCGAGCGGTATCGACTCGAGGACGAAGTCGATCGACCCCGCCCCCGCGACGAGATCGCTGCGCAGGCCCATGACCTCGGTGTCGGTACTGAAGATGAGCGAGTCCTCGTTCGAACGGACCTCGAGCTGGAAGACCGCACCCTCGACGGGCCGCGCGGCGTCGAACTGCGCGTGCACCGTGACCGACTCACCGGGGACCACGTAGGGGCGGTCGTCACCGTCGGCCCTCACGATGGCGACCTCGCGCAAGCGGACGGGCCGGCCGTCCTCGATCCTGAGCATCCCCGCTGTCGCCTGCGCCTCGTCGATCGTGCCTTCGCCATCGGTGGGTGTCGATGACATGGGGACCTCGGGAAGGTTCAGCACGTCGCCCGCGGCCATGAGCTGCTCGCGGAAGATCCTGACGGCCTCACCCGGCGTCCCCATCCCGATCATGGCTCCCTGCGCGAGGACGACCGCGCGATCACAGATGCTGCGCACGAGGTCAGCGGAGTGCGAGACGAACAGGATCGTCCGCCCCTCGCGCTGGAACTGCTTGATCCGCTCGAGGCACTTCTGCTGGAAGCGCTCGTCGCCCACGGCCAGCACCTCGTCGATCACCAGCACATCGGGGTCGACATTGACCGCCACGGCGAAGCCGAGACGGACGTACATACCCGACGAGTAGAACTTCACCTGGTTGTCGATGAACTGCCCCAGCTCGGCGAATTCCACGATCGAGTCGAACATCCGGTCGACGTCGCGCTTGGAGATCCCGAGCATCGAACCGTTCATGTAGATGTTCTCGCGCCCGCTCAGCTCCGGCTGGAACCCCGCGCCGAGCTCGAGAAGCCCCGCGAGCTTCCCCTGGACGACCACGCGCCCCGAAGTCGGCTGGAGGATCCCGCACACGCACTTGAGCAGCGTCGACTTGCCCGAGCCGTTCCGCCCGAGGATCCCGACGGTCTCTCCCTCGCTCACTTCGAAACCCACGTTCTTGAGGGCCCACAGGTCTTCGTAAGGAACGCGGCCCGCGTGGATGACGCGCTCTTTCAGCGACGTGTACTTCTCGTGGTAGAGGCGGAAACGCTTGGAGACGTCTTCGATGGAGACGGCCGTGCTGGCCATGTCCTCAGAGCTCCTCGGCGAAGTTGCCCGCGAGGCGGCCGAACACGATCATCGCGACGTAGAAGAGGATGACCGAGCCGACGAACACCGCAGCGTCGGCCCATACGTAGGTGGTCACCGGCCAGCTCGGGAGGAGCTGCGCACGAACGGGCGGCGTCCCGGGTGGCACGGGTACGGTCAGCGGCACTTGTCCCATCCTCGCGTAGAGCACTCGCTGGAACGTCATCACGAGCGGCGTCATCGGGTTTGCGAAGTAGATGACCGCGAACAGCGTATGAAGCGTCGAGTGGTGATCCGCCAGCCGCGGGCTGACGTCCTGCTGGTACGAGTAGACGATCGGGCAGGCCCAGAACCACGCCGCGCCGACGAGCACTGTCACGAGATGCTGGGTGTCGCGCATGTACACGTTCACCGAGGCGAGCAGGATGCCCAGCCCGCAGGCGAACACGAACGTGGGGACGAGCGCCACGAGCACCAGCCACAAGAGCGCCCAGGCTGGAGGGCTCTGGAGCACCAGCATGAAGAGCACCATCACGATGGCCTGGAAGAAGAGGAAGACCGCGGCGGAGCCGATGGCGGCGAGCGCCAGGATCTCGCGAGGGAAGGAGACCTTCTTCACGAGTCCCGCGTTGTTGACGATGACCCCCGTCGCGGTCAGGACCCCGGTCTGGAAGAAGTTCCACAGCAAGAGGCCCGAGAACAAGAAGATGACGAAGTTCGGGATGCCGTTTTTCAAGAAGGTCCCGAAGACGACCGTGTACACGGCGAGCGTCATGGCCGGCGAGACCATCGACCAGACGAGACCGAGGAACGAGTTCTTGTACTTGACCTTGATCTCGGTGCGGACGAGGTAGATCAGCAGCTCGCGGCTGCGCCAGATCTCGCGCAGCCGATCGAGAACGGTGACGTCCGCCGAGACGACACGAGTGGTCTTCGGACGGTTGGCCACCGAGTTCGGTGTCGCTCCGAACGCCGCCCTGGCTGTCCCGGCATCCGGCTTTTGCGCCGGAGCTTCGAGTGCCACTGTCAGCTGCCGCCCACCTGCGCCGCGGAGCGGTCGATCACGTGGTCGATGAAACCGTACTCGCGCGCCTCTTCCGCGGTGAACCAGCGGTCGCGGTCGGAGTCGGCCTCGATGCGCTCGACCGGCTGGCCCGTATGGAAGGCGATGCGCTCGGCCATCATCCGCTTCAGGTAGACGATCTGCTCGGCCTGGATGGCGATGTCTGCGGCCTGGCCCTGCATGGCGCCGGAGGGCTGGTGCATGAGGATGCGCGAGTGCGGCAGCGCGAAGCGCTTGCCGGGCGCGCCGGCGCACAGCAGGAACTGGCCCATCGACGCCGCAAGGCCCACGCAGATGGTCGAGACGTCCGGGCGGACGTACTGCATGGTGTCGTAGATGGCGAGGCCGTCGGTGACCGAGCCGCCAGGCGAGTTGATGTACAACGAGATGTCCCGCTCGTGATCCTCGGCCTCCAAGAGGATCAGCTGGGCGCAGACGGTGTTGGCCGTGTTCTGGTCGATCTGGGATCCGATGAAGATGATCCGCTCCTTCAAGAGGCGCTGGTAGACGTCCATGGCGATGGACTGGTCCCCCGGCGCGCCAGCGCCGAACGGACCCTCGGGGGGACTAGCGTGCATGTCGCGAGGCTACCCGGCCCTGGCAGGTGCCGGGGTCACTTCGCGGACGTGGCGGAACCGGTAGACGCGCCGGGTTTAGGTCCCGGTCCCTTCGGGGGTGGAGGTTCGAGTCCTCTCGTCCGCACGCTCGTGCCGCATCTCGTCGCCGCACCCGACAAGTTCAGGGGGACCGCCACCGCAGCCGCGGTGGCCGGGGCGGCAGCGCGCGCCGCCCGCCGGTGCGGTTGGCGCGTCGAAGAGATGCCCCTCGCCGACGGTGGCGAGGGGTCGATGACCGCCGTCCGCCACGCGATCGGCGGGGAGCTGCGGGAACGCAGAGTAACGGGCCCACTCGGGTACCCAGTCAACGCCCGCTGGCTCTTCCTCGCCGACACCTCGGGCGCGCTCCTCCCTCGGCCACTGGTCGCCGGGCACGACCCGACCGCCGTGGTCGAGGCAGCGGAGGCCGCTGGCCGTCACCTCGTTCCCGCCCCCTCGGGGGACGAGCCGCTCGACGCGACGACCGCAGGGGTCGGCCAGCTCGTGGACGCCGCGCTCGCCGCGGGCGCCCGCCAGGTGCTCGTGTTCGTGGGTGGCACGGCGACGACCGACGGGGGACGGGGCGCGATCTCAGCCCTGGAGGCTGCGGAGGCGGTTCCCCGGCGCGACTTGCGCCTGGTCGTCGCGACCGACGTGCAGACGCGGTTCCGCACAGCCGCCGCTGTCTTCTCGCCGCAGAAGGGCGCGACGCCGCTCCAGAGCGCCAAGCTCGAGCAGCGCCTGACCCGGCTCGCCTCCCACTATCGCCGCGCCTACGGCGCAGAGGTGGACCGCCTCTCCGGCGCTGGTGCCGGCGGGGGGCTCGCGGGCGGGCTGGCTGCGATCGGCGGAACGATCGTCGCAGGCTTTCCGCTCGTCGCGGGGCTCGTCGGCCTTGAGCGCCGACTCGCCGCCGCAGATCTCGCCATGACCGGCGAGGGGCGCCTCGATGCCACGTCGTTCGCCGGCAAGGTCGTGGGCGGCGTGTGCGGCGCGCTCGGGGGGACGGTGCCGGTGCTGTGCGTGGCAGGCGAGGTCACGGACGGGGCCACGCACGCGCTCGAGGGTCGTGCGGCACCGGTCGAGGTGGTGAGCCTCGTCGAGCGCGTCGGCAGGCGTCGCGCGCTCGACGCCACCACCGCGGCAGTCGAAGATGTCGTGGTGGCGGCGCTTCTGCGACATGGTGTCGGCCATCGCATGTGAGCTCGCATGTGAGCTCTCATGTGAGTTCGGCCACGCAGTGCTTGGCCATGGGCATGCCCGCCGGCACGTGACCTCGCCGCGCCGCTCCATCGCCGACACGCGGTGAGGAGCCGGCTCGGCTGCCGGCTCCTCTTCCCGCGCTGTGAGTTGTCCACCGGGTCTCCCGTCGCCTTCGGCGACCAAAGGTGGGGAGCCGCTGCCTGGTGCCGGTCACCTGGACCGGGACCGCTGCGGCCCGTACGAGACGCCTGACGGCGTGAGCCCCGGCTGCAGCGCCGCCCCAGCGGCGGCGCCATCTCAGTCCGGCGGACCTGCCTCCTCGGTCGAGCTCGTCGAAGTCATCGCAAGCCCCCTTCCGTATCGTTGGGGCGTCTCTCGGACGCGCTCCTTTCTTCCATTGTCCTCCTCATTGCCACACATGCCAAGAGGCTTGACAAGGGTTTTCGCGTGGCAGGCAGGGTTGCACACGGTGAGGGCGCCACGCTGGCGCACGGGAGTCAGGCGTAGGACCCGGACAAAAGCGCAGCGGCGAGGGCGCGAAAGGCACGCCCACGATGGGAGACCGCGTGCTTCTCCTCGGGGGACAACTCGGCGAAGGTGCGCCCATCGCCCTCGTCGGGGACGAAGACTGGGTCGTAGCCGAAGCCGTTGGTGCCACGCGGCGCGGTCGCGATGTGCCCCTCGACCAGGCCTTCGCGCCACAGCTCTCGGGCGTCGGGATGACGCAGCATCGCCACGGTGCGGAAGCGAGCTCGTCGCGCACCGCCGCGGTCCGTGCACGCGTCCAGCTCGGCGAGGAGCTTCGCGACGTTGTCCGCATAGGTGGCATCCTCTCCCGCATAGCGGGCGGACCACACACCGGGCGCACCACCGAGCGCATCCACTTCGAGCCCGGTGTCGTCCGCGAGGGCGGGGAGCCCGGTCGCCTGTGCGAGCGCTGCCGCCTTCAGGCGCGCGTTGGCAACGAGGGTGTGCCCCGTCTCGTCCACCTCCCCCACGTCGACGGGGCGCGGCACGAGGCGGATGCCGATCGCGCAAGCCCCCATGATGTCGACGATGTCCTTCGCTTTGTCGGGATTGGCCGTGGCGAGCACCACGACGATGTCGTCGCCGTTGCGCGCTTCGACCACCCTCATCGCGCTGCAGGAGGCTCGGCAAGCACGGCGTCTTGCATCGCAAGGAGCCGCTCGATGCCAGACTGCGCGAGTAGGAGCAGCTCGTCGAGCTCCCCACGGCTGAACGGCGCGCCCTCTGCGGTGCCCTGCACCTCGACGAAACGCCCAGAGCCCGTCATCACCACGTTCATGTCGACCTCTGCGCGCGAGTCCTCTGCATATGGCAAGTCGAGCATCGGGACACCCTCGACGATCCCAACGGAGACCGCGGCCACGGCGTCGTTCAGCGGCTGCACCGTGAGGCGTCCAGCGTCCTTCAGGCGGCTGAAGGCGTCGTGCAGCGCCAGGTAGGCACCGCAGATCGACGCGGTGCGGGTGCCACCGTCGGCTTGCAAGACGTCGCAGTCGACGGTCACCTGCAGCTCGCCGAGTGCGACCATGTCGCACACCGCGCGCAGCGAGCGCCCGATCAGCCGCTGGATCTCCTGGGTCCTGCCCGACTGCTTGCCTTTCGCCGCCTCGCGCGTGGCCCGCTCGGCGGTCGAGCCAGGGAGCATGGAGTACTCGGCGGTCACCCAGCCCTTGCCGCTCCCACGCATCCACGGGGGCACTCGGTCTTCGACCGAGGCGGTGCACAGCACCTTCGTCCGGCCCATCGCAACCAACACCGACCCAGGGGCGAAGACCGTGAAGTCGCGCTGGAAGGTCACCGGGCGTAGCTCGTCGAGCGACCGTCCGTCTGCTCGCAGCACCCGGGGGTCCGGCATCTCGGTGCTGTTCGTCACGGCTGGCTCCCTCGTGTGTCCGTCGCGCGCGCTGGGTGCGCCGCGTCATCGACCGTCGCCGCTGCGCCGGCCCGTTCGGGGCGGGGCGGCGCGTGACGCGGTCGGGGGGGACAGTACCTGCTCACCACTCGAACACCTTGCCGGTCGCAGCCTGGCGGACCGGCCGCCCGAACGCCTCGTCGGCTTCGGCGCGCAGCTCGGCAGCGGACACATGCGGTCGACGATGGGTGATCACGAGGGTACCCACATCCGCCGCCGCCGCCATCTCCCCGGCCCGGCGCCCGCTCAGGTGCCTCGCCGTGCCGTCGAGCTCGCGCGTGTACGTCGCCTCACAAAGGAACGTCCCAATGCCTGCGCCGAGCCACTCGGGCGACCAGTCCGGACCGGTGTCCGCGCTGTAGACAAGGGCACCGGGCGGCGCAGCGGCGCGCGACAGGAGATCGATACGCATGGCCAGCGTCGGCGGTCCGTGGTCGGTCACCGAGAAGACGCATCCGAGACCGCCTTCGCCGCTGGGTGCAAGCATGGTGAGCCGGCACGACGGCTCGACCTCGCACCAACGGAGCACGGGGTCGTCCGCGCAGTAGGCGCGCCCCCGAAGGCCGGGCGGGGCGTAGACCGGCACCGGCGCGGCGCTGTGAGCGTCGTGCAACCAGGTGGCGAACGAGTCGATGTCGCTCCAGTGGTCGGGATGCTCATGGCTGAGGATCACCGCATCGACCGCAGCAGGGTCCGAGACGAGCTGGAGATTCGCGAAGGTCCCGGCACCCGCGTCGACCCAGAGGGTCACGCCGTCTCCTTGGACGAGGTAGCCGCTCGCCGCGCCACCAGGACCCGGATAGCTGCCGTCACAGCCGAGCACGGTGAGCAAGCCGCCGTGCACCACCGTCGCGGCCACCGCCGCGCCAGCTCGCTCCTCGTCCACCGCCGCAAACGTAGACGGCGTCAGAAGTAGATGACTGAGCGCGCGCGCTCGGCAACCTCGTCGAGGTCGCCGGTCCAGGCGCCGGTCGAGAGGTACTTCCAGCCGTCGTCGGGCGCCACGGTCACGATCACCGCCGGGGTGTCGTCGGGCACCTGGGCTGCACAGCGCGCGGCGCCGGCCATCGCCGCGCCGCTCGACAGGCCGACGAAGAGCCCCAGGTCGGCGAGCTTGCGCACCCATTCGATCGACTCCCGGGGCCGCACGACGGTCTTTCGATCAAGGAGCTGGGACCCGCCAAGAGCCTCGAAGATCGGCGGGATGTAGCCGTCGTCCAGGTTCCGCAGCCCGTCGACGATCTCCCCCGCAGGGGGCTCGATCGCCCACACTTGGAGGGTCGGCCTCCGCTCTTTCAAGTAGCGACCGACACCCAGCAGCGTGCCAGACGTCCCGAGCCCAGCCACGAAGTGGGTGACCTCGGGGCAGTCACGCCAGATCTCCGGGCCCGTCGTCTCATAGTGGGCCCCAGGGTTCGCAGGGTTCGCATACTGATACAAGAAGACCCACTCGGGGTGCTCGGCAGCGAGCTCCTGCGCCAGTCGCACGGCACCATTGGAGCCTTGGGCGCCCGGCGACTCGATGACCTCGGTGCCCCAGACCTCGAGGAGCTGGCGCCGCTCGGGGGTGACGGTCGTGGGAACCACCGCCTTCAGGTGATAGCCCTTCACGCGGCAGACGAGCGCCAGGGCGATGCCGGTGTTGCCCGAGGTCGGCTCGATCAGCACCTGCCCGGGCTCCCCCGGTCGCAGGCGACCGTCTTTTTCGGCGGCCTCGACCATCGCGAGCGCGACGCGGTCCTTCACCGAACCGGCGGGGTTCTTGCCCTCGAGCTTGACGAGGATGCGGACGTGCGGGCTCGGACTGAGCTCACTCACGTCGACGAGCGGCGTGTTGCCGATCAGATCGAGGACGCTGCGGTGGTATGCCATCGAGGGTCGCGCGGCAGCGTTCAGCCGCCTGCCACCGCCGGCAGCAACGACACCTCATCGCCTTCTTTGACCGGCGTGTCGAGCGCCAATAGGTAGCGGACGTCGTCATCGTTCACGTAGACGTTCACGAAGCGGTGGAGGCTCCCGTCCTCGTTCAGCAGTTGACCGTGCATCCCAGGAAACTGCGCGACCAGCTCGTGGAGGACGTCGCCCACCGTGGCGCCGCGAACCGAGACGGTTGCCTTGCCACCCGCCTGCGAACGCAGGACCGTGGGCAACCGGACTTCGATGGCTCCTGCCACTGTCACAGCCACAGCACCTCCCAAGGGTTCCCGGGCTGGCGCCACGCCGGCGCGCCACCCCAGCTCGATCGTCGACAGCTCGATAGTTGACTGTCCAAGTCTGGATTCTACCGGGCGGGCGCCAGGCCTCGTGCATCGGCCGGTTGGAGCCGAGGGCGGGGGGCCGTCAGACGGCGATTGCCACCGCAGCCTCGCCCAGGACGACCACCGACTCCTCGTCGATCCGCCCACCTGCGATGCGGTAGCTGCGCACGACGGGGTGGGTGTCTCGAAGCGACACGACCACGTAGTGCCACTCGGGGTCCGGTGCCTGGTCGACGTCGGTGGGCGAGGGATACGCATCGGTGTGGGTGTGGGAGTGGAAGACCCCGATCAGCTGGAGCCCGTCACGCTCCGCGTCTCTATCAGCGTGCAGCAGGTCCCTGGAGTCGACCGTGTAGACGCGGGCAGAGGCTGCCGCGTTCCGAGTCGGGTAGCAGCGTGCCACGACGCCAGTCCGGGCATCACCGGCGAGCAAGCCGCATGCCTCGTCGGGGAGCCCCGTGATGCAGTGCGCCACCATCTGCAGATAGAGGACTCGTGGCAGTCTGAGCATTGCGGCTCGATGGTACCGGGGCGCCCGCGCGGCGCAGTGGATGGTCCAGATCCCGCTGGTCGCGCCGGGGTGCCCTGTTCGCGCCCGGCTCCGCGCGGCCGTAGCCTCATGACGTCATGGCACGGGCGAAGAAGATGGTGGCGAAACGTGCCGCGGCGCGCGAGGCCCACGGCGGGGACCGGACGGTCGCCACGAACCGGCGCGCCCGCCACGACTACGACATCCTCGACACCTTCGAGTGCGGCATGGTGCTGCGTGGCAGCGAGGTCAAGTCCTTGCGCGAAGGCAAGGCACAGCTGACCGACGCCTACGCCCGCGTCGACGGCGGCGAGCTGTGGCTCTTCGGCGTGCACATCCCCCAGTGGCACTCCGCGACCGGGTGGGGATCGCACGAACCGGACCGCAAGCGCAAGCTGCTCTTGCACCGAAAGGAGATCGATGAGCTCATGGGGCGCAGCCAGCAGCAGTCGCTCACGATGGTGCCCCTCTCCATCTACTTCCGGGACGGCAGAGCCAAGGTCCAGCTGGCATTGGCACGCGGCCGCCGCCTCCACGACCGCCGTCAGGCGATCCTCACGCGTGACGCCGAGCGTGAGGCGGCACGCGCCATGCGGAACGCCCAGCGTTGGGGTCACGGCTGAGCGGGACGGCGCATGCCGGCGGGTACAATGCGGTCACATCGGCCAACCGGTCGGTGGTGGACCTGTTCACGCACGGGGGTGATCGGTTTCGACTTCGGTCGTCGAGTCGGGAGAAGCGAGCCGTGGTCTCCGGAGCCACGTTAAAGAGCCGGAACCAAAAACAAACGCCGAGCCTCAGCTCGCGTTCGCTGCGTAAAAAGTAGCGACGTCCGCCCAGCCTCAGCCCTGTGGGCTGGAAAGCGGGCGTCATCTAGCAGGGCTCACCCGTTGGCCGTTCCGACCGACCACCGGGGACATTTCGTCGGATACGGGACGCAGTCGTCGCCGGCAGTAGCGGCGCCCCCGACAACCTGCTGCCGGCTGCGCTCGGAGAAGGCCTGATGAGAAGCTGAAGGACGCGGGTTCGATTCCCGCCACCTCCACTTGATGCAGCGAAAAGCCAACCGGTGTCCTCCTGAGGGGCGGGCACCGGTGGCGCGTCCGGGCCGGGTTTGCCGCTCGGAGTGCCGGTCTCGCAGCCGGCCGGCACCCAGAAGTAGGGATACGCGTGGCGTTCGGGGGTGATCTCGACACGGTCGATCAGCTCGCGAAGCAGCTGCTTGACGGCGTCGCGATTGCCGTCCTCGATGGTCCGGCGGATCTGGTCACAAAGGGCCCGGAGCTGGTCGGGGGTCGGGAGCTGCGGACTGGCTGCCTCGATCTGGCAGGCCAGCTTCTTACGATGGGCGGCCAGCTCGTCGCGGCGCTGGGTCAGCTCCGTCACCCGGGGCGAGCAGATTGCCGCCGGCATCTCTCCGATCTCGAAGGCTCGCAAGTAGTGGTTGAGTCCGGTCTCGGTGTCGCGTAGCTGGGCCTCGGTGCTGGCCAGCTCGGATTCGAGCCGGGGGCGGTTGTCCGCTACCTCCGCGATCGCCGCGGTGATGGCCTGCTCGAACAGGTCGGACCGGGAGAGGGTGCGGATCAGGTCGTCGATGACGGCGGCCTCCAGGGTTTCGGCGGGGATGCGCGTGCTCCGGCAGCCGTAGATGCCCTTGGTCTGGCGGTTCCGGCAGGCGTAGTAGCGGTAGAAGCCGTTGCGGCCCTTGGTGCCCGCCCTGAAGTACGCGCCGCCGCATGCCCGGCATCGCAGCATCCCGGTCAGCAGATAGTCCGAGGTGTTCGGGGCGCGGTTCTCGACCAGCGCGGCTCGCTCGTCGAGGAGCGCTCGGGCCCGGGCGAACAGGTCGCCCTCGATGATCGACGGGTGCTTGCCCTCGTAGACCTCGTCGCCGTGGGAGATCTTGCCGACGTAGACCGGGTTGCGCAGCACCCGAAGGACGGTCTGGTTGCTCCAGAGCCGGTCGCCGCGGTTGCGCAGGCCAGCGCTGTTGAGGCGGTTCGCTCTGGGCCTCGGTGACGATGGCGACCCTGGTCGCTCCGCTGCTATCTCCGACGGGACTTCTCGACGTCGCCGTCCGTCGTCGTGGGCTACTTGCCGTACGCACCTCCTGCTGCCGGGCTCGTCTCCGAGACAGACGAGACCTCCGTCAGGCCCGTGTCGTCAAGGACGTCCGATCCCAACGCTCGGTCCTGAAGGCGCGCGGCGAGGAGAGCGGTGAGAGAGGCGACGGCGCGGGTACGGCGTGCCTCGTCCATCGGAAGGTGACGGGCCGGATGTACGACGAGCGCGGCCCCAGGCCGACTCGAGCGACGTGGGGCGCCACTCATCGTGCCCAGCACCGCCTTCGGACGTGGCGGTCGGAGTGCTGGAAGCTGCCGGGATTGGCAGTGATGGTCATGGGCGGCCCACGACCGGGCAAGCGTCACCTAAAGAACATGGGGCAGGGACACCGTTTTCAACAACATCGGTCCGGGAATCTGAGTGCGACCCCGGCCGGGGCTGGGTCCGGTCGGGCGGTCCTCGGCCTTGAGGTCGGCGGCGAGGTCGAGGTAGGGCCTTTGGGGACGAGCCAGCTTTACCCGCAAGGAGCCACCATGCCACGACCCCCCAAGCTCAGCGACGAGGCGCTCACCGCCGCCCTCGCCGACCACCCCGGCTCGACCGCCGCGGACCTCTCGAAGCTCCTCGGCGTCGGCCAGTCCACCGCCGCCAAGCGTCTCTCTGCCCTGGAGACGACCGGCGCGGTGCGCCGCACGCCCGGCGGCCGGGTCGAAGGCGTCCGGGCCCCGGACCACTCGAGCGCGGTGGCCACGGTGGACGCGGCCGACCACACCGCTGCTGCGCCGGCCGAAGAGACCACGCCCGAGGAAGAGGAAGGTAAGCGAGCCCAGCGCGACGGAGACGGCCGTCTTGTTCCAGAACCTGCCCTCTGGCCCAACTACCAGGCCCACGGCGCAACCCACCTGATCCTTGCCCGCGTCCCGGAGGACCGAGCCGAACTCGACCGCTACCGCGCCGCTGTCCCCGGCGTCGAGATCACCGTTTGCCGGCTCACGACGCCCGAACCCCTCCGCCTCGAACGACTACGCGAGCCCATGCCACCGAGACCATCACGCGACTGGCACCTGGCCCGCAGCGTCGAGCTCGAAGACAACCTCGCGAACCTCGACTGCGAGGACTTCCAAGTCGAAAACGGGAACCGACCAGTGCGCGACGTCGCCTTTGACGTGCTCGTCCGGGCCGGGTGGCTTCTGGCCGAGGACGTGGCTACGGCTCGTTGACGGGCTTGAGCGAGCCTGCCGGCTTGGCGTCGAACGGCCAAACGGGCTTGCGCATGCACACCCTGAGCTCACGGTCCAGGCCATGGGCCGCCTCGTCGTCCCGCAGAGCACGCAGTCCCGGTGACAGCTCCTCTTCCCCGAGGACCCGAAAGCCGAGACGCTCATACAGCGGCCTGTTCCACGGCACCTCGGCGAACGTGGTCAGGGTGATCGCTTCGAGCCCCTCGCCGGCAGCCCAGCTCTCGACTTCGTAGATCAGCGCTCGACCGAGTCCCTGGCCTTGGTGCCCCGGCTCGACGCTCACCTGTTCGATGTGGGCGCATCCGTCGACCACCTCCACCACCACATAGCCCACCACGTGGTCCTCTTGATCGGTCGCTACCCACGAACGGCCTGCTCTCGCGTAGGTCGCCAACTTCTGGCTGCTCATCGGCTCGTCGGCGGCAACATCGGCCATGCCCACCTCCAGGAAACGAGCACCAGCAGCACTCTCGACGTTCCGCTGGGCCACGGCGTCGGCTGGTTGCGCAGGACGGATCACTCGACGATCCTGCCACCCAATATTTCGTTATACAATACTCTGGTGGAGATCCGAGACTCCGCCCTCAAACACGGCTGCGACGCCGACGACGTCAGCCACGCCATCACGAACGCGCTCGTTGCCTATGACGACCTGGATGACCCCTACGTGCTCTACCTCTGACCGGACACCGCCGGCACGCTGCTCGAAGTGTTGACCGCCGTCGACGAACACGGCGAGGTGATCGCCTTCCACGCCATGCCCATGCGCCGCAAGTACAGGAGGCTGCTCCCATGACCGAACCCCGCAAGGCCAAGACCGGCGAGCCGATGGACGACGACTTCTGGCGGCGCGCCGAAGAGAAGGCGAACGCCGGCCTCGACCCCTCCAGACTGCACCGCCGAGTCGGTCGCCCCACCATCGGCGACGAGCCGGC
This sequence comes from Actinomycetes bacterium, assembly GCA_021810205.1. Classification (GTDB taxonomy): domain Bacteria; phylum Actinomycetota; class Acidimicrobiia; order Acidimicrobiales; family RAAP-2; genus JAJYVT01. The sequence continues at coordinate 36,484 of JAJZJC010000011.1, forward strand.
CGAACTGACTGCCGTCCGGCTCCCCCCCGAGATCCGCCGGGCACTCGATGACCGGGCCGCCCAAGAACACACCTCCGCCAGCGAGGTCATCCGCCGCGCACTGGACCAGTACCTCGCGAGTTAGCCGGTCAGCTCGTGCAACGCACGGAAACCGGCCAACAACTCACCGGAGCTCTCTATGAAGGGGGACCGGTTGTCAAGGCTCGTGGAGTCTGCGCCAGCCGGGCGTGCTGTCGCCGAGCCGGGGTCAAGGGCGACGGGCGGAGCTCGGCGTCCCGGAGGGATCCGAAGGGCCCTTGACGCCGGCGTGGCCGGAGGTGGCATGGTGCGGATCATGGGGATGGGACCGCAGCGAAGCTACGGTCCGTGGTCGCGGTCTCCCGTGTCATGGACAGCGGTGGGCTCAGTTCTCTACTGCCCTGGCCATCCGGCGGGCGATGTCGACTCGGGCGATCTTGGTGGCGCGCTGGCGGCCGCGCGGCGGGCGGTGCGGCCGTAGCGCGCTCGGTAGACGGGGTGGCGCGCCCCGTGAAGCGGCCTCGATGAGCGCCCAGCGCAGCTCGCGCGGGCCGCACTTGGCCAGGCCCCCCCGGTGGTCGGTCTCGCCGGACTGGGAGACCGGCGGTGCGCAGGCCCTTTTCGATCTCGGCGATCTCGTCGCCCAGCTCGTCGATGAGCCGCAAGGACGCCTCGATGTCACCTCGCCAGGGCTCTTCGAACTCGAGGCGATCGAGCAGCTGGCCGCCGCCGACGCCGAAGAGGTCCGAGACCGGACAGGGGTGGCCGAAGGTCATGAGGCTGGTGTGGACCCAGTTCTTGAGAGCCGTGCGGTGCTTGACGAGATGGAGGCGGAAGCGGGCCCGTACACGATCAGCGCGCACGGAAGGGTCGGGCAGCCAGATCGTCGGCACGAGGTCGCGCCGGGAGAGCTCGGCCAACACCCAGGCGTCGATGCGATCTTCTTGCAGGCGAGCGGGGCGAGCCCCTTGACCTTCCTCGCGTCGGCAACCTCCAGCGACCAACCGCACAGCTCCAAGGTGTCGTGGACGAACCGGGCGCCGTTCATCGACTCGATGACCGCCAGCACTTCCTCGGTGCCGCAGTCCCCTTCGACCTGGCGCACGAAGGAGCGCAGCCCGTCGCGCTCAGGTGGTGCGGTCGTCACCTTGAGCGTCGAGCCGTCCTCGGACATGACGCGGACGTCCAGGCGGTGTCGAGATAGATCCAGTCCAGCGTGCAACATGGTGGTGTGGCCTCTCTTGGTGGCGGGGTTTTCGGTGACAACAACGCCGCCACCGGGGGAGGCCCCTCTTCATGCCATTCGAATACGAGTGCCGAGTGCCCACTCGCGACCAGACCGTACGTCGCTACTCACCAATGTCGCCTTCTCCGACGCCCAGCAGCTACTGGTTGCTCTCGGATTCGACGAGCTCCGGGTAAGGGGAAGTCATCACGTCTACAGTCGTTCTGGCCTTCCCGAGCAGCTCAACCTTCAGGACCGCGGCGGGCAGGCAAAGCCCTATCAGCTCAGGCAGCTGGTTGCGTTGGTCCGGCGGTACGATCTGAGGATCGAGGAGGACGAGTGATGCCTGCCGCGTACCCGATCAACGTGTGCTGGAGCGACGAGGACGAGGCCTGGGTGGCTGACATTCCCGACCTCGACTACTGCTCTGCGGTTGGCGACACTCCCCATGAAGCCGTCTCTGAGGTCGAGGCGGCAATCGAGGCGTGGCTGGAGGCGGCCCGCTCGAGCGGACGGCCGACCCCGTCACCCTCGGTTCGTGCTGTGCACGCCTGAACCGCTCAGGTCGATCTCCCGAGCAAAATCAGCCCCCAGGAGCCAATTCCGCACGTCGGCGAGGTTCGAATACACCCGGTTGGTAGCATCGAAGGGTGACCGCTCCGTCGTCCGGCGCCGGTGGCGGCAATCTGGGAAGGGACCTCGCCGGCAGCGAGTCGACGTCCCCCACCGGCGAACCGCCCACCCCCGATGAGGTACGCGCGCGCCTGCGCGGCGTCGTGGACCCCGAGCTCGGCGACGACATCGTCGAGCTGGGCATGGTCCGGCGCGTCGAGGTCGGCGATGCCGGCGACGTTCACATCGAGATCGCGCTCACCATTGCCGCCTGCCCGCTGCGGGCGCAGATCGAGCGGGACGTGCGGGGCCAGGTGGCCACGATGCCCGGGGTCCGTGCCGTCGAGCTGTCGATGGCGCAGATGGACGCCGAGGAGCGCGCGGCCGTCATGGCCCGCTCCCGATGGCGGGCACGTGAGCATGCCCCGGACACCGCCGTGCCGCCGAGCGCGCGCGTGCTCGCCGTGGGATCGGGGAAGGGCGGCGTGGGCAAGTCGTCGGTCACGGTGAACCTCGCCGTCGCGCTCGCGCGCCGCGGGCTCAACGTCGGCGTCCTCGACGCCGACATCTGGGGCTTCTCGGTGCCACGCCTGTTGGGCATGGAGGGCGCGGTGGAGGCGCGCGCCGGCAAGATGGTCCCCTTGGAGCGCCAAGTGGGGGACGGCGTGCTGCGCGTGCTGTCGATGGGGTTCCTCGCCGGCGAGGACCGGGCGATCATGTGGCGTGGCCTCGTGCTGAACCGCGCGGTCCAGCAGTTCCTCCAAGACGCCCACTGGCAGGGCATCGACTACCTGATGATCGACCTTCCCCCGGGGACCGGCGACGTCCAGATGGGCCTCGCACGGCTCCTCCCACGCACCGAGCTCGTGATCGTGACGACCCCGCCGCTCGCCGCCCAGCGCGTCGCCGCACGCGCCGCCGACATGGCGAGACGGGGATACCTGCGCGTGACGGGGGTCGTCGAGAACATGAGCGACTTCACCTGTGAGCACGGGACGTCGTACCCGCTCTTCGGCAGCGGGGGTGGCGCCCGGCTCGCGGCCGAGCTCGGCGTGCCGCTCCTCGGCTCCATCCCCCTCAATCCCGACATGGCGGCCGCCGGGGACGCGGGCCAGCCCGTGGCGCTGGGCGAGGGCGCGCTGGCCGTCGTCTTCGGCGACCTTGCGCGCACGATCGCCGAGGACGTGGCGCCACTGCTCGAGGCCTCCTCGTGCACTGCCCGGCTGATGGAGCGACTCGAAGCCGCCGCCGGCGGGGCCCGGGCTCAGGGGGCGGACGATCCCGCGGACGCGCTCGGCGTGGCGCGGTAGCAGTAGGAGGGTGGGGCCTCGCGGGGCCCGGAAGCGGACCCGGGAGCGGACCCGGGAGCTTGGGGCGAGGCGACCTCGTGGGCCCGGCCGTCGGCGACCAGCTTCTCGAGGTGCGCCCAGAGCGAGAGCCGCGCGACCGGGAAGAGCGCGGCGTCCACGTCACGGTAGACGCGACCGACCAGCTCGTCCACCGACGCCGTCCCCGACGCCTCGAGCGCGCCGAGCACGACCGCCTCACGCGCCGCGCGATGCGCCAGGATGCCAGTGACCACGGTCGCCGGTGTGCCGAGCAGGCGGCCGTGCCCGGGCGCGATCGCCTCGATCGGCGGTGTCATGGCGAGGAGCCGGCGGAGGCTCGCCAGGTAGGCGGCCATGTCGCCGTCGGGGGGCGCGATGACCACCGTCACCCCGCCCATGACGTGGTCGCCGGACAGCAGGACACGGGATCCTTCGAGGAGCCAGCAGAGATGGTCGCTCGCGTGCCCCGGGGTGTAGAGAGCCTCGAGCGAGAAGCTCGGTGCCTCCAGGCGCCACCCGTCCCCCGCGCAGACGTCGGGAGCGAAGTCGGCCACCGCGGCGTGGCCGATGAGCGCTGCGCCGCTGCGCCGGGCCAGCGCCGTCGCGCCGGGCGCGTGGTCCGGATGCGTGTGGGTCACGAGCACCCAACGGATCCGGCCGCCCGCGTGCTCGACCGCCGACTCGACTGCCGCAAGGTGCACCTCGTCGTGCGGACCGGGGTCGACGACGGCGACGTCGCCGGTGCCGACGAGATAGGTGTTGGTGCCCGGGCCGGTCATGACCCCGGGGTTCGGCGCGGTCAGGCGGCGAAGACCAGGGGCGAGGTCGTCCACCCGACCCGGCACGGGGACGGGGCCGAGACCCGTGTCGGGAACGGGCGCCGGGGCCGAGGGCGGCAGCGGCATGGTGCTCACGGCTCGTTCGCCCGTCGGGAGGCGAGCCGCGCCGCCGCGTCGAAACGTGCGCCGGCCACGCCGGCGGCTCCCCCGCTCCCCGCCTCGTCGTAGCCCGGGTCGCCCGGAAGGAGCAGGGTCATCCCCTCTTCGCCCATCGCGACACGTGGCTCGATCGTGGGCACGTCCTCGAGGCGAGCGGCGGCGTCAAGGGCTTCTGCAACCGTCGCGAACCGCTCGAGCGCCTGGAGGTTCCGGATGGTCGGCAAGATCAGCACGATCTTGCCCGCCCGATGTGCCTCGAGCGCGTCGGCCGGGCGCATCCAGTCGTCGGCGACCATCTCGCCCGCGTCGTGCGCCGGGGTCTGCCCCTCGGGGGCGGCGGCCACGAAGAAGCGGGTGTCGTAGCGCCGAGGCGCCTCCTTCGGCGTGATCCAGTGAGCGAAGTAGTGCACCCGGTCGAGCGCGAGCACGATCCCTTCGGCGGCGCACACGTCGCAGAGCGCGCGCTGGTGCGCGTTCAACGCCTGGCGGTGCGCGGCCAGGCGCGCGGACAGCTCGGCGTCGTCGTGGCCAAGCAGCGGGCCGGCCGGGCGGGAGCGGGCGAAGAGCAGCCCCGCCTCCTCGAAGCACTCGCGCACAGCGGCGACCCAGTACGCGAGGCCCCCGGACTCGAGACCGAGCGCGGCGCTCGCGCGCACGTCGTCGAGCCCGTCGCACCACGCCACGGCGTCCGCATCCTGGGGGTCCACGGCACCGCCGGGGAAGACGTGCGCGCCGCCGGCGGACTCGGTGCGCACGTTGCGGCGCAGCATGAGCACCTCGAGCGGCGCGGCGCGATGGTCGCCGTCGCGAAGCACCATGATCGTCGACGCGGGCCGTGCCACGACGGCCGTCGCCGTGGCGCCTCGGCGCGCGTCCGCGTGGCTCACCACACCGGTGACGTTAGTGCCCAGTCCATTTGCAGGCCGCGCCAGCTTGCAGGCCGCGCCAGCTTGCAGGCCGCGCCAGCTTGCAGGCCGCGCCAGCTTGCAGGCCGCGCCAGCCGATGCCGTCGCTCGCGGCCACTGGTCTACGCTGACCGGCGCGCTTTCCGACCGGGAGCGCTCGGCGACATCGACGACGCACCGCCTGGCGCGGGTGTCATCACCTCGAGGATCCACCCGATGGCAGACAATGCCGGTGAACATCGGACGCAGCGCTCCGTGGTGGCGCGTGGCGCCGGGCGCTCGCGCGCGGCGATGTTCGCCTGGGCGGCGGTCGCCCTCGACGTCGTGGCGGTCGTGGTGCTGGTCAACGTGTACTCGGCGTCGTCGAAGAAGAGCACCCGGCTCGACGCGCAGCCGGTCAGCCCCGCCGTGCTCGCGGAGGTCACCCACGTGCCCACGTCCGTCTTCAACAAGGTGGGCGGGGGCCTCGTATCCGACATGCACATGCCGGCCCTCCTGTCGGGACAGCCGCCCCTCCGCTACACGAGAACGCCCGGCATGCTGGCGCTGCTCGGTGCGTACTGCCCGTTCTGCGCAGCGGAGCGCTGGGCGATCATCACGTCGTTCTCCCGGTTCGGCACCTTCTCGGGCTCGAAGACGATGCAGTCGCCGACGACCGACATCGACCCGGCGGCCCAGACCTTCACGTTCGCCACAGCCACCTCTACGTCCAAGTACTTCACCCCGAAGCTGGAGGAGATCTTCGGGCGGGACAAGCCGACAGGCACCCAGACGCCCCTCGAGAAGATGACCACGCACGAGGCGCAGCTCGCGGTCGAGTACGACCACGCGCCCACAGCGCCTGCGGGGTCGGGCAACTCCATCCCGTTCGTGGACTACGGCAACAAGGTGATCTTCTCCGAGGTCGGCGCCACGCCCGCATCGGTGTGGTCGCGCCCCGGTGTGCAGGGCGCGGCAAAGGGCCTCGAGCTGCACGCGTGAGGACGCGGCGATGAGCTCGAAGACCACCAGCCGTCCCCGTGCTGGGCTCGCCTTCTACGCCGGGCGAACGCGCGGCGGCGCGCCACGCCATGGCCACCCACGGAGGACGTCGAGATGACGCAGGTGCCGGACGACACGAGCGACCGCGTCGAGGCTGCGGGCGGCGTGACCGCTGACGAGCCGTCCCCGGACGGCGCCGACCTCGCGAGCGTGAGCGCGTCAGGTGGCGACGGCGACCTCGCGGGCGCGAGCGCGCCAGGTGGCGGCACCGACGTCGTGGGCGCGAGCACGTCAGGTGCCGACGGCGAGGCGGCCACCACCGGCGCGCCAGACGGCGCGCCGGGCATGGTGCACCGTCCGCGGACGTCGCTGCTCACCTGGGGCACCGTCGCGCTGGTGCTGGTCATCGTCGTCGTGCTCGTGGTGATCAAGATCACCGGCGGCTCCAGCGTGTCGACACCGTCGGCGCCGGCCCCCCCCTCCGCCGCACCGAGCGCTGTCGTCCAAGGGGTCACGCACATCCCCTCGTCCGTCTACAACGCGGTCGGCATCGTCTCGCCGGTCGCCACCGTGACGCCGCCCGCGGTCCTCGGCGGCCAGCCGCCGCTCGAGCGCGACGGCAAGGCGGAGGTGGTCTTCGTCGGCAACGAGTTCTGCCCGTACTGCGCCGCCGAACGTTGGGCGCTCGTCGCCGCGCTCTCGCGCTTCGGCACCTTCAGCGGGCTCGACGCCTCGCAGTCGGGCTCGAACGAGGCGTTCTCGAGCACGCCCACGTTCACGTTCGTCGGGACGCACTTCAAGAGCAAGTACGTCAGCACCACGCTCGTCGAGCACTACGGCGACCAGAAGAACGCGGCGGGCACGGGCTACGCGGTGCTCGAGCCGATCCCGCCCGCCGTCCGGACGCTCATGGCCAGGTACGACAGGGCAACAGGCCCCGGACAGGGCCCCCTCCTGCCCTTCGTCGACGTCGGCAACCGAGCGGTGGTGACCGGGGGCGACTTCTCGCCGTCGATCCTCCAGCAGCTCACCAACACCCAGATCGCCACCGCGCTGGACGATGCGAAGGACCCCGTCACCCAGGCCGTCGTGGCAACGGCGAACTACCTCTCGGCCGCCGTGTGCGAGGCCGACGGCCAGCGGCCGGTCTCGGTGTGCACGAGCACCGGGGTGAGCGCCGCAGCCTCGGCGCTCGGACTTGGCTCCTAGCGCAGCGCGCCGGTCGTGCGATGGTGGCGATGCGATGGTGGCGATCAGCCCGCGCGACGGTCGAGGAGCTGCTTTCGCTCGGCCTCGTTCATGCCGCCCCAGATGCCGTGCGGTTCTCGAATGCGCATCGCATAGCTGAGGCAGTCTTCACGCACGGTGCAGCTGCTGCAGATCGCCTTCGCGCGCTGTTCGCGTGCGAGCCGCTCGTCCTTTCGCTCGGCGTACGTCGGCGGAAAGAACGCGGCGGCTTGCGGACCCCGGCAGGCCGCCTTGGCCTGCCACGCTTCTCCTGCGCTTCGCACAGCCACCCTGTGGGGACCCCCTTCACGTGCGGTGCCCAAGGGTACCGTGGCCCCTCGCACGCCGACAAGGGCGCTGACCAGGAATTGTGCCCCGACAACGGTTGGTCCGCGGTCCGCTCGGGCTACGCTGCGCCGAGGTGAACGTCGGAGCGTGGTGCAGCCAGAGCCGCGTGTGGATCGTGGCCGGCAAAGGCGGCGTGGGCAAGACGACCATCGCCGCCACCCTTGCCGCGGCTGGCGCGAACGCCGGGCTCTCGGTGCTCGTCGTGGAGCTGGAGGGCAAACGGGGTCTCGGCGCCATGTTCGGCCGCCCCTCGCCGGTGAGCTACGAGGCCGTCTCGTTGCGTGGCACCGCGCCGGACGAGAACGGCACCCGTCGGGGGCCGGCCAAGGGCGAGATCTGGGCCCGTCGGCTCACGCCGGATGACGCGCTGCTCGAGTACCTCGCCGACCATGGCCTGCACCGCATCTCCAAGCGGCTCGTCTCGAGCGGGGTCGTCGACGTGGTGGCCACCGCCATCCCAGGGATCCGCGACGTCCTCGTGCTCGGGAAGGTGAAGCAGCTCGAGCGCAGCGGTGTCGCCGACATGATCGTGCTCGACGCGCCCGCAACCGGCCACGCCATGACCTTCCTCACCTCTGCGAGCGGGCTCCTCGACGCCGCGCGCGGCGGCCCCGTCCGCCAGCAGGCCGCGGATGTCGTCGAGCTGCTTCAAGACCCCGAGCGCTGCAGGGTGCTGCCGGTGACCCTCCCCGAGGAGATGCCGGTGAGCGAGACCGTCGAGTCCGCCTTCCTCCTCGAAGACCGCGTCGGGATCCACCTCGGCCCGGTGGTGGTCAACGGGTACGAAGGCGGCCCCGCGGCGCTCGAGACGACCGCCGTCGACGCGGCCACGGCGGCGGGGGTGACCCTCGACGAGCCGACCCGAGCGGCGCTCGACGACGCACGGGAATTCCGGCTCCATCGGCTCGCGCTCGTCGACGAGCAGGTGTCGCGCCTCGAGCACGATCTCCCGCTGCCCCAGCTGCGCGTGCCTCGGCTGTTCACGCCCGCGATCGGCCCCGAGCAGCTCTTCGAGCTCTCCGCGGCGCTCGCCAAGGCGGTCGAGGCGCTCCCGGCCGAGGCGCCGGCACGATGAGCGCGCCGTGTGCTCCCGGGCCCCCGGCGGCGCTCGCCACAGTGGCCGAGCACCGATCGGTCGTCGTGTGCTGCGGGCCGGGGGGAGTCGGCAAGACGACGATCTCGGCGAGCTTCGGGGTGGCAGCCGCCCGCCTGGGCCGCCGCGCATGCGTGGTGACCGTCGACCCGGCGCGCCGCCTGGCGGACTCCCTCGGCCTCGAGTCGCTGCCGAACACCCCGGCGCGGGTACCCGGTGAGTGGCTCGGCACCCTCGACGCGGTGATGCTCGATCCGAAGACCACCTTCGACGAGCTGGTGGAGCGCTACGCCCGCACAGCCGACCAGGCCGCCGCGATCAAGGCGAACCGGCTGTACCACAACCTCACGGGCGCGCTGTCGGGCACCCAGGAGTACATGGCGATGGAGAAGCTCTACGAGCTCACCACCGCCGGCGACTACGACGTGGTCGTCGTCGACACGCCGCCCACGCGCAACGCGCTCGACCTCCTCGACGCACCGCGCCGGCTCACCCAGTTCTTGGAGAACCGCCTCTTCCGCGCGCTCATGATGCCCACGAGGCTCTCGCTTCGCGCGCTGGGCGTGGCGACCCAGGCGCTGCTCAAGACCATCTCGGGCGTCGCTGGGGCCGAGATCGTCCAAGACGCCGTCGCCTTCTTCCAAGCGTTCGAGGGGATGGAGGTCGGCTTCGACGAGCGCGCGCAGGCGGTCCGCCAGCTCCTCGCCGATCCCTGCACCGCGTACGTCATCGTCACCTCGCCGAGAGCCGACGCCGTCGACGAGGCGTCGTACTTCGCCGAACGGCTCGCCGAGCGCCACGTGCACGCGTCGGGTCTCGTCGTGAACCGCATCCACCCGCGCTTCGTCCACGGCGACGGCGCCACCCTGCCCGACGCGCCCGCCGGTTCGACGCTCGCGCTGCTCGTGGACAACCTGTCGACGCTCGACGCGATCGCGCGCGCAGAGGCCGCCTCCTACGGCGAGCTCGCCGCGCGCGTGGCCCCGGCGCCCGTGTGCACCGTCCCGCTCCTCGGCTCCGACGTCCACGACCTCGACGGCCTGATGCAGATCGCGGACCACCTGTTCTCGGGGCGCGAGACCAAGGGCGCGCCCGACATCGAGGGCCCCGACGATGCCGCCGGCTCGGCCGCAGGTGGCCCGGCGCGAGGGGTGGGAGGGGCCGGGCCCGAGGTCGGATAGTCTCGAACGGTGGCCACGATCCTTGTCGCGAGCGACCTGCCCACGCTGCGCCGGGACGTGGCGTCGGTCACCACGTCCGGCGACGTCGACGTCGTCGAGGCGATCAGCGGCCCCGCGGTGATCGACGCGGTCCTCGCCGACCCGCCGGACCTCGTCGTCGTGGACATGCAGATGGGCAACATGGGAGGCATGGCCGTCTGCCTCGAGCTCCGGCTCGAGGAGTCGTACCTCGACATCCCCCACGTGCCCGTGCTGATGCTGCTCGACCGGCGAGCCGACGTCTTCCTTGCGCGGCGCTCCGGCGCAGAGGGCTGGCTCGTGAAGCCGCTGGACGCGTTGCGCCTGCGGCGCGCGGTGCGGACGCTGCTCGCGGGTGGCACGTACTACGACGAGTCGTACCAACCCGTTCCCGTGCTCTCCGGCGCACCGGCCGCGCTCCGGACGGGCGCAGCGGCTCGCTGAGCGCGGCGGCCGTGGCGGCCACACGGGCCACGCAGCCCCCACCAAGGGGGCCGAAGGCCGGTTGGCGCAGGCAGCTTCCCTGGCGCCGTGACAAGCGCGACCGGCGCGGGTCCCGGCCCGGCACCGACGCTGCCTACGAGCGCTCCGAAGCAGCCGAGCAGGAGCGCCTCATCATCGAGGCGCTCGGGGACCTCGGCGACATGGACGTGCGCGAGGTGATGACCCCCCGCCTCGACGTCGTCGCCCTCAACATCCCGGTGTCGGCGCAAGACGTGGCGCGCGCGGTGCGAGAGTCCGGCCACAGCTGCTTCCCCGTCGTGAACGACGGGCTCGACGACGTGGTCGGGGTGCTGTACGTGAACGACCTCTTCCGTTCGCGCCGCGCCACGCGCGCCGACCTCTTCGGTGCAGGTGCGACCGATGCGGCGGCAGTGGGCGCGGCGGCCGGGGGCGCGGCGGCGGGGGGCGCGGCGGCCACCGATGCGGCAGCGGGGCTCTCGACGGTCGAGATCTCGCGCCGGATCCGCCAGCCCTACATCGTCCCCGAGTCGCGTCCCATCCTCGCCGCGCTCGTCGAGATGCGCCGTCACCACAGGAGCTTCGCGGTCGTGGTGGACGAGCACGGCGGCGTGTCCGGGGTCCTCACCGTCAAGGACCTGCTCGAGCCCATCGTCGGGGACCTCCACGACGAGCTCGACCAGGAGGAGCCGCCGTCGATCGTGCGCGTCGACGGCTCCCGGTGGCTGGTCGACGGGCGGACGAACGTAGACGAGGTGCGCGAGCGGCTCGGGATCGACGTTCCCGAGGGCGAGTACGTGACCATCAGCGGCTACCTGCTCGACGTCCTCGGCCACATCCCCGAGGAGGGGGAGACGACGTCCCTCGACGGCTGGGAGCTGACCGTCCAGGACATGGACAAGCGCAGGATCGCCGCGGTGCTCGTGCGGCGCCCCGAAACGGCATCGGGCGATCGCGAGGACCGCCAAGGTTCCGACGTGCCGGCGGGCCACACTGCGCCCGAGGCGAGCCCGCAGGCGGCCGCTTCGAGCGACACTTCGCAGCGCAGGGTGACGGGAAGCCCGAGCGACGCGAGCGGCGGCGCGCCGGCAAGCTCGAGTGACGAGGAACGCCCGGGCGGGGGCGAGCACCGAGGCGGCGGGTGAGCACCGAGGCGGCGGGTGAGCCGCCAGCCTGGGCTAGTCTGAGAGTCCCACCGGCAGGTGCCGGCACGCGGGCTGTGGCGCAGTTTGGTTAGCGCGCTGCGTTCGGGACGCAGAGGTCCCCGGTTCAAATCCGGGCAGCCCGACCGAATCTTCCCTGGTCACGCCCTCGCGCGCGTACAGATCGAGCGCCGTGCAGGGACCCGCGTGCCACAGGCGCACCTTGGGCGGTCTTCGCGCCGACACGGCTCCGACTCGCCGGATCCACGACCATCCTGCCGCTGCGATCCCCCATCACGATCTCCTCCACCGTGACGCTCCGATCCAAGAGATCGAGATGCCCGACCCGGAGCCCAGCGATCTCTCCCCAGCGCGATCCCGATCCCGCAGTCGGGACACGTCGGCGGCGCTGCTCGGCGGCGCTGCTCGGCGGCGCTGCTCGGCGGCGCTGCTCGGCGGCGCTGCTCGGCGGTATGACTTGCGCGTAACGGCCAGGTTCAGATGGCGCAGAATACAAGCGGCACATTCATGGCTTCAGGGGGGCTCTGCGATGCGCGTGGCGGTAGTGGGCGGGGGCCCCGGGGGGCTGTTCGCGGCAACCCTCGTCAAGGCCAGCGACCCGAACCGGCAGGTGACCGTCTTCGAGCGCAACCGTGCCGAGGACACCTTCGGCTTCGGCGTGGTCTTCTCCGACGCCACGCTCGAGGGCATCCATGCGGCCGATCCGGTGCTGCGCACGGCGCTGTCGGCGCACGGGGTGCACTGGGATCCCATCGAGGTCCGGCTGCACGGCGAGCAGTTCTTCTGCCGGGGAAACGGCATGGCTGCGGTGCAACGCCGAACCCTGCTGCAGCTGATGCAGCAGCGGGCCCTCCAGGCCGGCGTCGACGTTCGCTTCTCCATCGAAGTCGACCCCGACGAGTTGCTGACGGCGGGCTACGAGCTGGTCGTCGCGGCCGACGGGGCCAACTCCGGACTGCGCCGCCAGTTCGCCGACGCCTTGTGTCCGGAGGCCGACACGGCGAAGACCAAGTTCATCTGGCTGGGCACCACCTATACGTTCACCGGTCTCACCTTCATCCACCAGCGCGGGCCGCATGGCGTGTTCGCCGTCCACGGCTATCCGATCGGCAACGGCATCTCCACCTTCATCGTCGAGACCGACGAGCAATCTTGGCGGAGCGCCGGCCTGGACGAGTTCGACGTCGCTCAGCCACCGGGCCCGAGCGACGAGAAGACGAGGGCCTACCTGCAGGCGCTGTTCGCCGACCAGATCGACGGACATCCGCTTCTGGTCAACAACTCTCGCTGGAGCAGCTTCTGCACTCGCCGGACTCGTCGCTGGTGGGAGCGGGTCGACACCACCGCCATTGCCCTCCTCGGCGACGCCGCCCACACCGCCCACTTCTCGGTCGGCTCCGGCACCAAGATGGCGATGGAAGATGCCGTGGCGCTGGTAGCCGCGCTCGATGCCCACCCCGCCGACGTCGAGGCCGCCCTGGCCGCCTACGAGACGGCCCGTCGGCCACAGGTGGACAAGATCCAGCGCTCCGCCCAGCCCAGCCTGGCATGGTGGGAGCACTTCGGCCGCTACCACGACACCCTGCCGGCATGGCAGTTCGCCTACCACTTCTTCACCCGCAGCCTCCCCGAGTCCAAGTTGCGCCGCCGCGACGCCGCCTTCGTCGACGCCGTGCACCGCCGCTGGCGCCAGGCCCACGGCGCCGAGCCGCTCCACAGCCCGATCGAGGTCGCCGGCCGACACCTCGACGGCCGGATCGTCCCCGTCGGCAGCGGCGAGGCGCGCCTGTCCGGCGCAGCCATCCCGTTGCGACAAGGACCCACCGGGGACGGCAGCGCCTGGGGCCTGCAGGTGACCGCTCCTGACCGCGACGACGACCTCTCTGCTGCGCTGGACACCGTCGCTGCCGGCGTAGCGGCCGGCGCCGACCTGGTGGCCGTCTGCGGCGGCACGGCGCTGACCCGCCGGCTGGTGTGCGAGGCGGCACGGCTCGAGCACGGCGCGGTCAGCCTGCTGCTCGAGGCAGTGGAGCCCGCCCGGGCCGAGGATGTGGCGGTGACCGCGGTGCTGTCGGGCCGTACTGATCTGGTCGGCATCCCGGTCGAGCGGGAGGCTTGGTGAGCCGGCTCGAGGCGCTGTTCGCGCCCTGGGGGATCGCTGTCGTCGGCGCCCCGCGCCACGCGGGCAAGCTCGGGGCGATCATGGTCCGCTCCCAGGCCCGCTTTCCCGGCGCCGTCGCCGGCTGCTGCGAACCCGGCGTCTTCGACCTGCGCCGACCGGATGGCGGCCCATCGCGTTCTGGCCGAGCTGCCCGGGCCGGTCGCCGTCGAGCTGCCCGAGGTCACAGTGACCCATGAG
>JAJZJC010000083.1 GCA_021810205.1 Actinomycetes bacterium
TGATGAAAACACCAGCTGACCTGGACTTACCTTCTCCGAGCTGGTGGGGCTACGTGGATTTGAACCACGGACCTCAGCATTATCAGTGCTGCGCTCTAACCAACTGAGCTATAGCCCCAGAATCTTTCCAGCTTAGCGAATCGCCATGAACGCGGACGCCACGGTGCGGCGCTTCGAGGCCGACCTTCGCCGCTTCTACCAAAACGCGCCGCAGTGCTCCCGCCTTTCGGCGGGAGGTGAAGCGGCGCTCGGACGGCGCAGCCGTACGGCGAGCTGTTCACGAAACCTCCCCAGCCTGCCCGTCGGCGAGTCCGTGGGCAACGGAATCCCGCGCGGCAGGCACGCCGAAACCCGACGGTTCTGATGCGGAGGCAGGCAGCTCGCGACGGCGCGACCCCGACCCCGAGGAGGCCCAGGACCGTCCCGATGTCCGCTGACCTGAGCCAGGTCGGCGGGTTGAATTGGACGCCTTCACCACCCGGGACTTCTACTCGTCGACACGATACGCACGGACGTCCGCGCTATGACCGGCACTTTCGGCGACGACTGGGACTTGGGCCAGGTCGCTGCCGGGGTGTCAGGGCCGACTCTCGTCTGGTCGCCTGGGTCGCAAAGCCAGGTGGTTTCGCTGCTCGACTCGACGAAGCACTCGGTCGAGTTCGAGTCCGAGACACTCTCGGATCCGGCCGTGATTGCTGCGCTGGTGGCGGACGGTCGTCGGGCTGCTCGGAGGCGTCGTGCGCCCGGGAGACGTGAGGCCGCTGCCCCGGCATTCGACCGCTCCGGTGCCGCTCGGTCCGGATGGCAGTGGGCGTTGGCTATGCGCTGCCACCATCCGCGAGGTTCTCGCAACGGGCGCTTGGCGTGGGTGCAAGGCCTGTCATCAGCCGTCTGGGCGCTTCACGACCGCTTCGGTGGGGCGGGCTGCCCGGTGGGGGTGACGGCGGTCTCCGACTTCCGCCGCCGTCCCGGCGTCCACGTCCACGTCACCGTTCCCGGGGAGATCGTCCCCGGCCGTGCCCCGCTCGGCGTCGGGCGACCGCAGCCGGTCGACGTCGCCGTGATGGTGGTCCATGAGAGGTTTGTGCCAACCGAAGAGGGTGCCGTAGAGCACGGCGTTGGCCAGCTGGAACACCGCCGACAGCTCGAAGGGCGCGGCCAACCCGACCTCGTCGAACAGGTAGCCGGCCAGCACCTGGCTGGCTGCCATGGTGCCCTGCGCCGGCAGGAACGAGAGAGCGGCGACGCTGGAGCGCTCGTCGGGGTGAGCGAGATCCTGGGTGAACGACTGGCGCAGCGGCATGCCGGTGCGCTGCGCCATCATGCGCACGAAGAACACTGCTCCCGCCACCCAGAACGTCGGGGCCAGCACCATCGGGATGGTGAGCAGACCCCCGATGGCCCGTACCGCCACAATGGCCCGCACGGTCCCGAGCCGGCGGCCGATACCTGCCGCGGTCAGCGTCGTCACCAGCGATCCCAGGTTGACGAGCGCGAAGAGCAGGCCGATGGTCGCCGGGCTGGCCCCGTACCGGCGGGCCAGCCAGTAGCTCAAGAACGGCCCGAGCAGGCCGATCCCGAGCCCGTTCACCCCGTTGGTCACCCACAGCCGCCACAACGCCGGCCACGAGCGGCGGGGCCACGAGATCCGAGCCAGCCGGTCGCGGCGGTCCGGGGAGGTGCCCTGCTCGTGCGCCGGCTCGTGCAGCCACAAGGTCAGGACGGCCGCCACTGCGGCCAGCACGCCGGCGGCCACGAAGGCCGGACGGTAGGCGGCGGTGGCTGCCGCGTGGGTCATGTGCGGATGGGTGCGCGCCAGCGCGGTCAGCAGGCTGCCAACGATCGCCCCCGCCGCCGACACGAACGCCAGCCGGCCGAAAGCGGCAGCGCGAGCCGACGTCGGGACGCCCTCCGCCACGAACGCGGACTCGGCGGGCTGGTAGGGACCGACGGTGCCCCCGCCTGCTCCCTGCCCGCGGCCGAAGCTCCCGAGCGCGGCGAAGACGAACAGCAGTGCCGGCGCACGCGCGACGGCGAACACCACTGCGGACACCGCGGCCAGCAGGGGGACGCCGATCAGGAACGCCTTGCGCCCCACCCGGTCCGACAGCAGCCCGATGCCGGTGGACATGCAGGCCGACGCCACCGTCACGACCAGGAAGAGCACCCCGATCTCGAGGGCGGAGAACCCCTCGGCGGCCAGGTACAGTGCGACCACCACCCCGGCGATCGCCCGAGCCACGCTCATGGCGCATCGGGCCGCCAGGATGATCTTCAGGTTGGCGTCGACCCACGACGGCCACAGCGCTCTCCACCAGCGCCCGGTCAACGGGCGCTGCCGTCCAGCAGGCCGATCAACGCCTCGAGCGCAGGGAGGGCTGCCGAGATGGCCCGTTGCTGGGAGGCCGGCAACCGTGCGACGTGCTCACACAGGGCCCGGGCGCGGGCCGCTCGGAGGTGGTGGTGCAGTCGCCGCCCTCGGGCGGTCACCGACACCAGGGCACCCCGGCCGTCGGTCGGGTCGTCCTGGCGGCACAATGCCCCTTCGTCGACCAGGTGGGCTAGGAGCCGCGACAGCGTGGTCGGGTTGATCCCCTCGCACCGGGCCAGCTCCGATGGGCGGATTGGCCCGCCCCGGACGACCGCCCCCAACACGGAGAGCTCGGCCGGAGTGAGCCCTGAGCCGGCGTCGATGGCCCGGAGCCGGCGACCGAGGCGGAGCAACACCGCCCTGAGCCGAGCCGCCTCGTCGAGGTCGCCAGGCGGGCGGCTTCCGGTCTCGTCGGCTCCCAGGCCCCGTGGAGGCGACGGCTCGGCCGCCGAGATGGACGGCGGAGGCAGCGATGCCAAGACCGGTGGATGACCTCTGCGCACCTTCTCAGGATATCTGCTTATCGACAAGCAACTACATGGCGCGTCCCGCGATCTGTGGTGTTGGTGGGGATCGGCACCATGTCCTGCAAGG
This sequence comes from Actinomycetes bacterium, assembly GCA_021810205.1. Lineage (GTDB taxonomy): Bacteria > Actinomycetota > Acidimicrobiia > Acidimicrobiales > RAAP-2 > JAJYVT01. The sequence continues at coordinate 2,966 of JAJZJC010000083.1, forward strand.
CGAGCGCAGGGACAGCCTCCACTTCTCATCGCTCGAGGCGCGCCTCGGGCCCGCCAGCCGGCTGTCCTCGCGGCTGCTGGCCACCAGTGCCCGGATCGGTCGGCACGAGGTCGACGTCGACCTCACCGGCGAGGGAGCGGACGTCGATGGGGTCCGAGCTGTTCTTCCCAGCAGGTGAGCGGGACGAAGCGGCGGTCGCTCAGACGGCCGCGGCCAAACAGGTGTGCGCACGCTGCGGCGTGCGGCTGCACTGCTGCGACTACGCGCTCGTCGCCAACGCCGAGGATGGCGTCTGGGGCGGTCTGGGCCCGAGTGAGCGCAGAGCTTTGCGACAGGCAAGACCGGGGTCGATGCCGCCGGCACTATGAGCTCTCGACTATGAGCTCTTGGATGCTCGGGTCGACCCTCCGCTCGGGCCTGCGGAGGGGACCTCCGCTTGAGTTGGCATGCAATGGTCGTGGCCAGGTCGGCGAGGTCGATCGGAGCTGAGAGAGCGATGCGGCCCCTCCTGGCGCGCCTGTGGAACTGCCCTACTCATGTATAGTTCATCTAATGAGGGATTCTGCCCCGACGCTCGGCTCGCCCTCCCGGCGGCGTCGCTCGAGTCGTGACCAGCTGGTGGAACGGCTCTTGGAGCTCGCCCCGAGCGTGCGACGGGCGTTCGAGGTCCGCCTGAGCGAGGAGCGGGCCCAGTGGCTCTCTCTCACCGGTCACCAGCTCGAGGCGCTCGCTGCCCTGAGAGAGGGAAACCTCACGATGCGCTCGCTGTGCGAGCGGCTCGACATCAGCGAGAGCGCCGGGACCGCGCTGTCCGACCGGTTGGTCGCAAGGGGCATGGTCGAGCGCGAGACCGACCCGTCGGATCGCCGCGTCGTCCTCCTGGCGCTGACCGACGCGGCGCGGACGATGGTTGAGCGCTACCGGCAGATCAAGTCCCACCATGTTGCAAAGCTCCTCTCCACCTTGAGCCGGGAGGATCTCGAGAACCTGGTGCGCATCTACGAGACGCTCGTCTCCGTTTCCACCTCTTCTCCCCCTGCCGCCTCCCCGGCTTCGACCGAGACGGCCGTCGTCGCAGAAGGGACGTGATGACGAGCGCCGTCGCACAGACGACACCTGGAGCCCCCGGTGGCCGGAGCGACCGTTACAAGTGGGTGGCTCTGTTCAACACGACCCTCGGCGTGCTCCTCGTGTCGATCAACGAGTCGATCCTCATCATCGCCCTACCGGACATCTTCCGGGGGATCCATCTCACACCGCTCGTGCCGTCCAACTTCTTCTACCTCTTGTGGATCCTGCTCGGCTTCATGCTGGTCACCGCCGTCCTCGTGGTGACGCTCGGACGCATGGGGGACATCTACGGCCGGGTCCGTATGTACAACATGGGCTTTGCCATATTCACCGTGTTCTCGATCCTTCTGTCCGTGAACTGGCTGCAGGGCACGGGGGCCGGCGCCTTCATCGTCGGCATGCGCCTCGGGCAGGGAGTCGGAGGCGCGTTCCTCTTCGCCAACTCACCGGCGATCCTCACCGACGCGTTTCCCTCCACGCAGCGTGGGATGGCGCTCGGCATCAACAATGTCGCTGCCATCGCCGGCATGTTCATCGGCCTCGTGGTCGGCGGGTTCCTCGCCCCGGTCGACTGGCGGCTCGTCTTCATCGTCTCCGCCCCCTTCGGGATCTTGGGCACGGCGTGGGCGTATCTCAAGTTGAAGGACAACGGCGTGCGGACGCCGTCTCGTATCGACTGGTGGGGCAACATCCTCTTCGCCGTCGGGCTCACGCTGGTGCTCGTCGGCATCACCTACGGCATCGAGCCCTACGGCACCTCGGCGATGGGGTGGGGGAGCCCGAAGGTCCTGGCCGAGCTCGCGAGCGGCGTGGCGTTGCTGGTCGCCTTCGCCGTCGTCGAGACGAAGGTCGCGGCTCCGATGTTCCGCCTCGGTCTTTTCAAGATCCGGGCGTTCCTGTTCGGCAACGTCGCCGCGCTCCTGGCGGCCATCGGCCGGGGCGGCCTCATGTTCATGTTCGTCATTTGGCTCCAGGGCATCTGGCTGCCCCTCCACGGCTACAGCTTCTCGGTGACGCCGCTGTGGGCGGGGATCTACATGCTCCCGATGACCGGGGGATTTCTCATCGCCGGACCGATCTCGGGAGTTCTTTCCGATCGGTTCGGCGCCCGGGGGTTCGCCACCACCGGGATGGTGATCGCCTCGCTCACGTTCGTCGGGTTCATCTTCCTCCCGATCAATTTCTCCTACCTGCCCTTCGCCGGCCTCATGCTCTTGAACGGGCTCGCGATGGGGCTCTTCGCCTCGCCTAACCGGGCGGCGGTGATGAACAGCCTCCCGCCGGACCAGCGCGGTGCGGGGGCAGGGATGTCCGGCGTGTTCCAGAACTCCGCGATGGTGCTGTCGATGGGGATCTTCTTCACCCTGATCATCGCTGGCGTCGCCTCCGTGCTCCCTCACTCCCTCTATTCGGGGCTGGTCGCGCAGCACGTGCCGACCAAGACCGCGACCTCGGTGTCGCACCTGCCGCCGATCACGAGCCTGTTCTCTGCCCTGCTCGGCTACGACCCTCTCAAGCTGATCCTCGGGCACGCGGTGCTCGCCAAGCTCCCGGCGCACTCCGCCGCCGTGCTCACCGGACGAAAGTTCTTTCCGACCCTGATATCGACCCCGTTCGCCGACGGCCTGACGCTCGCCTTCACCTTTGGTGCCGTCGCGTGCGCGCTGGCTGCCGTGACGTCGCTGCTGCGGGGGAAGAAGTACGTCCACGCAGGTGCCCACGCGGCTCGTCCCGTGGAGGCATGGCCGGCTCCGGCGGGCGCCGCTCCTGCTCCGGCGGACGCCGGGCCGGCTCAGGCGGGCGCCGCTTCCGCAGAGCCAGCGCTTCTCCACGCCAGCTCGGATGCGGCGAGCACCGTCCAGGTGGGATCTGCGCAGGAGGAATGACGAGCCAATGGCAAGCGCCGTAGATCACGACGGGCGGTCCGTCGCCGTGTCCGCCCGCGGACTGGTCAAGTCCTACGGCGATGTCCACGCGGTACGTGCGATCGACCTCGACGTCTTCAGCGGAGAGACGTTCGGGTTCCTCGGGCCCAACGGTGCGGGGAAGTCGACGACGATCTCCATGCTGTGCACCCTGGTCACTCCCACGGCGGGGACCGCAGAAGTGGCGGGCTTCGACGTAGTCCACGAGCGCGACGACGTGCGCCGTCACATAGGGCTGGTGTTCCAGGACCAGACGCTGGACGTCTATCTGAGTGCCCAGATGAACCTGCGCCTCCACGGCGAGCTGTACGGCGTGCCGGGCTCCGTGCTGCCGGAGCGGATCGAGCGGATCGAGCGGATCTTGAAGATGGTGGGGCTGTGGGAGAGGCGAAAGAGCAAGGTCAACACCTTCTCGGGCGGCATGCGCAGGCGCTTGGAGATCGGCCGGGGCCTGCTCCACTCCCCGAGGGTCCTCTTTCTCGACGAGCCCACCGTGGGCCTGGACCCGCAGACCCGAGCGTCGATCTGGTTGGGGTTGGCACGGTCTGACGGACATCCACCAGAAGGCGCGCAGCGCCGGAGAGGATGCCCATCATGGAGACCATGGAGCGGAGCAAGCGCCGTGACCGTCGGTCGTACACCCCGGAGTTCAAGTCGGAGATCGTGGACCGGTGTCGGGCCGGGGAGCGGTCGATCGCGGGGTGATTGGCGCCTTGCGATGCGGAGTGCCGGCGACAGAGGACACCTGTTGCCGCACGGCGAGACGGCTTGTTGTTGCGGCAGGTGCCGGTCAACGTTGGCGAGAGTCAGCTCACGCCTGGCCTCTCCACTGGCATTCCGAGTCCCGATGCGATATCGACCATCCTCTCGTCGTAGGTCACCACCGCCCGAAGATCGGAGCCGAGGAGGCGGGCAGAGGCGAGGTGGATGGCATCGAGGGAGCGCAGCGCGGAGGACGGGGCCAGGGTGGCGGCGTCGTCGAGGAGCGGGCGGTCGAGGTGGATCTGGTCGACGCGGGCCAGCGTCCTGCGAGCGTGGCCGATGGCGCGAGCCCCACCGCCGGATACGGCCCGGACCACTTCCACACGGGCCAGGGCGCTGGTCACCCGACCGTCATCTCGATGGCGGCGCAGGTACTGGCGTAACGCAGCTGACTCGGTCTCCTGTTGGACCAGCTTCACCAGCGCCGAGGAGTCCAGGTACAGCTTCACCTCTCTTCGGCGCGCATGGTCGCCAGCGCCACCGAAGCTGCCACGCCGTAGTCGCCCGGCGTCTCGTCGGCGACGTCGGCAGCATCAGTGGCTGGGCTGACCCGACCGCTCGTGACCAGATCGTCCCACACATCGGTGCGGATTGGCACCAGATGAGCGACCACCCGGCCACGGTCGGTCACCTCCAGCGTCTCTCCTCCGGCAACCCGTGCGAGATAGCGGCTGGCGTGCTGGCGCAGCTCCCGGACTCCGATGCGCTCCATGTGCTACATTGTAGCAGGTGCCCTTGTGGAGGGCGCTGGCCCCCGCACCCCGGGCGTGCGCTCACTCGGCCTGGCCGAACTGGCCGATCTCCTCCTTGTCCTTGGCCGATAGCGCCTTGGGCACTTCGCCGCGCGCCCGCTTCTCGCTCTGCACGTGCTCACGAATGTCGTCGACCACCTCGGGGTTGGCCAAGGTGGAGGTGTCGCCGACGTCGGTGAAGTTGGAGATCCCGGCGATCACGCGACGCATGATCTTGCCCGAGCGGGTCTTGGGCATGTCGGCGACGATCCACACGTTCTTCGGGATCGCCACCTTCCCGATCTCGGATGCGATCACGTCGGACACGCCCCTTTTGATCTCGTCGCTCGCGACGAACCCCGGCCGGAGCGACACGTACATCTCGACGGCTCGGCCGCGCAGCTCGTCGACCACCGGGACGGCTGCCGCCTCGGCCACGCCCTCGGCGAGCACGGCCGCCGACTCGAGCTCCTTGGTACCGAGCCGGTGGCCCGCCACGTTGATCACGTCGTCGACGCGGCCGAGGATCCGGAAGTACCCGTCGGCCGCCTGCATGGCGCCGTCGTTGGCGAAGTACGGCCAGTCGTGCCAATCCTTGCTGTCGGGGTCCTTGCAGTACTTGCGGTAGTACGTGTCGATGAAGCGCTCGGGATCGCCCCAGATGGTCTGGAAGATGCCCGGCCACGGGTTGCGGATGCAGATGTTGCCGGCCTTCCCGCTGCCGGCCGCGACCTCGTTGCCGTCCTCGTCGTAGATGACGGGGTAGATGCCGAGCACACCCGGTCCGCAGCTCCCCGGCTTCATCGGCTGGAGCGCCGGCAGCGTGCTGCCGAGGAAGCCGCCGTTCTCCGTCTGCCACCAGGTGTCGACGATGGCGGCTTCCCCCTTCCCGACGACCTCGTAGTACCAGCGCCACACCTCGGGCTCGATCGGCTCGCCCACCGTGGTCATGTGCTTGAAGTGGTAGTTGTACTTCTTCGGCTCGTCGGGGCCCAGCTTGCGCAGCATGCGGATCGTGGTGGGGGCGGTGTGGAAGATGTTGACGCCGAGCCGTTCGGCGATCCGCCACGCGCGCCCGGCATCCGGGTAGGTGGGCACGCCTTCGTACAGCACCGTCGTCGTCCCGAGCGAGAGCGGCCCGTAGACGATGTACGAGTGCCCCGTGATCCACCCGATGTCGGCGGCGCACCAGTAGGTGTCCTCCGGGTGGATGTCTTGGTAGTACTTCGAGGTCCCGGTGACGTAGGCCAAGTAGCCGCCGGTCGAGTGCTGGCAGCCTTTCGGGCGGCCGGTCGTCCCGCTCGAGTACATGATGAACAGCGGGGCCTCGGCCGGCATCGAGACGGGTTCGACCAACGCGTCCCGATAGTCGCCGATGACCTCGTCGACGAAGAAGTCTCGTCCCGCGACCATTGGGCTCTTGGAGGCGTACTCGCCGGGGTGCCGCCGGAAGACGAGCACCTTGTCCACCGTCATCCCCTCCTCGGCCGCCCGTGCCACGGCCTCGTCGGCCTTGACCTTGTGGTCGACCAGCTCGCCGTTTCGGTAGTAGCCGTCCATGGTGACGAGGATCGTGCTCTGCGAGTCGGCGATGCGCCCGCCGCACGCCGCGCCGGAGAACCCGCCGAACACCTGGGAGTGGATGACGCCCAGGCGGGCGCATGCCAGCATCGCCACGGGCAGCTCGGGGACCATCGGGAGGTGAAACGTCACTCGGTCGCCCGTCTTCACCCCGGCGAAGCCTTGCAGAAGGGCGGCGAGCTCGTTGACCCGCCGGTAGAGCTCTTGGTAGGTGACGGCGACGGTCGGCTCTTGCTCGGGCTCGGGAACCCACAGGAGCGCCGCCTTGTTCGGGTCACGGGCCAGGTGGCGGTCGACGCAGTTGTAGCTGGCGTTCAACCGGCCGCCGACGAACCACTTCCAGAACGGGGGGTTCGAAGTGTCCAGCGTCGTGTGCCAGTAGCGGTCCCATGTGAGCAGGTCGGCGTACTCCTTGAAGCACTCGGGGAAGTGTTCCTCGCTGAACCGCTGGAAGATGGCGGGATCCGACGCGTTGGCCTGCCCGATGAACTTCGCGGGCGGGTAGTAGAGCTCTTCCTCGCGCCAGTGGACCGCGATCTGTGCTTCGGATACCTCGGATGCCTCGTCCAGGGCCATTGCCCACCTCTCTCTTGTCTCTTTTTTCTCTACTTCTCTTTCCTTCGACTCCCTGCCGATCGCTGACCTGCCGATCGCTGACCTGCCGATCGCTGCGCGTCACATCGCTCTTCGCCGCTCCTGGTCGTCCGCGGCACCCTCGCCCCGTGCTTCGGAGCGCGTCATCCCGGGTGGCAACGGCGGTGCCGGCGCACGCCGAGGGCTCACGGGATCAGGCCTGCGCACGTGGCGAACTCGTGCAGCCGGGCGCATGCGCGGCACTCCCGGTCGAAGGCGGCGAGGTCGCCGTGCGTGAGCGCGGCCCAGCAGGCGGCATCGACGGCGTCCACCGCCTCGGCAGCCAGGGCTGGCAGCGCGGCCACCGGGGCATCCTCCACCCGGCGCCGCAGCGCGGCCAAGGTGGTGCCCATGGCGTAGTCGGGTTCGTCGCACGCCTCACCGAGGTGCAGCGAAAGCTCACCGTTGAGGTACTGCTGCGTCATGGCGACCACCACATTTCGACTGGGCCGCGCATGAGAGGCACATCTCCCCCCGGCGGCGGTCAAGGCGAGCCTTAGCACACTGGCCCGGTGGTGCCAGGGTCGAAAGTCCCTAATTGTCGCCGCCGGCACCACGACCGGTGGCACCACGCCGGAGAGCCGCGGCAGGGCTGGGCGAGCGCTGGGCGACCGCTGGGGCGAGCGCTGGGGCGAGCGCCGCCGCCACCGGCGTACGATGAGCGGACCAGGGGACGTAGCTCAGTTGGCTAGAGCGCCTGCCTTGCACGCAGGAGGTCGTGGGTTCGAGTCCCATCGTCTCCACGAGCACATGTAGCCACATGTGCTACAGTACTCGTATGAGCGGCTCCGTTTCCGTCCGCGAGTTGCGCAACGCCGTCAGCGAGATACTTCGTCGGGTAGAAGGCGGTGAACGGTTGACCGTCACGGTTGACCGACGGCCTGTCGCCGAGATCGTGCCGTTGCACCGCCGCCGAACCGTGTCAGGAGCCGACGCGCTCGCGATCGCGTCTCGGCACGCAGCCGACCGCGGCCTCCTCGGGGACGTGCGGGGCCTGCTGTCCGACACGACCGACGACCTATGAGGGCCTTGCTCGATACCTCGTTCTTCGTCGCCACCGAGTCAGGGCGGCCGCTTGGTGAGATGGAAGGGGTGACCGAGACCGAGATCTCGGTGGTGACGCTGGCCGAGCTGACGGTCGGCGTGCTCACGGCCGGCGACGGTGATCGTCGGGCGCGAGTGGCAACGCTGTCGGCGGTGGAGTCGGCGTGGGATCCGCTCCCGGTGGACGCCGAGGTGGCGCGGCAATTCGCCGGTATCGTCACCGCCCTGCGTGCTGCTCGTCGCCGGGTGTCGATCCTCGATGCGCTCGTAGCTGCCACGGCGATTGTCGAGCAGATCCCTGTCGTCACCCAGGATCGCGACTACGAGGCCATCCCTGGGCTCGAGGTGATCCGGGTGTGATCACCGCCACGCCGACGTGGACCGAACGCACTGATGCGTTCGCACAGCCCAGGCAAGCGTGAGCAGGCAATGTTGCTGACTGTTTGCTGACTGGCTCGCGGGACGAATCGCCAACCACCAGACGCAGTGGCCGGAACGGCGTCGTCGCAGGTAGGCGACGCGCCCCGATGGTGGTCGTGCCGAGACAGCCGTCTCGGCACGACCAATTGAAAGGACGGGCGCGCGTGGACCAACGCCGTGTGCCGCGCATCCGCCACCGTTCCCTGCCCGAGGGCGCAGAAGTAGCCCGAGGGCGCAGAAGTAGCCCGAGGGCGCAGAGGTAGCCCG
>JAJZJC010000084.1 GCA_021810205.1 Actinomycetes bacterium
CCGTCCTTTCAGTTTTCGAAGAGCCAACTCCTCGGGTGGACACGATACAGGTAGCGCGTCCTCGTAGAGGGGAATTCCTTTCGTGCACGTGCCGAGACGCGATCCGAGACGCGAGCCGAGACGCGATCCGAGACGCGAGCCGAGACGCGATCCGAGACGCGATCCGAGACACGGCCCGGGCAGTGCCCCGAGAACCAAGCGCATACGCGGCCGGATCCGACGACCTGTGCGGCGTCGAAGAAGCGCAACGGCGCCAAACGAACTTCGACAGTGGCGCCGGAGGGCGGGTCAGTGCCCGGCGTCGTCGGGCGCCGCGGCGCCGGCGGCACCGGGCGGAGCCTCTGGAAGGATCTCGATGCCCGGCACCGATACGCGCAGGTCGGCCACCAGACCGTTCGAGGTGTCGACCCAGTACTCGCGCGGGAGCACGAATCCCTTGGCGACGTTGCCCGACCGAGCGTTGCCGGCGCCCAGGTACAGGTGGACCGGCACGTCGCCGTGGTGCGCGGCAAGGATCTCCTTCAAGGAATCGAGGACGCTCGCGCTGAGCACACCCATCGGGAGCCGAAGCCGGAGCGGCTCGTCGGAAGCCGGGCCGCCGGCGAACGGCGTGACGTCCCAGGCGATCAGCTTGGGCTGGTCGTCGCGCCGGTCGACCCGCGCGCGGATGGTGACCACCGCGTCGTCCGCGATCACCGCCCCGTACTGGCTCATGGTCTTGGGGAAGACGGTGACCTCGATGGAGTCGTCGAGGCCCTCGAGCACGAAGACGGCCATCTGCTCGCCGCGCTTGGTCCACTTGGTCTGGAGTCCCGTGATGACGCCGCCGAACGTTCGCATCGTCTGGTCGGGAAGCTCGGGGATCTCCGCGAGCGACGCGTCGGTGCGCCGGGAGAGTGCGGTCTCGAGCCCGAGCAACGGGTGGTCCGAGACGTAGAGGCCGAGCATCTCCTTTTCGTGGGCGAGCCGCTCCTTCTTGTCGAACTCCCACTCGGGGATGGCCAGGGGCTGGTCGAAGGCCGGCGCCTGGCCGTCGAGCCCCCCGAAGAGCGAGAGGACTCCCTGCTCGCGCTCGCGCCGGCGGGCGATGATCTGGCCCACGACCACCTCGTGGACGGTCAAGAGCCCCTTGCGGGTGTGCCCCAACGAGTCGAACGCCCCCGCGCGGATGAGCGCCTCCATCGGCTGCTTGTTCAGCACCGTGTAGGGCACCCGCTCGCAGAAGTCGTAGAAGTCGCTGAACGGACCGTTCGCCTCGCGCTCGGCGACGATCGCCTCGGCGACCGAGGCCCCGACGTTGCGCACCGCAGCGAGGCCGAAGAGGATCGTGCCCGCGCCGTCGCCGTCCAAGACAGGGGTGAAGTCGGCGGCCGAGCGGTTCACGTCGGGGACCGACACCGTGATGCCGCGTGCCCGGCACTCCGCCAGGTACACGCCCGCCTTGTCGAGGTTCTCCCGGACGCTGGTGAGCAGGGCGGCGAGGTACTCGGTGGGGTAGTTGGCCTTCAGGTAGGCCGTCTGGTAGGCGATGAACCCGTAGCCGAAGGCATGGGACTTGGCGAACGCATAGTCGGCGAAGGGCTCGATGATGTCGAACCACTGCTCGCCGAGCTCGCGGCTGTAGCCGTTGTTCGCGACGCTTTCGACGAACTTGTCTCGCTCGACACGCATGATCTCGCGGACCTTCTTGCCGCAGGCCTTGCGGAGGTTGTCCGCGTCCGCGAGCGAGTACCCAGCGAACTGCTGGGCGACCCGCATGAGCTTCTCCTGGTAGATCATGAGGCCGAACGTGTCGGCGAGGATCGGCTCGGCGTCGGGGTGCAGGTACTCGACCGCCTTGCGGCCGTTCTTTCGGTCCGCGTAGTCGTTGTGCATGTTCGCCGCCATCGGGCCGGGGCGGTAGAGCGCGATGAGTGCGGCGATGTCCTCGAAGCAGTCGGGGGCGAGCGAGCGCATGAGCGTGCGCATGGCGCCACCTTCGAGCTGGAAGACCCCCATCGAGTCGCCTCGGCGCAGCAGCTCGAAGGTGGCGTCGTCGTCGAGGGGGATGTGGTCGATGTCGAGCCGGGTGCCCCGAGTCTTCTCGATGAGGTCCACGGCGTCGGAGATGACGTCGAGGTTTCGCAGTCCCAAGAAGTCCATCTTCAAGAGGCCCAGGTCCTCGACCCCGTGCATCTCGTACTGGGTGACGATCGGCGCCGTCTCCGGGTCGCTCCCCGGATCGGGCTTGCGCTGGACGGGCAGGTACTCGGTGAGCGGGTCCTTGGTGATGACGACGGCTGCCGCGTGGATGCCGTCCTGGCGGCGCAGCCCTTCGAGACCTTTGGCGACGGTGGTCACCCGAGCGACGTCGGGGTCGTCCGCGGCCATCTGACGGAGCTCGGCGGCGACCTTCCAGCCGTCCTCGTAGAGGTGTGGCGGCGTCTCGGCGATGCAGGCCCACAACGGGGTGTCGCGGCCCATCACGAGCGGTGGCATGGCCTTCGCGACGCGGTCCCCCAGCGCGTAGGGGTACCCGAGCACCCGGGCGGCGTCACGTACCGAGGCCCGGGCTTTGATGGTGCCGAAGGTGATGATCTGTGCGACGTGGTCGCGGCCGTAGCGCTCTGCGGCGTAGCGGATCATCTCGTCGCGGTACCGGGAGTCGAAGTCCATGTCGATGTCGGGCATCGTGGCGCGCGAGGGGTTCAGGAACCGCTCGAACAGCAGGTCGTAGCGGATGGGGTCGATCTCGGTGATCGCCAAGCAGTAGGCGACGGCGCAGCCGGCGGCGGACCCTCGCCCCGGGCCGACGCGGATGCCGTTGTCCTTGGCATGGCGGATGAGGTCCCAGACGATGAGGAAGTACGCCGAGAAGCCCATGTCGTCGATGACCCGAAGCTCGTAGGCGATGCGCTCGGCGATGTCGTCGGGCACGGGGTTGCCGAAGCGCTGGCGCGCGCCGGCGAGGGCGAGGTGCGACAGGTACTCGCCGGCGGTCCCGAACCCCTCGGGGAGGGGGAAATCGGGGAGCTTGGGCTTGCCGAGCTCGATGTGGACGTTCGCCCGCTCGGCGATGAGCAGCGTGTTGTCGCAGGCCTCGGGAACCTCCGCGAAGAGCCGGCGCATCTCCGCCGCGCTCTTCAGGTAGTGACCGGACCCCTTGAACTTGAAGCGGTTCGGCTGGTCGATGGTCGCCTTGGTCTGGACGCAGAGCAAGGCGTCGTGGGCCTGGGCGTCCTCGGGCCGGGTGTAGTGGCTGTCGTTGGTCGCGAGCAGCGGCGCTGTCAGCCGGCGCGCGATCTCGATGAGCTGGGGGTTCGTGCGGTGCTGCTCTTCGATGCCATGGTCCTGGAGCTCGACGAACAGGTTGTCGCGCCCGAAGATCTCCTGGAGGCGACCCGCCTTTCGGAGCGCGTCGTCGAAGTTGCCCGCAAGCAGGCTCTGGGCCACGTGGCCGCCGAGGCACCCCGTCGTCGCCACGATCCCCTCGCTGTGCTCCGCGAGCAGTTCCCAGTCGACCTTGGGCTTGCGGTAGTAGCCCTCGAGGAAGGCCCGGCTCGAGAGCTTGATGAGGTTCGCGTAGCCGCGGTCCGACTCCGCGAGGAGCGTCAGGTGGTACCAGGCCTTCCTGCCGCCCTCCACGTCTCCGCCGGTGTCGTCGACCGTCGAGCCGCGCAGCGTGATGCGCTCGTCGCGCCGGTCGTAGGCCATGTAGGCCTCGGTCCCGAGCAGCGGGGTGATGCCGGCCTTCTTGCACGCAGCGTAGAACGGCAGGATGCCGTACATGTTCCCGTGGTCGGTGATGCCGAGGGCGGGCTGCCCGTCTGCCGCCGCGGCTTCCACGATGTCGTCGACACGGCTCGCGCCGTCGAGGATCGAGAACTCGGTGTGCACGTGGCAGTGCGCGAAAGAAGCTGTCGTCGAGCCGCCGTCTCCCACCTGACCCATCCTTTCAGCCTCGCAGGGATCCGGCCAGGACCGAGACGCGGCCGGCTCGGCTGGCGGCGGGGATCGTCGCCTGGCTCATCGGTTGGCACCGGCAGCGGCGCTGCGCTCGGGGACCTCCAGGTCGACGGCGAGCGAGGCGGTCGGGACTCCGGCTGCCGAGGAGCGAGCGCGCATCCGGCCACTTGTAGCACGCGGCTGTCACGTGACGTGGCGCTCGGGCGGCTGACGTGGCGCCGTGGTTTCAGCGCTGCGTTCCCTTCTCCGATCGCAGTGTCGGCTCGCGTGGCGGGGACTGGCGCCTCGAGAGCCGTTCGCCCGCGCCAGCCTCGCGCGCACACGGCATACACGGCATACAGCGTCTCGTGCCCAACAGCGCGCCGAGCCGCTCGGCGCCGAGCAGCGCGCCCACCCGCGCGCGCCTCGGTCACCGCGCGCTCGCGGCGTGGAGCGGTCGGCATGCCATGCGGCGACGCGTCGCGGTCTCGATCACGCCCTCTGTCCTACCGGCTCGTGCCCGACGACGACACGACGACTCGGCACCGGCGTCGCGATCATGGGCCTCGCGCCGCTGCCTCGCGCCGCTGCCTCGCGCCTCCGTTCGCGCACCCTCGAGCAACCCACGATGCGCCGTTGCAAAGGCAGAAACGATTCCGTGGCACGCCACAGAGCCGCTAGCGTGTGAGGCTCAGTGCGGGCAGGAGGGATCATGAATCTGCCGAAGCGGCCCGCCGCAAGGATCGCGGCGGCGCTCGGTCTCGCAGCGATCGTCGCCGTGTCGATGGGATGGGTGCCGGCAGCCGGGGCATCGTCGCGTCGTTCGGAGGCGGTGCCCGCGGGCCCGGTCGGCACGACGGGACCTCGGGTCCAAAGCGGTGTGCCGGCGGGCATCCATCGTGGGCCCGATCCCCGCATGCCCGCGCCCTCGGTCGGTGCCGCGCCGGCCGCTCCCGCGCCGGTTCCAGCGACGGCCGCCGGCGGCGGCGCCGCGCCGGTGTCCAATGGGTCGGCGGCGCGTGCCCAGACGACCTACACACAGACCTTCAACTGGTCCGGTGAGTTCCAACGGGGCAGCGTGATCACTGCCGTCAGCGGCTCGTGGACCGTGCCGGCGGTGCCGGCGTCGAACCACCTGGCGATGGTCTCGACATGGGTGGGCATCGGTGGATTGAGCACAACAGCGCCGCTCATCCAGGCAGGCACGATCTCCGTGCAGACAACAACGGGCACCACTGCGTACAGCGCCTGGTACGAGATGCTGCCGAACCAGTCCTACACAGTCACATCGACCGCCACGGTCGGCGGGACAGCGTCTTTCACGGTGAAGCCCGGTGACGTCATGTCGGTGTCGCTCACCAACGTCGGTGGGAACAACTGGGACATCGTCATCTCCGACGAGACCGCCGGCTGGAGGTTCGAGCACACGTTCACCTACGCGTCGACAGAGACCTCGGCCGAATGGGTCACCGAGCGCCCGGCCTACGTGAACGGCAGCCAGTACTCGCTCTACACGCTCGCGGACTACGGCACCACGCGCTTCACGAACCTCGAGGTGGCGCAGAGCTCCGGCGCGCTGGGCGCGCCGACGGCGCTGGGCGCGTTCGCCATGTACGACACAACAGGGTCGGTGATCTCGGCGTCGGGACCGGTCTCCTCGGCGACAGGGACGAGCTTCACCGACCACTACATCGAGGTGCCCGCGCGCATCGACGGCACGACAGCGGACGCCACCGCGGCGGCGGAGCTCACGGCCGCGTTCCCCAGTGCCTCCGGGCAGTGCCCAGGGCCCTCGACAACGACACGTGCCATCGTGCTGGCGACCAACGCGACGTACCCCGACGCCCTGTCGAGCGCCTATCTCGCCAGCACGCTCAGCACGGGCACCCTGCTCACGGCCCCGACCTCGCTCACAGCCACGACGTTGAACACGATCCGCGACGAGGGGATCACCCACGTCTACGTGCTCGGGGGGACGCTCGCGATCTCCCAGGCGGTCGTCGGCGAGCTCCAGGGGACGAACGCGTATGCCTGCGGGGGCGCGAGCGCGCTCGCCGGCACACAGAAGCTGCAGGTCTCACGCATCGGAGGTGCCACCGAGTACGACACTGCCGAGATGGTCGCCGAGACGCCCGCGAGCAGCGACGTGGGCGCGCTGAACCTCTCCGGCGCCTACGGGGGCACGAGCGCGTCGGGCGGCCAGGGCGTGTACAACATGAGCGCGGGCAACGCGTCCACAGCGCCACCGAGCACCGCCGCGATCCCGACCGCCGTGCTCGCGACGGGCGCCACCTTCCAAGACGCCGAGTCCGCCAGCACGCTTGCCTACGCGGACCGCCTGCCCATCGTGCTCAGCACCCCGACATCGCTCTCTTCCCAAGCGCTCTCCACGCTGCGCCAGCTCGGCATCGCCCAGGTCGTGGTGATGGGGGGACCGCTCGCGATCTCCGACGCGGTCGTCAGCGCGCTCGAAGCAGACGGGTTCTCGGCGCTTCGCGTTGCCGGCGCCGATGCCACGCAGACCGCGGCCGAGCTCGCGCGTTGCGAGCTCGGCGCCGCCAGCACCGCCGTCGGGTTGGGCTGGCCGGCGACGGGGGGTGTCGCGGTCGCTCGAGGGGACTTCTACACCGACGGGCTGGCTGGAGCGGTGGTGGCGGCCGACGGGCCCGCACGCACTTCCCCCGAACCGCTGCTGCTCACCGAGGGTCCTGGGACCGTCGGGCCATACCTCACCTCGTTCTTGAACCAAGCGGGGACGACGGGAATCGACGGCAAGGTCGTCACGCATCTCACGATCTTCGGCGGCGTCGAAGCGGTCACCCAGGGCGTCGCGAACACACTCTCGCTCGACCTGCTCGGCTGACGCGCGGCGATGCGGGCCGGCGAGGGCGTCAAGAGCCCGGCGGCGTCACTGTCTTCCAGTTGGGGACCGAGGGATGGAGCTTCCCCGCCGGGCCGCGGCCCATCGCGTCGAGCAGGTTGCCGGTGATCTTGGCGATCGGTGCGTTCGTGCATGTCCCCCCGGCGACGGCGCAGGGGTTGATGGCGTTGATCCAGTTCACCGTGCCGCTCTCGAAGATCCCCGCGCCGCTCCCGGGCACCGTGTAGTAGGTCATGTCGGAGTACGTGACGCCGTTCCAGTTCCCCTGGTTCGTGTAGACGTCGGCCAGCGGGAGCGGCGAGTGCCCGAAGACCTGCACGTCGGCTGGCTCTGCTGTCGGGTTCAGGTGGTTGATGTCCGAGCCGATCACGTTCGGGATGCTCTGCCCGTCGTGGAGCCCCGTCCCGGCGAAGATCCACGCTGTGGCCTGGTACACCGTGAACGGCAGGGCGGAGACTGTGGGCAGGACGAACCCGCTGTACTCCGAGCCGACGAAGCTTGTGACCGAGACGTTGGTCGGCGGTGTCGCCCAGGTGTTGCCCGTGACTGTCATCGGGTTGCCGCTTGCGTGGAGCGGATCCTCTGTGGCTGTCCGGTAGTCGACCTCTTCGGTGTCGGGCCCGAGGGGCGACGACTGCAGCCGAGCGTGGCGCACGATCGGCGCCGCACCGAAGAAGACGACGTTCATGCCGTGGGCGACGGCCGACTTCACTCCCGTCAGCTCCGAGGACGTCCAGGTCTCGTCGTGGTCGAGCGACAGCAGCACCTTGTGATGGGCAAGGAGGCCGGGGTGCGCGCTGACGGTGATGTCCGTGCAGTAGGCGACGGCGAGCCCGTGCTGTTCCATGAAGCGGACGAGCGGGTACTCGCTGCCGAGGAAGTCGGACGCGCCGTTGCCTGTGGCGAAGGGACGGGCGAAGGAGACGATCCGCGCCCGGTTGCACTGGGGGTAGGAGCTCGTCTGCCCGAGCGTGCAGGGGCCGTGGCCGGTGTAGTACGAGTAGCCGCCGTAGGTGTTCCAGCCCTGCTCGGTGAGGCTCCGTGCCATCATCAGGTAGGGGGCGTGGTCGGAGGGCTGCCAGATGGTGAGCAGGATGTAGCTCTGCTGGTTGCCCGATCCCACGAGCTTCAAGAGGTAGTCCCCCTGGAAGAACGCCTTGGTGATGTGGACCTTCACCGACGGCGTCCAGTTCGTGCAGCTGACCATGTTGACTGTCGGCGTCACCGGGCAGCTTGGCTGCCTGACCCCCTCGAGCGTGGGCGAGCGCCAGATCTCTCGGCCGCCCTTGCCTTGGTAGTAGCCCATCCGGTAGGCGATGACGTGGAAGGTGGGCGCTGTGGTTGTGACGTAGAGCGTCACCGTCTGTCCGATGGACGCATAGGTGGTGTTCGCGAAGCCCGCGATCGACCCCGTTCCCGACGGGTGCAGCTCCCACGCCGTCGTGCCGGGCTTCTGGTTCTGGGCGATGATCGCCTTGGACTCGACGCCGTAGGGACCGAGGAACGTTGTCGCCGAGCCGGGCCCGGTCTTCGACGTGGTCCCGGGCCCGCTGCGGTGCGCCGCGCGGTGCCCGTTGCGGTGCGCGGTGGGGTGATGCCCGCTGCCGCCGCCCGACCGCCCGTGTGCCGCCGCGCCGAGGCCGAGCGCGACGAGCGCGGCAAGGACGACCATGGCGCAGAGGACGAAGAGCGAACGCACGACGGGTCGCTTGCGGTGGTGGTGGCGGTGGCTCGCAGGAGGGCTCACGGCAGCGCTCCGGGATCGATGTCGGGCGCCGGGGACCGGCGCGCGTGCAGGACGATGCGTGCGGAGCGGAAGGCCGAGCGCAGCGGCTCACCGCGCACGCCCAGCCAGGTGGTGCGCGCGAGGCGACGGGAGAGCGGCGTGCGGTACACGACGCTGACGGCGGGGAAGCCGACATGCCGCAGGAGCCCTTCGAGCGCTGACTGGTTGAACGAGAAGTAGTTCGTGTCGTCGTGGTTCAGCTCTGCCGCCGGGTACACGCGCGCGGCAGGCGTCGCGAGCCAGCCGAGGGCCGTCTCGGTCTCGAGAACCAGCAGCTCGCGGGTGACGCTTGCCACGCGCTCGAGGGCGGTGACGGGGTCCCGGAGGTGGTAGAGGACGCCGAGCAAGAGCGTGACGTCGAACGTCTCGCCGAGGGTCTCGGGGCCGAGGTCGAGCACGTCGATCGTGCGGGCCTCCACGGCGGTCTCGAGGCCCAGTGCCTTTCGGGCGAGCAGGAACCCTTCCTGCGAGCCCCACGAGCTCCCGTCCCACGCGAACGAGTCCGTGGCGAGGACGCGCCGGGCACCGCGGCGGGCGGCTTCGAAGGAGTAGAAGCCGTCCCACGCGCCCACGTCCAGCACGGACTTGCCCTCGAGGGAGTCCGGCAGGTGCAGGCGCGGCAGAGCGCGGCGGGTGTCGCTCACGCCCGGCGTGCGCACGCCGCCGATGTCCATCTTGTGGTACCAGCGCAGCCGCGAGACAGCGTCGCGAAGCTCGTCGCTCGCCGGGCGCCGGGCGCCGACAGTCTCCTGGCTGCGCACGCCGAACATCGTAGGGGGACCGCACGCGCGACTGTCTGCGCCCGCCGCGCGGTGGCGTCGCCGCAGGAAGTCCCCGGTCGCCGGGACTCAGGCGCTCACGCCGATGCTGGTCTCGAAGGCGGGCATCGGCATGGTGCGCGCCGCGCCGAGCGCGTGCTCGAGCGCGTGCAGCACCCGCAGGAGGCGCGCCTCCGACCACGCCGGGCCGAGCAGCGCGACGCCGACCGGCAGGCCGTGCACCATGCCCATCGGCAGCGTCGCCGATGGATAGCCCGCCACCGCGGCGACCGACCAGGCCGCGGTCACGAGATGGTCGCCGAGCACGTGGTCGATCGGCCACGCTGGCGGCATCGCCGGAGCGACCAGCACGTCGACGGCGTGCGTCGAGAAGGCTTCGTCCAACGCGTCTCGGGCGACGCGCCGGTTCTCCTCGAGCGCGCGTGGGTAGGCCCCAGCGTCCAGGTCGCCCGATCGTGCGCTCAGCTCGAGCAGATCGGTCGCGAAGAGGTCGACGCGTTCTGCGGGCTCCGCGCGGATGTGGGCCACCACGTCGTCGAGCGTGCGCGCCAGTCGCGCGCCCTGCGGGCTCCCGGCGGCGCGGGACTCGAAGTACGCGCGCGCGCCGATACCGAACTCACTCGTGAGCACCGTGAGCTCACGATCTGAGAGCTCGTCGTCGCCGGGCAGGGCCCCCACGGGGTCCACGATGCGCGCGCCGGTCGCCGCGAGCGCCTCGAGCGCCGACTCGAACATCGCCGCAGTCGCCGGGTGGCCGGGAGCTCGCGTGTCGCGCACCACGCCGACGCCTATGTCCACGAGGCCTCCGTCGCCGAGGAGCGCCGAGAAGTCCGTCCGGTACGACTCGGGTCGTCGGGCGCGCCGCGCCGCCTGGTCCTTTCCGTCGTCGACCGCTCGGCAGAGCACCTCGAGGAGGAGCGCGATGTCGCGGGCGCTCCTCGCCATCGGTCCCGCGGTGTCTTGGGACCACGAGATGGGCACGATCCCGGTCCTGCTCACGAGCCCGACCGTCGGTTTCAGCCCGGCCACCCCGCACGCCGCGGCGGGGCAGATGATCGAGCCGTCGGTCTCGGTGCCCACCGCGAGCGGGGCAAGGCGCGCCGCGACGGCCGCGCCCGAACCGGCCGACGATCCGCCGGGACTGCGATCCAGGACGTGCGGGTTGCGCGTCTGGCCGCCCGCGGCGCTCCAGCCGCTCGACGAGGGTCGGCCGCGGAAGTTCGCCCACTCCGACAGGTTCGTCTTGCCCAAGACGACCGCGCCGGCTGCACGCAGCGCCGTGACGAGCGGGGCGTCGGTCGCCGGCGCGCAGTCGCCGAAGACGAGCGAGCCGGCGGTCGTGTGGAGCGGCGCTGCCGTGTCGATGTTGTCCTTCACGAGGACGGGGACGCCATGGAGCGGCCCGCGCACCCGCCCGGCGCGGCGCTCGGCGTCACGCTCGGCAGCGACGTCGAGCGCGTCGGGAGCGAGCTCCAAGACACTGCGCACCGCCGGCCCGCGCACGTCGACGGCGTCGATCCGGTCGATCAGCACAGCGGCGATCTCCACCGCACTGATCTCGCCTTCTGCGAGCATGGAGGACAGCGTTGCGGCGCTGTGCTCGGCGACCTCCATCAGATCGCCCCGAAGGGACTGGCGGCTTCAGCCGTCAGGGGAATCGGGGCTCTGGGCGCAGGCCCGACCTTCCCCGTGAGTGTCACACCCCGGCTGTAGGTTGCTCTGGTCATGCCAGACGCTCGCTTTCGCCGCACAGCCGGTGGAGTCAGCTCGCTGGGTCTGCATGCCGTGTGGTGCCCCAAATACCGCAAACGGGTGCTCGGTGGTCGGGTGGTGCAATGCCTGAACGAGCTGCTCGACGAGATTGGCGCTGAGAACGGCTGGCAGATCGTGGCTCGTGAGGTGATGTCCGACCACGTGCGTATCTTGGTGCGGATTCGCCCAACGGATTCGCCCGCCGAGGTG
>JAJZJC010000085.1 GCA_021810205.1 Actinomycetes bacterium
GAAGCTGCGGTGGTCGTCGACCACGAGGTGGCCCGGAGCCGCCGGGTGCTCTGTGGGAGCGGGCGGAGGGACCGGTCACTCGAGCTCTCGGGGTCGGACCTGGTGCGCCTGAGCGGCGCCCGCGTGCAGCGCATCGCGACCCCTCGACCGTACCGGCGAGCAGGTGAAGTCCTGTGAAGGCGGGCCCGTCGACCACGGCAAGTTGGCATAGTGTCGCCTCGGCTACCAGCCTGGCGTGTGGCCACTCTCGGGATCGACTTCCGAGCGGAGGGTGTCAGCGAGGTCCGCGAGGACGGTGAACGTGACTGAAACGCCCTCGACGAACGCGGCCGGCTCCACCCGGCGGGTGATCATGAGCGGGAGCACTCTCCACGGCTGAGCCGGTGACGGGGCCGAGAGAAGCTTCGCTGCGGCGTCCGGATTGCCCGCTACCGCACGGGCTGAACGGCTGAGCTGGGCGACGTGGCCGTCCTTGGCGTCGAGGAACTTGTCGAGGCGCCTTCGCATCGTTGCCGGGGAGACCGCAGCGTAGACGTCTTTCACCTCGCAGACCCACAGCCGGCCGCGGCTCGGATCGGCCACGAGCAGGTCGATCTCGCCGGGAAGCTCCAGCCCAAGCGCTGCAGCCTGGTGGGGTTCGATGTTGGCTCGATGCGGCATCCCGAACGCGCCGGCAACGTCGTCGGCTTCGCGTTCCAGCGCCTGGTTCGCGATCTTGCGGTAGTCGACAAGGGCATTGACGACCGAGTCGGGGGTATCGGAGGGATGCCACGGGAGGCGGCCGTCTTCCAAGTACCCGGCGTAGATGCCTTGGGTCGCGAAGATCCGCCACGGCATGACGACGAGGTCCTCGCCGACAAGGGCCAGCGGCGAGATGGCCAGACGGTGCCGTCGGCGTTCTTGTTCCCAGTAGGAGACGCCTTCTGCGCGTAGAGCCTCGGGGTCGAGCACGAGCCGGCCGAGCGCCGCGTCGATTTCCGCCTCGGGAAGCTGCGACCATTCGAGGGCTGCGGATCGTAGCTTTGCGCGCGGGACCAGCGCGACGTGGTCGTCGCCGGCCCTCCAGGTGACAGCCGTACCGAGCACGGCGCTGAGGCCGTCGAAGCCCGTTCCACACGCCGCGCGCATCTTCTTGTCGGCGACGAGCAATCTCTTGGGGAGACCCTCAGCTTCTGAAAGGGAGCGGAACGCCTGAGCGGTGCGCTGGCGGTCGGTGTCGATGCGAACGGGTGCGCCTGCCTCGCCCGGGATGACCGTGTCGGGTCGGGTGCGAAAGCGGTCTTTCCGGTTGGCCGCCAGGTAGGACCCGAGGTCGAACCTGAGCGGAGCGAGGTGGCGTGCGGCGTCGGGCCCGCCTGGGTGCAGGCTCGGTCCCGGGATGACATGGGTGATCCCACCGTCCTCGACCAAGACGGCGAGGGAATGGATCCCCTGATCGACACCGGCGAGGGTGGTCCTGATCTCGATAGCGAGATGCGCGAGATCGGTTGCCTCGGCGATGTCGAACCGGTCGGGCACGATCAGGCCCATCGGCGGGTCTGCGATCAACAGCTCCAACAACACCTCCAGTGGTCGGGTGTGCTCTGCTGCTTCGGGGGCATCCAATGCCAGGGACCGCCAGGTCTCCGCCCATGGGGCTGCAAGCGCGCGCTCCAGCTCGCCTGCTGCCCGTGCTCGCTCGCCGTGGGCATCGTTCAGGTGCTCGGCGACGGCGAGCACCGCGTCCTTCGACCACGGGGCGATGAGCTCTTTGAGCGCCGCGTCGATGGCAGGGATGATCCGGTCTCGGCAGAGTGCCGCGGCGGCATCACCCGCGAAGCGGCCCGGGGCTATCCCCTCTGCAAGGACTGCCCGGGCGAGCAGCCGTCGGGCACGAGCCGAGCTGGCGTGCGAGCGCGGAAGCGACACCTGGCCCTTGGCTCGGTAGTCGATCGTCGTCTCGGCGAAGTGGATCATGGCGACCGGCGGGGCTGCCTCCCAGGCGGCGAGGAAGCTGGCGCGGATCGCATCCCACTCTTTGCTTGGACCTCGTCCGGTGACCTGCTCGACGCAGTGGAGGAGGGCTTGGCCGAGCACAAGGTGGGCGTCGCGGGGATGAGCGCCCAGCAGCTCGAGCCAGTCCGGTCCGAGCAGGAGATCAACGACCGGTCGCGGCGATTCTGAGGTGCTCACCCCGATCCCGACATGGTCGTCGCTCGAGCCTGGCGGTCTCTCGGTCGTGAACCCGAGCACTACCAGCAACGGCCGGCGCCCCGGCATGGCGAGGGCGTCGGCAACTGCTGGGGACCGCAGGCACGTGAGCAGCAGGCCGTCGGCGACTCCGAGCGCGAAGGTCGGGTCGAGCCCGAGATCTGAAAGCGCCTCGTCAAGTGCTGCTGAGACGAGCAGCGGCGGCTCGAAGAGGACGAGGCAGGCCTCTCGGTTCGCGCTCCACAGCGTCGCCTGACCGGGCTCGTCGAGCTTCGCGATGTACCACTCGGAGACCGGGGGGAGGTGGGCGTCGGTGAGTACCGAGTCGATCGGCTCCCAGACCGCCGAGGTCCTCCATGCCGTGTCGTCAGGCGTCGGGTCAACTGCAAGCGCGACGCCCACCACTCCCGTCGGGTTGATTACGCCGTGGCGCCTCCAGTGACGCCAGACGTCGGCGAAGTCGAGCCAGAAGGGGTCGTCTACCCCCGGCATGGTCGTGACCTCGTCGAGGAACTGGTAGAAGAGGTCCAAGCCAAGCTCTGACTGATGGGCGTCGAGCACGAATGACGCGAGATCCTCGACATGCACATGGATGCACCCGTTCCGGCTTGGCCCTTGCTTGTGGAGTGGTCCGCCGTAGACGACGAGACGGCTCAGCGTGCCGCTGGCGTCCAGCGGTACGCCGCTGCTCCTGACCTGGTCCACGCCAATGCCGGCGAGGATGGCGTCGGCTTCGTCGAGTGCTTGTCCGAGCTGTCTCGCGCCAAGGCTGCTCGCGATCGCGATCGCAAAGGCGTGCCGGGCGGCGGGGAGCAGCACCATTCCGAGACCGGGGCCCGGCGACGAATCCACCGCGGGGGCCGGGAGGCGAGGGCCGACCTGGGGGACAACCTGTCCGGGGGGGCGAAGCATGGAGAGCGCACGGCCTTCGGTGATGGCCTGCATCCTTCGCGCACTGGCTACGTCGCCGGCCGCCCCGTCGGCCAGCAGCCCGGAGGCCGCGGCGAGCGCGCTGATCACGAGCGCCGCTGGGAGCGCTCGAGGACCGGCAGCCGTGGCTATGCAAAGAGCCGCCCCGAAGGTCTGTGCGCCAGGAGCGAGAGCGATCTCGAGCCCGTTGCTCGCAACGGTTGCCCACTCCCATGCTGCGGCGGCACGCTCGGGGTGAGCACAGCGCGACGTCCATGTCTCAGGCGGTGCCCGTGTCGAGAGTGCCGCGTCGAGTTCTTCGTCGAGCAGGGACACCGGCGTCGTGGCGATCCGCTTGATCCGGCGCCGTAGGTCCTCGTCGTCGGGCTCGGGCTCGTCACGAGCCAGCGGTCCGGTAGGCCACGCCGGGGCAATCCGGGCGAGGCGCCAGTCGCAGTAGTGCAGAGCGGCGTCGAGAAGATCCGAGAGCGAGAAGCCGTGGCGATCCATGACAAAGTCGTCAATCGCGGCCGCGGTCGACGCTACGACGCGCAGCGTCTGGGACGGGTCGCTGTAGGCGCCCGGATGGATGCGCAGGCGTTGCTCTCCCACCGGGTGACGCACAACGAGGCGCGGGTCGGCCTGCCAGCAGTCTTCGAGGAAGCGAAGCTGGGGAGCGGTCTTTCGAGCGGAGCCGAGAAGGCGCTGCAGGTCTGGCGGCCGGGCAGGAGTGTTGCCGTCGGGGGGTCGGGTGACAGCCCTCGCCCAGAGGAGCGAGAGCGACGGCAGGCGGTGCCCGCACGAGGGTGAGTCCACCGCGGCGGAGAGCAGTGCCACCACCGAGACCGGCTCGAACAGGGCAAGTGCTCGATCGACGCTCTGCCATTTGAGGGCCGTCCAGTCCAGGACGCGGGGACTTGCCGCCCGTCGAGACGGCGGCGGTGTACGACGTCCATGCCGGCGCCGACGTGGCTTCGGGCTGCCCATCTATCCATGATCTCAGACTCGATCGAGCAGCTCATCGCTACGAGAAGGCTCGCTACCAGGCCGGCGCTGCCACCCAGGGCACCACATGTCCACGGGCGAGGCCGCCGGGCCTGGCGAGCAGCGGGAGGCGCAAGGTCCCGCTGCTCCTGCCTTGCTTTCTCGTGCACGCAGAGGTCTCCTCACCAACGACGCACTACCAGAAAGGAGACGCCATGTGGCGAGTTGCCATCTACGCCCGAGAGGCCCCCGGTCGCGCCGGCCGGGCCAGGCTGGACCGACAGGTGGGCCACCTCGCCGCCCGGATCGCCCGACAGCCGAGCTGGCGACACGTCGCAACCTATGTGGACCAGCTCGCGGGTGTCCGGGGTGACCGGCCGGGACTGTCCCGGATGCTTCGCGATGCCCCCGCGTACTTCGACGTGGTGGTCCTCGACTCTTACGAGCGGCTCTCGCCCAACCGGCGCGAGCTGGCCATGATCCTCGGCCACCTGGCCGCGGCGGGCGTGACGACCGTGGTGCTGCGTCCGCCGGCTGGACGCAGGTTCGCCAAGGCGGCGGCGAACTTCGCCCTGGCTGACCTGATCGGCGAGGCCCTGCGCTGAGTTGCCGGACGCCAGACGCCATCGGTGCGGGCGCGCCGGCTCGGCGGTACCGGTCGCCTCATCGGACGGCAAGCATGACGACCAACGCGCCGCCAGCCATGAAGGGCGCGAATGGCAGGGGGGTTCGATGGTCCGTTGGTCTGGCAAAGCGCCGCCCGATCACGAAGAGGCTGCCGGCCAGGAACGCGAGCAGCGTCCCGGTCGCAACTGCCGCCCAGCCCAGCCAGCCGAGGTAGAGGCCGACGACGGCCGCCCACTTCACGTCGCCCATCCCCATCCCCGAGGAGAAGGCAAGCCCGAGTGCGAGGTAGAAGCCGGCGAGCACCACCATGGCGATCCCGGCCCGGGCCAACGACCGCCATGTGGCGTCGAGGCCAGAGCCGAGAGCGAGCAGCGCCACGCCGCAGGCGAGACCGGGGAGCACGACCGCGTTCGGGACGCGACGCACCGCGAGGTCGCTGGCGCTCACCACGGTGGCGACCGCGCCGAAGCAGAGGTAGGCAGCAAGGGGCGGAGCCCAGCCGAAGCGAAGGAAGATGACCGCCTCGGTCGCCACGCCCACGGCGCAGGTGGCGGCGATCCGGGTGGGTGTATCGATGCCGGGAAAGGTCCGGCTGTCAGTCACGACCGCAGCCGGATCGGCCGGGGGGCGTCGCTCGGCCCCGTGGCTGCAAGGGTGCGGTAGAGGTTGACGGTGGCTGCCTCGATATCAAGGTCGATCTCGGCCAGGCGGCGGTGCAACAGCTTCCAGGTGGCGGTGACCGCGTCGGGCCGGCCGTGCTCGGCGTGGAGGACCATGAGACGGCGGTAGGGCTCCTCGGCGTAGCGGTCGAGCTCGACCGCCCGCTCCAAGGTGTCGATCGCAGCGTCGCTGTGGCCGGCGTGCTCGTCGAGCTCGGCGAGGCGCAGGTGGGCATCGAGGGCCCGGCGGTGCAGGTCCTGGCGGACCGGCTCGACCCAGGGATCCTCCGCTCCGTCGAGCAGGTCGCCCCGGTAGGCATCTATGGCACGGCGCAACGCCTGGCGGGCGGTCTCGTCGTCGCGTGATCGGGCGGCATCTGCGAGGGCTGCCTGGAAGTCCCACAGGTCGCAGCTGATCTCCTCGTGCTTCGCCCGGTAGTGCTCGCCGGTCTTCTCAAGCACCTCGGGGGTGCCGCCGTCCGAGCCCCGCAGCCCGGCGCGCAAGTCGCCAAGGGAGCGCCAGAACTGCTTGAGGACCCCGTCGGGCGCGGTGTCGGGCCACAGGGTGTCGACCGCCTGCTCGGCGGTGGCGCCCTCGGGCCGGCACAGGTACCAGGCGAGCAGCATCTTCGCCCGGCTGCGAAGCCCGTTCGCCACCGCCATCCCGGACACGGTGATCCGGGGCGGTCCAAGGATCTCCACTCGCAGCGGGCGCACCGCAGCCTCGGCCGCTGAGGCCAGCTCGGGCCAGGGCACTGCAGCCTCCGGAGTCGGGAGCGGGGCCTCGTCAGTGTTGTCGAGAGGGATCACGCGGGTGAGCGCCTCGGCCTGACCAGGCTCGTCGCAGTCTCGCCCGTCCGCTCTGTTGGCACCGATGTTGATGGCATCGAGGTTGCTGGCATCGAAGACAGAGCCGAGCAGCTCGACGGCTTCCTCGGCGCCGAGGCCGAACAGCTCGGCACCGGCGAAGACCGCGGCGAGCCTCGGCGGCGCGGCATCGGTGACCGTGCGGGCAAGGTCGGTCGCCAGCCGTCCGGTGGCGGCTGGGGTGTCGCCGAGGAAGACGACGGCGATACCGAGGCGGGCCGCACCGGCGCACAGCGCCGTCCACCGTCCCGCCGACTCGCCGGGAGGCGCGTCGGCGACCACGAGGAGCAGCGGCAGGGGGTTCTCGGGGTGCTCTTCTCGGAAGCTCGCGGCATCCCTCGCTCCCACTGCGTCGAGGCGCCGGGTCCGGGCGATCCGATCGGCCTCGACCACCCGGGCCACCTCGAGCGGCGTCGCGACCAGCCGGACGGCCGGATCGGTGCCGATGCCGGTGCCGATGCCGGTGCCGGGCAGGAGGCGCTCGGCGGTCTCGGTGGCACAGAGGATCTCAGCGGCACCGGGTCCCGCCCGCACGACCAGCCCGGCGAGTAGCGCCCGGGCGATGTCGTCGGCCGCCGGGCCGCAGATCGCGACACCCGAAAGGTCGGTGAACTCGATCGAGACGGCTTGGCCGCCCCGGGTGCCGACCTCGAGGTAGCCCGGGTGCTGGCGGCCCTCCGCGTGGTCGAGCGCCGAGTCGGCCCCAGCGGTGCCGCGTGCATCGATGCCGGTCGCATCGGTACCGGCTGTGCCATCGCCTCCGGTGCCAGCGAGGGCCGCGGCGTCGTCCTCGTCGTGGGCGGCTGCCACCCGGGCGAGGTGGCGCAACACCGGGCGCAGCGGTGGCGGGCCGAAGTCTCGTCCGGGTTCGGGCGGGTGGTAGCGGTAGGCGTGGCGGCGGCGCAGCCGGCCGAGCGCGACAGCCGAGAGGACACCGGCGGCGAACGAGCCGGCGACCACCGAACCCGAAGGAAGGCGGACCGGGTCGAGACCGCGATCCGCCGGATGCAGCGACGTGCCGTTCACCGGTGCTGGGGCCCTTCGGTGTCCAGTCCGATCCGGCACAGTGCTGGTCGGCACCGGGCGCGCCGGCGGTCCCGCCGGAGGTGGAACGGCCGTGGTTGGCGAAGTCGCGGTGGGCGGAAGGGTGGTGGTCGGTGTAGCGCCCGGACCGGGAGGCGCCTGTCCCGGCGGGGGCGCCGGGGACGAAGACGGCGGTGATGACCTCGCTGTCGCCGGCGCTGTCCCTGCCGGAGTCGGCAGGAGCAGGGTCCAGCCGGGGTCGATCCAGTGCGGGTCGGTGAGGGTGACCCCGCCCGGTTGGGGCCGGCCAACGTTGAGGGCGTAGATCTGCGACCAGCGCAGCGGGTCGCCGAGCTCTCGCTCGGCGATGCCCCAGAGGGTGTCGCCGCGTCGGACGACGTAAGCGCGAGTCGCGCCCGCCACCGGTCCGGGCGCAGGTGTGCCTGGCGGCGCGGTGCCCGTCTCCGCGGTGTTGGCCCCAGGTGGCGACGTGGGCGGCGCTCGGTACGAGAGCGGCTGTCTGTCGGAGCTGAGGACGAGGGCGGCCACCGGGCGGCGCACGGCGGCCAGGCCGAGAGCCGCCGGCGCGGTCGTGGTGTCATGGGCAGGCCGGGGGGCAAGGGCGAGGCAGGCGACGGCGACGGCTGCGACGAGGCGTCCGGTGAGCGGCTGGAAGACGCCTGCGACCGGGAGGCGCCGGGCACGCCGCCCGGCGAGCGCGGCGGGGATCTCGGCGGCGACCGAGGCGACGAGGACCGCCCAGGTGATCCACACGACGACCGCCAGCACGTCGACGAGGCTTCGCCCCGCGATGCCGTGCTCGGTGAGCACGTGGCCGATCTGACCCGTGGAAGGGACGTGGTGCGGGAGAGGCCAGCCGACGTAGTGCCACAGCGCCCAGGGGATGCCGCCAACGAGGGAAGCGAGGAGCGCGAGGGCGCCGAGGCCCTTGGCGAGGCGTGCGGGACGGGCCATCCAACGGGCGCTCATCAGGGTCCTTGCTGGGCGGTGGCGCTGCCGGCGCCGGTGACGGTGAGCTGGTCGACACCGACGACCGAGAGGATCTGGGTCGGCTGGGTGATCGTGACGGTGACCTCGACGGTCTCACCGGCGACGGTGACGCTGCCGTGCTCGCCGGCCGCGGCGAGGAACCCTTGGGCGTCTGCGGTGGCCTGGGCCGGATCCAGGGTGATCTGGCCGGTGGCCCGGTAGGTGGGGATGTCGATGGCCTGGGCGCCGGCACGAGCAGCTGCCTGGGCGGCGTCGATGGCCTGCACCTTGGCTGCCAAGGCGAGGCCGCCGTCGAGAACCAGTCCGGCCATGGCGAGGAGCGCCAAGGTGAAGATGACGACGAAGGCGGTGACCATCCCGGCCTCCTCGCCGCCGCACCGGCGCAGCCTGCGGTAGGTGACGGTCACGCCGATCACGGCGCCGAGCGGTAGGCGTCGATGACCGAGATCGCGGTCGAGGTGACGTGCTCGGAGGCGGGGAGGGACAGCCCGGTCAGGTCGCTCAGCGCGACGGAACAGCTGACGGTGACACTCACCGATCCGCCGGGGGAGAACCCGGCGGTGCTCGTCGTGACCTTGAGGGTGGCGCAGGTGACGTGGTCCGAGCCGAGGGCAGCGGTCGCGGTCTGCTGCGCAGCAGCGCTGGCCCCGGCGGGGGTGGTGGCGATCGACGCGGCCCGCGCGGCTTGGGCGGCCGCCCCGTCGACGTTGATCCGCGCCCCGGCCAGGCGTCCGAGAGCGACGACGAACAGCAACAGCACGATGAGCAGCGGGGTGAGGAGCACCAGCTCGGTGGCGACCGCCCCCCGCTCGTCGCGAAGGCACCCTCGAACACGCGACCGGCCACCACTCGACCTGGGGCTGGCCCCGGCATGCCCGGTGACGGCTCGCCTTCTCATGGCCCGGCTCCCGCAACTGGAGGCGGTGGCTCGGTCGGGCCGACGGCGGTGGCTCGCACGGGCAGGGAGAAGATCCCGACGACGCTCTCGGCGCGCCCGCTGACCACGACGGTCGTGGTGGCGGCGGTGCGCGTGGCGGTCACCTGAGGGCCCACGAGCACGCCGGTGCCGAGCTGGGCGAGGACGCTGTCGGTCTCGGCCGTGCCGGCTTGGGCGCTCTCGCCTTGGAGGCGGGCAACCGACAGGCCTTGCTGGGCCGCTGCCTCGGCGATGCCGGTGGCGTGCTCCCACAGGGCGAACTGGACGACGCCCAGGACGAGCAGCAACAGCAGCGGGGTGGCAATGACCAACTCGGCGGCGACCGCACCGGTCTCCCCACCCCACCGGGCGCGCCGGCGGCCCTCATGCCGGTGATCTCGCCGGCATCGGCGGCGCGCGTAGCTGACCACGGCGGGCTCAGGGGCCGGTCGTGATGCTGTTGGCCTTGGCGATCACCTTGGCCACGATGATCCCGACCGCCGTCAGCGCCAAGGCTGCCAAGAGGGCGGTGACGATCACCGTCTCGGTCGAGTACCCGGCCTCGGGATCGGCGCGAAGCGCCCGCCAGCGGGCGCCGAGCACCTCGAAGAGGTGCCGGATGACGATCAGTTCGTAGAACACGGCATGGGCCTTCCTTTCTGCTCGGTCTTGCTGGTGGTTGTGGGGTCAGAGACTGTGGAGGACGCGTTCGACGGCGGGGAACCCGATGAAGAGCAAGAAACCGGCGAAGAGCAATACGACGGGGAGGCTCATGCGCTCGGAGGCGGCCTGGTCGGCGGTCTCGGCCTCGGCGAGCTGGTGGGTGCGAAGCGAGGTCGCCTTGGCCGCCAGGCTGGCGCGGACCTTCGCCCCTTCGGTGCCCGCGAGCGCGACCGAGGCGGCGAGCTCGGACAGCTCGCCGACACCGAGCTGTTCGCCGAGCCGGCCGAGGGCGGTCCAGGGGGCTTCGCGGGCGAGGCGGGCCTGGTCGAGGGCCCGGCGTAGGTAGGCGAACGGCCACCCGGCCCCGATGCTCGCCGCGTCGGCGAGCGCGCTCTCCACCCCGCCGCCGCCGGCCAGGGCGACGACGACGAGATCCAAGAAGCTGGAGAGCGCGTGGCGGAAGTCCCGCCGCCTGCGGTTGGCATCTGCGTGGATGCCGAGATCCGGGACGACAAAGCCGACCGCTGCGAGCACCAGCGCCGCCCACAGCGGCAGGGCGAGGGAAAGGTCGGCGCCGCCGAGGGTGAGCAGCGCGGCGAACGTGGGGACGAGGAGGAGGCCGACCAGGCACAGCGTGACCTTCTCGGCGAGGTGGCGCTCGGGACTGCGATCGAGAACGGCGAGGTCCTGGCGGATCCTCCCCGGCACCAGCCACCCAGCCCCCAGATGGCCGAGCAGCTCGGCGATCGGACG
This sequence comes from Actinomycetes bacterium, assembly GCA_021810205.1. Classification (GTDB taxonomy): domain Bacteria; phylum Actinomycetota; class Acidimicrobiia; order Acidimicrobiales; family RAAP-2; genus JAJYVT01. Next base: position 10,603 of record JAJZJC010000085.1, read on the forward strand.
GCCGAGCTGGGCGGCGACACCGCCTTCGGAGACCGGGGCGAGCACCGGGGCCGCTTCGGGCACCCGCTTCAGCTGGGCGAGCGCCTCGGCGAGGGAGGGCCGGGGCGGGAACAAGCCTCGCACGACCAGCCACATCCCGAGCCCGGTGCCAGCGCCCAAGGCCAGCGCGGTGATCACGGCGCGATCCTCGACGTGGGCTCGGGAACCGTGAGCTCGGTGGCTCTGGCGAGGAACCGCTCGGGGGCGCTCGGCCGGGTCATGCGGGAGAGCCAGACGAACGCGCCTGCGAACATCGCACCGACGAGCAGCAGCACGAGCTGGCCGAGCGCGGAGTCATACGGGGCGAGGTAGGAGCGGTTCAGCACCGCGAGGCCCAAGGCGAGGCCGGCAGTCACCCCGACGACGACCTTGACCGAGGTGCGCGACCGGGCCCTGCCGGCCTCGACCCGCAGGCGCATGGTGGCCTGGTCCCGAGCGGCCTGGGCGAGCGATCCGAGCAGCTCGCCGAGCCGGGACGCCTGGTGCTCGGCTGCGAGCACGAGCGCCGCGACGACGAGGTCCATCGTCGGGTCCGCCACCTCGTCGGCGAAGCCCCGCAACGCGGGCGCGAGGCGCTCGCCTTCGAGCCGGACGGCCAAGGTGGCGACCTCGGCCCGGATGGCAAGGGGTGCGACGG
>JAJZJC010000012.1 GCA_021810205.1 Actinomycetes bacterium
GGATCGGCCGCCCGCTCGGCCCAAGCGGCGGCCGGACCGGCGGTGGGGGCACGGCCTTGCCCGAGGGGCTGATCGGATGGCGCGCCGGGCGCTGGCCGACGGACGGTGATGCCGGGGGATGCGGCGTCTGGGGTGCTGGTGGCGCCGGAGGTCGCGGCACGGACAGCCGAGCCGCGGGCGCGGGCGTCTCGGGTACCGGCGCGCTCGCTGGCGCGCTCGCTGGCGTGCTCGCAGGCGTGGTCGAAGGCGGGCGCTGCCCGGCGGCGGGAGCGGCGGGTCGCGTGGGGGGACGCGTGGTCTCGGGTCGGCTGGGCGCTGGCGCTCCCAGACGCTGCGGCGCGGGCGTACCGCGGCTGCTCACCAGCCGCTGGCGCTCGGCATCGTGTGTCCCGGCGCCCGATGGCGTGGTCGCAGCCGGCTCGCCAGGCGCAGGGGCCCGGTGGGCGGGTGCCTTCTTCACCGGCACAGGGGCGGCCTCGGCTTGCACGGGGCGGCGGAGCCCCTCGGCGTCGGCCTTCCGGCGGACACGGTCCGCCTGTGCCTCCTCGATCGATGAGGAGTGGCTCTTCACCCCAATGCCCAGCGACAGGCAGAGGTCCAAGGCCTCTTTGTTACTCAGGCCCAGCTCACGACCCAGTTCGTAGACGCGGATCTTTTTCGGCAACGTTCCTCGATGTTCTTCGCAGTCTCAAGAGCACCGAGAGGGTGCCCGAGTGTCCATCCATCCTCGCACATCGGCGGGGAGCCCCAGCTCTCGCCATAGCTCACCTGCGGCGCCGGCTCGCACGTGGCCGCGCAACGCCCGGTCCAAGGACCGGGAGCGCAGCGCCTTCGAGAGGCAGCCACCCGACCCTCGGCACAGCCACGCGCCACGGCCCGGGAGCGTCCGTCCGACCTCGAGCCCGCCGTCGGGCGTGCGCACGACGCGTACGAGCGCGCTTGCCGGCGCGCGACGCCGGCACCCGACGCAGGTTCGCTCGGGCGTTCGCTCGGACGCTATGCGCCCGCCTCCTCGTGCTCGACCTGCCCACTGGTGACCGTGGTTGCAGCCTCCTCGGTCGCGACAGGCGGCTCGGCAGCTTCTGCGGCGCTGGCGGCGCTCGTGTCCTGTTTGCCAGGCTCCTCGGTCTCCGCTGCGTGGCTCCACTCCGCGGCCGAGATGGCTTCGCCGCCCTCCGCGGGCTTCCACACCATCTCCCCGGTTTCGCTCTCGATCCACTCGCCCTCGGCCCACTCCTGCCCGGCGTAGCCGGACTCCTCCTCTTCAAGCTGGCTCTCGCTCTTGATGTCGATCCGCCAACCGGTGAGCCGCGCGGCGAGGCGGGCGTTCTGCCCCTCCTTGCCGATCGCCAATGAGAGCTGGTAGTCGCTCACGACCACCGTAGCGGTGCCCGTCTCCTCGTCGAGCCGCACCTCGCGCACGCGTGCGGGGGCAAGCGCGTTGTGGATGAGCTCGACTGGGTCGTCGGAGAAGGGCACGACGTCGATGCGCTCGCCACGCAGCTCGTTGGTCACCATCCGCACTCGCGAGCCACGGGCGCCGACGCACGCGCCGACCGGGTCGACGTTCGGGTCGTTCGACCATACGGCGATCTTCGTGCGATGCCCCGGCTCACGCGCGGCCGCCTTGATCTCGACGACTCCGGAGGAGATCTCGGGGACTTCGAGCTCGAAGAGCCGCTTGATCAGCCCCGGATGCGTCCGGCTCACCACGATCTGGGGGCCCTTGGTCGTCTTGCGGACTTCGACGATGTAGGCCTTCAGCCGCGTGCCATGCTCGTAGCGCTCGAAGGGCACCTGCTCGGCCTGCGGCAACAACGCCTCGACCTTCCCCAGGTCGAGCAGCGTGTAGCGGTTGTCGGTCTGCTGGACGATGCCGGTGACGATGTCGCCCTCTCGCCCCGCGTACTCCTCGTACTTCATGTCGCGCTCGACCTCGCGGATCCGCTGGAGGATCACCTGCTTGGCGGTCTGCGCGGCGATACGCCCGAAGTCCTCAGGCGTGTCGTCCCACTCGTTCACCACGTTTCCTTCGTCGTCGAGCTCCTGGCCGTACACCCGGATCTCGCCCGACTCGGGGTCGATCGTGACGACGGCCTCCTCGGCGGCGTCGGGGCGGCGCTTGTAGGCCGCGACGAGCGCGTTTGCGAGCGCATCGAGCAGCGTGTCGACCGAGATGCCCTTGTCCCGCGCGATCTGCCCCAGCGCGTCGAGGAACTCGAAGTTGGTCTTGCTCATGGCGTCCTGGCCTTCTCTCTCGACTTGTGGCCCTTGGCTCTTTTGGGTGGAAGCGGCGGCTTGGCACCCCACTCGAACACCGTGCGAGCCCGTTCGATCACGTCGTACTCGACGCGCCGCGCGCCGCCGGGCACCTCGGGCCCTTCGAGCGTCACCGCTCGCTCGTCCGCGGCGGTCACCGTGCCCTGGATGCGCCGGGTCTCGCCGTCACCCGGACGCAGGCGGACGGAGACGACCTCGCCCATGGCCTTGGCGAAGTGCGCGGGGGTCCGGAGCCGACGCTCGAGGCCAGGGCTCGATACCTCGAGGGTGTAGCGATCGGGCAGCGGGTCGATCCCGTCGAGAGCGTCGGAGATCGCCCGGTTCGCAGCAGCCAGCGAGTCGAGATCGATGCCCCCCTCGCGCTCCACGGTGACACGGACGGTGGAGGCCGATAACTCGACGTCGACGAGCTCGAGGCCGAGCGCGGCGACAACGGGCGACAGTGCGCCGTACAGCGTCTCCGCGTTCTCATGGGCCATTCGCCCGCACCTCCCTTCGTCGCTCGCCGAATGCTCCTGCGCTGCTCCTCCCTCGGCCGAGCCTGCGGCGCTCGACCAGCCCACCGGTCCACGGCAAGAAGAAAGCGTGGGCAGGGGCCCACGCTTTCGACAGGTCCTGCAATGAGACCGGACAGCGAGTGAAGTATACCAACCAGGGGGGCCGCGCCGCCTATGCAGGGGGGCCGCGCCGCCTATGCAGGGGGGCCGCGCCGTCCATGCGAGGATCACGATCCCCCGTTGCACGTCAGCCCGCCCGTCGCGCAGCCGACCCGTGGCCGTGCCGGTGCAGCCGGTTGCGAGCTCAGTAGGCGCGCCCGACCACGGCAACCAATGCGTCGTCGGACTCGCCGGCAGCCGCCAGGGTGCCGTCGGGGCGCTGGAGGCAGCGCACCGTGAGCGACTCTCCTGCAAGCTGGAGCTCCCCGTCTTCACCCACCTCGGCCCATGGGACGCGGGCAAAGCCCGATGCGCCGGCGTCGATCGCCGCCTCGAGTGAGGTCGCCTCGACCGTGCGTGCCTCGCGGAAGGCCAGTGCCTCGTCGCGCAGCTCACCGGCGGCCCGATCGCACAGGTCGCCGACGGCGTCGAGGAGCCTGCGGAGCGCGACCGGTTCCTTCGTTCGCCGGTGGCGCGTCACCAGGGTCACATTGCCCTCCGCGAGGTCACGCGGGCCCACCTCCACCCGCGCGGGCACCCCTTTGAGCTCCCAGTCGACGCTGCGGCGTCCAAAGCCGGTGTCGGTACGGTCGTCGAGGTGCACACGGCGCCCGGCGCGGCGCAAGTCGTCTGCGAGCTGCACCGCCGCGCGACGTACCCCCTCGTCGTCGCGCACCATGAGCACCACGACCTCGACGGGCGCGAGCGCGGGCGGCAGCCGGAGCCCGAAGTCGTCACCGTGGGCCATGATCAGCGCACCGATGAGACGGGTGGAGGCACCCCACGACGTCTGCCACGGGTAGTGGAGCGAACCGTCGGTGTCGGAGAATTGGGTCCCGAACACCTTTGCGAAGTTCTGACCCAGCTCGTGGCTGGTTCCCATCTGCAGTGCCTTGGCGTCGCCCATCATCGACTCGCACGTCCACGTACGCACCGCGCCCGCGAACCGCTCACGCGCCGTCTTGTGGCCGACGAGCACTGGGATCGCGGCGACGTCGACGATCGTCTCCTGGTAGACGTCGGTGAGGATGCGCAGCGCGTACGCGCGCGCCTCGGCCTCCGTCGCATGCGCGGTGTGCCCCTCTTGCCACAAGAACTCCGTCGTGCGCAGGAACAGGCGAGGGCGGAGCTCCCAGCGCACCACGTTCGACCATTGGTTGACCAAGAGGGGCAGGTCCCGATGGCTCTGGATCCACTTCGCGAAGTAGTAGTTGATCACCGTCTCGCTCGTGGGACGCACGACCACCGGTGCTTCCAGCGCCTTGCCGCCACCGTGGGTCACGACCCACAGCTCGGGGTTGAAGCCCTCGACGTGCTCGGCTTCGAGCTGCATGAACGCCTCAGGGATGAAAAGCGGGAAGTAGGCGTTCGCGGCTCCCGCCGCCTTGATGCGCTCGTCGAGCGCTGCCGCCAGCCGCTCCCAGATGCCGTAGCCCCAGGGCCGAATGACCATCGTGCCGCGCACCGGGCCGTTGTCGGCGAGCTCTGCGCGTGCGACGACGTCTTGGTACCAGCGGGGGAAGTCCTCGGCGCGCGCGGTCAGCGCGCTCTTGCCTGCTGTGGCCATCCGGGCAGCGTAGATCGGCTGCGCGCCGCGCTCAGCCGTCCGCCGACGCAGCGTCGCCCGACGACCCGTCCGCGACCCCATCGGCTGGGTCGGCCATGCGCCTGCGGATGCGGTCGATGCGCACCTCCGAGGCGTTGGGGTCTGCGCCCTTCTCGTCGAGCAGCGCGCGCCGATCCGCCTCGGCCTCTGCCTCCGCAGAGGCATCCGCCGCGGCCAGCCGTGCCTCGACACCTTCTGCGACGAGCCGTTCCGCCTCCGCGACGAGTGCGCCGACCATTTCGGCTTCCGGCACCACTCGGACGATCTTGCCCCGGATGAACAGGTGACCCTTGTGCTTGCCCGCGGCGATCCCGATGTCCGCGCTGCGCGCTTCTCCCGGGCCGTTCACCACGCACCCCATGACCGCCACCTGGATGGGCAGGTTCCGATCCTCGAGCGCGGCCTGCGCCTCCTTGGCCACAGCGATGACGTCGACCTGGGCGCGGCCACACGATGGGCAGGCGATGAGATCGAGGCCCTTGCGCTCGCGAAGGCCGAGCGCCTCGAGCAGCTGGCGACCGGCGCGGGCTTCTTCGACGGGATCCGCGGTCAGCGAGTAGCGGATCGTGTCGCCGATCCCCTCGGCGAGCAAGGTGCCGATGCCCGCGGTCCCCTTCAACAGTCCGGCGGGTGGCGGGCCCGCCTCGGTGACGCCGAGGTGCAGCGGATGGTCGAAGGTCTCCGAGGCAAGCCGGTACGCGGCGATCATGAGGGCGACCGAGGAGGCCTTCACCGAGATCTTCACGTCGCTGAAGCCGACCTCTTCGAAGTAGGCGAGCTCCATCTTCGCCGACTCGACGAGCGCCTCTGGGGTGGCACCGCCGAAACGCTTGTAGAGCTCGGGGTGCAACGACCCGGCGTTCACACCGATACGGATCGGCACGCCGCGGTCCTTGGCCTCCGACGCGATGTACTTGATCTCGGACTCCTTGCGAAGGTTGCCGGGGTTCAGCCGCAGGCCGTGCACGCCGGCGTCCAACGCGGCGAGCGCCATCTCGTGATGGAAGTGGATGTCAGCGACGATCGGCACCGGCGAACGGGGCACGATCCGCGCGAGCCCCTCGGCGGCGGCCTCCTCGTTGCACGTGCAGCGCACGATGTCGGCGCCCGCGGCGGCCAGCGCATAGATCTGGGCGAGCGTCCCCTCGACGTCCGCCGTCTTGGTGGTCGTCATCGACTGCACGGAGACGGGCGCACCGCCACCGATCGCGACGCCTCCGACGTGGATCTGACGGGTGATGCGGCGGGGTGAGAGCAGCTCGGAGGAAAGTTCCATCGGCCTTCATTCTGCCGCACGGCCGGACGCCGCCGTGCGCAGCCTCCCGCGCGGGCGCGCACCGGGGGACCGTCGCACCGAGCCGGCGCCTTCCGAGCAAACGATCGCTTGGCGCCGAGAAGCCTCGCGCGGTCAGCCGAAGGGGTTGGCGACCGGGTGGGTGATGTCCAAGAACACCGCAGAACCGATCACGACGAGGAGCACTGCCATGAACGCGTAGACCACCGGTAGGAGCTTGGCCGCGTCGGCCTGGTAGTAGGGGTGGCCGCGGCGGGTCCGGATGCGCTCGTACACGGCAATGGCCACGTGGCCGCCGTCGAGCGGCAGCATTGGCAGCATGTTCATGAGCCCAAGGACGATGTTCAAGGCGATGAGGATCGACAGGAAGTAGTAGACGCCGGCCTTCTCGGCTTGCGTCGCGAGGCGAGCGACGCCGATGACCGTCATCACACGCTCGGACTTTGTCGGTGTGGCCGCTGCCTTCTTTGCTGCGGTCGAGCTCGTCACCTGGTGGAACAGGTTGCTGATCCCGCCAGGGGAGAACACGTGCCCGATGCCGAGGATCGTGGCGCTGGTGACGTGACCGACATCGGCACCCGCCCACGCGACGTCTTCGATGGGGTTCTTCGAGACGTAGAGCGGTGCGTTGTTCAGCGCCACCCCGATGAGCCACTCGGTCTTGCCGTGCCCCGGTCCGAGCACCTCGGTCGACCCGTCCGTGTGGCCCGCCACCGGCTGCACACGCAGCGCCGAGCGATGTCCGGCCTCTGTGACGACCACCGACACCGGCCTGCCATGGCGTGCCGCGATCGCCTGCGAGATCTCGCCCGTTGTCGATATCGACTTGCCGTCGATCGCGACGATCCGCTCACCGGGCTTCATGCCGGCGAGCTGCGCAGCGGTCTCGTGATGTCCGGGCCATTTGACGAACCCTGCAACCTTGACCTGCGTGGCACTGGGTACTCCGAACGCGGCCACCGCGATGAGCGCGAGGACGAACGCCATCACGTAGTGCATGATCGAGCCCGCGGAGGCCACGAGGATCCGCCGATGGAACGGCTTCTGGCGGTAGGTCCGCATCTCGTCGGCGGGGTCCACCTCGTCGAGGTTCGTCATCCCGGGGATCTTCACGTACGCGCCGGCCAGGATCGGCTTGACGCCGTAGTCCGTCTCGCCGCGCCGGATGGACCACAGGCGCGGCCCGAAGCCGATGAAGAACTCGGTGACCTTCATGTGGCTCCACTTGGCGGTCAGGTAGTGGCCGAGCTCGTGGACCACGACGATCAGCACGAGCGCCACGATGAAGATCAGGAGGTTGCCAAGCCCGGCGGCGAGCAGGACGCCGACCAGCACGCCGAGCGCCGCCGCAAGTCGAGCGATCGACCAGGCGGTCGATCGCGGGCTGCCGCGGAGCGCCGGGCCCTCACCAGGAGTCTCGGTGGCAGCGCCGTCCGTCTCGGGCGCAGCACTGCCGGGCGCAGCACTGCCGGGCACGGCCCCGTCCCCGGGGGGCCCCGGCCCCACTGAGGGCTCGGAACGGGGTGGCGTCTTGCTCACACCGCCGCCAATTTCCGCTCGACGTCCGCCGCCGCGAGCGCCCTCGCCTGGCGATCCGCCTCCAGCACGTCGTCCACCGAGCGCAGTGGCACGCCGTCGCAACGCTCGAGCGTCGAGGCGACCACATCCGCGATCCCCAGCCAGTCGAGCCGCCCGTCCAAGAAGGCGGCCACGGCGACCTCGTTCGCTGCGTTCAGCCAGGCGGGCGCCGGGCCACCCTCGCGTCCTGCACGGTACGCGAGGTCGAGGCACGGGAAGCTTGCCCGGTCCGGCGGCTCGAACGACAGCGCAAGCGGCAACGACCAGTCGATGGCACCGAACGCGTGGTCGAGCCTCTCGGGCCACCCCATCGCGTAGCCGATCGGGAGGCGCATGTCGGGGCTCGAGAGCTGCGCGATCGTCGATCCGTCGACGAGCTCCACCATCGAATGCACCACGGACTGAGGGTGGACGACGACGTCGATCTCGTCGTAGGAAAGACCGAACAGCTCGTGCGCCTCGATGACCTCGAGCCCCTTGTTCATGAGGGTCGAGGAATCGATCGTGATCTTGGGGCCCATGTCCCACGTGGGATGGCGCAACGCGTCCTCGATCCCCACCGCGGCGAGCTCCGCTTGGGTCCGGCCTCGGAACGGCCCGCCCGACGCGGTCACGAGCAAGCGCTTGACTGCCGGATGGGGATCGGGCAGGACCGAGCGACCCCCGACCACGCTCAGGCACTGGTGGATGGCGCAGTGCTCGGAGTCCACCGGCACGATCTCGGCGCCGGGGGTGCGACGCGCCTCTTGGACGACCGGGGCGCCGGCGATCAGCGACTCCTTGTTGGCGAGGGCGAGCCGCTTGCCCGCCTGGAGCGTTGCGAGCGTCACTGGCAGGCCCGCGAAGCCCACCACGCCGTTCACCACCACGTCTGCGCAACGGGCGGCCGCGACCAGGCCTTCGGCCCCGGTCATCAGCTCGGTGCCAGCCGGCAGCCGCTGGGCGAGCGACGGCGCGAGCGAGGCGTCGCCGACCACGACAAGCTCGGGACGGAGGCGCTGGGCCTGCGCCGCGAGAACGTCGGCCGAGCGCTGCGCGGCGATCGCGACGACCCTGCAGCGGTCGCCGGCCGCCTCGACGACCTCGACGGCCTGAGTCCCGATCGACCCGGTCGATCCCACGAGGCTTACGGTCTTCATCGGCCTCCCAGCATGCCACCCGTCCTACCCGTCCGAACCGCACCACCGTGCGGACAGCGCCGTAGAGCCACCACCGTGCCGCCGCCCGCGCATGGCGGCCGATCCTCGGCGCCTAGTGGAACGCCCGTACCAGGTAGTAGGTCGCCGGCAGGACGAAGAGCAGGCCGTCCACCCGATCGAGCAGCCCACCGTGGCCCGGGAGGATGCGTCCCATGTCCTTCAGCCCGAGATGCCGCTTCACGAGAGACTCGCAGAGGTCGCCGACGGGGCTCACCACCGCCACGACCACGCCGAGCACGACCGCTTCCTTCAGGCTCCAAGGATGGATCAGGTGCACCACTCCCGCCGAGACCGCGATCGCGACCACGGCCCCGCCGATCACGCCCTCCCACGTCTTGCCGGGGCTCACCGCGCTGAGCGGATGCCTGCCGACCCAGGCCCCCGCACCAAGCGCGCCGACGTCGTAGGCGACCGCAGTGACCAGGGCACCGAGCAGGTAGGCGATACCGGTGCGGTGCGGGAACAGCGATGGCGCGAGCAGCAATGCCGCGAAGGACCCGAACACGCCCACCCAGCAGAAGACGAGGAGGGTGGCCGAGATGCTGCGCACCGGCTCGGCGCGGCGGTCCACGCCGACCAGGTGCCAGATGAAGGTCGCGGCGACGAGGAGCACCAGGACCGCGGGAAGCGCCTCGGTGGTCTTGTTGTACGTCGCGACGAGGAGCCCGACGACGCCCACGAGGCCGAGGAGGGTGGCCGGCCGGTATCCCGCACGACGGAAGGCGCCGAAGCCCTCCATCGCGGCCACAGTGAGGACGGCCGTCACGACGACCATGGACGGGACCGTCCCGAAGTGGAAGGCAACGAGCGCGAGCGCGCCGATCGCCGCGCCGCTCACGATCGCGGCGGTGATGTTCCGGCCGGTTCGCTGGGAGACCGCGTCCTCCCCTCGGCGCAGCGTCCGCGAGGCCCCCATCGCAGCGCGCGTGCCCGCCGACGCGGCTCTGGTGCCGCGCGGCGTGGGCTCGACGGGCGCGGAGCGCGGCTGGCTCGGCGTGCTTCGGCGCCCGACGGGCGCTCGCAGACCACCACGACGGTGGCGCATGCCGACGGGCTCGTCGCGCTCTGCGTCTGTCCCGCCTGCTGTGCTGTCGCCTGCTGCGGCACGCCCGGCCTCCGGCGCGTCGCGCACTGCTCCCACGACCTGGGCGTCCTCGCCCCCGCCGGCCTCTTCGCGCGCCCCTGCGCCGGCAGCGGCGATCGCTGTCAGGTGCAGGATCGAGGTCCTCTCCCCTGCAATGACGCCCGCCGCGTCGTCCTCGGCACCCCACGGCTCGTCTCGGTGTGCCGAGCCCGCGTGCCGAGGCCCAGGGCCCATCGCCTCGGATCCACCGGAGCGGTCCGCCGCCGTCGCGCCGAAGAGATCACCCGCGTCGAGGTCCCCGAGATCCTCGGAGGTGCTGGGCTCCTCGCGAGCTCGACCCGTGCCGTAGGCCAGGCCGGAGCCGTAGGCGTCGGCGAGGTCGTCCTCGGGCCCCGGGCTCTGGTCTTCGCCGAGCTCGAAGCTCCACGGCTGACGCTCGGCCATGTCGGCCTCGACGACGAAGCCCGACCCCTCGGCATCCTCGCTGCCAAGGGCGGGCGCGATGGGCTCCGCGTGCGCCCAGTCGGCGCGACCCTCACGCCACGACGGCTCGGGAAGCGCGGCCCACGGGTCGTCGTCTTCGGCGCCGTGCTCACCGCGCGAGAGGACCGCGGGGATCTCGCCAGTCGGCGCCTCGGTCCAGTGGGGCAGCGCCGGCTCGTCCGCCGCCGCCACGTCCGCCCAGTCCTCTGGGCCGAAGCCCGAAGTGCTGTCCGCGCCGCGCGGGCGCTGCGCATCGGCTGCGGCGACCTCCGAAGTGTCCTGCGAGTCCCCCTGCTCGGCCGTACCCCCGGCGTCACGCCCAGGTCCCGAGGCGCCTCCCGCCGGCGGGTCGGTTCCGCCAGCCCGGTCGGCGCCGATGATGCGCACGCTGCTGTGCCGTTCCCCGGTGGCGTGCGTTCGAGGAGGCGGGCCGCCCTGCGCTGTCTCGCCTGTCATGGCATCGATTGTCATCATCCCCCGCTCCCGGGCGTGCGTCTTGGTCATGCAGCGCGTCTCTCGGACGCGCGCCACCGCGAGGTCAGACCTCGAGCAGCTCTTTCTCCTTGTGCGCGAGGAGCTGATCGACCGCCGTCACCTGCTGTTGGGTGATCCTCTCGACTTCCTTCTCGACACGCTCGAGCTCGTCAGAAGAGAGCGAGCCGTCCCTCTCCAGGCCTTCGAGCTCGTGGCGGGTCGCCCGTCGGAGGTTCCTGATCGCCACCCGACCTTCTTCCGCCTTGTGCCGTACGACCTTCACCAGCTCCCTTCGCCGCTCCTCGGTGAGCGGCGGGAAAGCGAGGCGGATCACGGTGCCGTCGTTCGAGGGGTTGATCCCGAGGTCCGAGCCCTGGATGGCCTTCTCGATCGCCGGCAGCGACGCCTTGTCGTAGGGCGAGACCACCAGGAGCATCGCGTCGGGAATGGTGAACCCGGCGAGCTGGCGCAACGGGGTCGGCGTCCCGTAGTAGTCGACCGTGAGGTGCTCGACCAGGGCGGGCGAGGCCCGCCCGGTGCGCACGGCGGAGAACTCCGAACGGACGTGCTCGACCGCCTTGACCATCTTGTCGCGGGCTTCCTCCACGACTACCTCGACCAGGTCGTCCTCCATCACTTGATAAGCGTACCGATCCGATCGCCGCTCAGCGCCCGTTGGAGATTGCCGGGCGTCATGACGTCGAAGACCAGGATGGGAAGGCTGTTGTCCTTGCAGAACGTGATGGCGGTCAGGTCCAGGACCCTCAGGTCCTTCGCGACGACCTCCATGAAGGAGACCTCGTCGTAGCGCTTGGCATCGGGCACGACGCGCGGATCGGCGTCGTAGACGCCGTCGACGCCTCCGTGAGTGCCCTTCGCCAGCAGCTCCGCCTCGATCTCAGCCGCGCGCAACGCTGCCGACGTGTCCGTCGTGAAGTACGGATTGCCCATGCCGGCGGCGAAGATCACCACCCGACCCTTCTCCAGGTGACGTATCGCGCGCCGCCGGATATAGGGCTCGGCGACCTCGGCCATGTGCACCGCCGTCAACACGCGCGTCGGGACGTCGTGGTGCTCCAAGGCGTCTTGGAGGGCGAGCGCATTGATGACGGTGCCGAGCATGCCCATCGCGTCGGAGGTCGCACGGTCCATGCCGGCCCCCGCGCCGGTCGTCCCACGCCAGATGTTGCCGCCGCCGATCATCACCGCCAGCTCGAGCGAGAAGTCACGGTGTGCCTCGGCGATCTCCCGGGCGATGCGCTCGACGACCGCGGCATCGATGGTCTCGTCCGATGCAGAGGACGCGAGGGCCTCCCCGGAGATCTTGAGGACGATTCGGCGGGCGTCACCCATGGTGCGCGGCCCCGGCAGTCGTAGCAGCGGTCGGCGGCGAGCTCAGGACCCGATCACCACCTGCGCGAACCCGACGATCTTGGCGTCGCCGACGAGGTTGGCGATCGACAGCTTCTCGTCACGGATGTAGGGCTGCTCCAGGAGCACGCGCTCTTTGAACCAACCGGTCATTCGTCCCTCGACGATCTTGGGCAGCGCCGCCTCGGGCTTTCCCTCGTTCCGGCTGATCTCTTCGACGGTCGCCCGCTCGGCCGCGACGTCCGCCTCGGGCACGTCCTCGCGCCGCAGGTAACCGGGCCGCGCGAATGCGATGTGCAGGGCGATCTGACGGGCGAGCTCCTGGGTGCCACCGTCCAAGAGCACCAGCACCGCGTTCACCCCCCGGCCGGCCTGCTGGTGGGTGTAGGTGTCGAGCACCTGGCCGGCACCGCTCTGCATGCGCACGACCCTGCCCACCGTGACGTTCTCCTGGAGCGTGGTGCGAAGTCGGTCCACGTCCTCCTGGCGCTCGGCAATGGCGTCTTCCCCCTTTGCCGCCACGAGGGCGGCGAGGTCGTCGACGAGGGAGACGAACTCGGGCGCCTTGGCCACGAAGTCGGTCTCGCACCGCAGTTCGACGATGGCTGCCGCCGTGTCCTGGCGCACCGCGGCGACGGCGCCCTGGGATGCTTCGCGATCCTCGCGGGCGCTCGCTTTCGCGAGGCCCTTCACGCGCAGCCACTGGAGCGCGTCCTCGAGGTTGCCGCCCGACTCTTCGAGCGCGCGCTTCGCGTCCATCATGCCGACGCCGGCGAGCCGCCGCAGCGACTGGACGTCCTTGGGAGTGAAATTCGGCATTGCTCAAGCCTCCGCGGCGGTAGTCGTCGCCCCTTCAAGCGCCGACGTGACGATTGGCGCCCCCCCGTCGCTGCTCACCGGCGCAGCCGGCGGCGGGGTCTCCGTGCGCTCGGATGCTGGCGCTGCCGGCTCGGGCGGCGGCTCGGGGTGCGACGCGTCGACCGTCGCCATCGGACGCGGACGCGGCGGCGTGGGAGCGGCGGGCGCGGGGGCGCCGTTCGCCTCCGCTCGCCGTGGCGCAGGCCGGTGGGAAGCGATCCAGCGGCCTTCGACCACGGCGTCGGCGATCACCCTGCACATGAGGGCGCCCGAGCGGATCGCGTCGTCGTTCCCCGGGATCACATAGTCGATGACGTCGGGATCGCAGTTGGTGTCCACCACGGCCACGACGGGGATATGGAGCTTGTTCGCCTCGGTGACCGCGATGTGCTCCTTCTTCGTGTCGATCACGAAGATCGCCTCGGGAAGACGGTCCAGGCCGCTGATGCCGCCGAGGTTGCGCGACAGCTTCTCGAGCTCTCGGACGTGGCGTAGTGCTTCACGTTTGGGCATGGCCTCGAAGTCGCCCGCAGCCTGCATCGCCCGCAGGTCCTGCATTCGCTTGACCCGACCCGATACGGTGGTGAAGTTCGTGAGCATTCCGCCGAGCCACCGCTGGTTCACGTACGGCATTCCGCATGCCTGGGCGAAGTCGGCCACCGGACCCTGGGTCTGCTTCTTGGTGCCGACGAACAGCACGCTCCCGCCGCCAGCGACCAGATCGCGGACGAACGAGTACGCGCTCTCGATCCCCGCGAGAGTCTTGTGCAGATCGACAAGGTAGATGCCGTTCCGCTCGCCGAGGATGTAGCGGCGCATCTTGGGGTTCCAGCGACGGGTCTGGTGGCCGAAGTGCACTCCGGCGTTCAGCAGCTGTCGCATCGTGACGACGGCCATGGGCCTCCTCCAATCGGTTCGTACTTCCCCGTGCGCAGCACCCCATCGGGGCGACCGTGGAACGCGCTCGGGTGCGTCGTTTGGCTCGTGATGAGGTCCTGCCGGACGGCAGGATGCGAGAAGGATACCCGCTCGGCGGAGCACCGGCCACCGGCCCTGGGCACCGAGCGGTCGCGTCAGGCCCGCGGATGGGTACCCGAATAGACGTCCAAGAGCCGCTCCCGGCTCACGTGCGTGTAGATCTGCGTCGTCTGCAGGCTCGCATGACCGAGCATCTCTTGGACGACACGCAGGTCCGCCCCACCGTCGAGCATGTGGGTTGCCATCGTGTGGCGCAGCGCATGGGGGTGGGTCGGGACCGGGGAGCGCCGGTCGAGGATCCGCCGGACGTCGCGGGGCCCGAGGCGGCTGCCGCGACGGTTCAAGAACACGGCGCTCGGCGGGCTGTCAGGACCCGAGACGACGGGCCACCCGCGTTCGAGCCACGCCGCGAGGGCCGACGCACAGCGCTCATGGATCGGCAGCCGCCGCTCCTTTGCGCCCTTCCCCATGACGGTCACTGCGCGCGAGCCGAGGTCGACGCCTCCGCGCTCGAGCCCGCACAGCTCGGACACCCGCAGTCCCGCCGCGTAGAGCAGCTCGAGCACGGCGTCGTCCCGCAAGTCGAACGCGGCGCGCACCGCGTCGCCCGACGCACCTGCGTGCAGGCGGCGCGCACGACGGCCCACTTCGGCGCCCGCGGTCGCTCGGCCAGGGCCGCGGCCCTCGAGCAGGACGTCGAGCTCGCGATGGGAGAGCACCGCGGGCAGCCGCCCAGCGGCCGAGGGGGCGCCGAGCCGCCGCGCAGGGTCCTCGGGGACCAGTCCTCGGCGCCTGCACCAGGCGAAGTAGGCACGCAGCGCGGCAGCCTTGCGCGCCATGGTCGAGCGTGCGAACCCGCGCGTCGCCAGGTACGCGAGGTACCGGCGCAGGAGGAGCCGATCCACGCCTGCGGGCGAGGTGCAGCCTCCCCGTGCAGCCCAGTCGGCGAAGCCTGCCACGTCCGTGCGATAGGCACGCCGGGTCGCTGCGGCACGCGCCTCCAGCCAGGTGTCGAACTCGGCGAGCTGCCATGCGGGCGAGGGCGCCGCCGCCATGGAGCCACCCTAGCGTCGGGTCGCCCTCGGCCCGAGGACCAAGGCTCGGGCGCAGGACCGGCGCCATGCCGCACGGCATGCCCGGCACGCCCTAACCTGGAGCCCATGCCCAGTCGCATCCTGGTGGTGGAGGACGACGAGCGCATCCGGTCATCGATGCGGCTCGCCTTGGAGGGCGAGGGATACGAGGTGGACGAGGCGGCGAGCGGCGAGGAGGGGCTCGAGCGCTTTGGCGCCCACCCGAGTGACGTGGCCCTGATCGACCTCATGCTGCCAGGGATGGACGGCTTCGAGTGCTGCCGGTCACTGCGGCACCAGAGCGCGGTGCCCATCATCATCGTGACCGCCCGCTCGGACACCCATGACGTGGTCGCTGGGCTCGAGGCGGGCGCCGACGACTACGTCACCAAGCCTTTCGTCACCAAGGAGCTGGGGGCGCGCATCCGTGCGCTCCTGCGGCGCGTGCGGCCTGCCGAGGACGAGCCGACCGTCCTCTCCTTTGGCGACCTCGAGCTCGTTCCCGAAGAGGGGGTGCTCCGGCGCCGCGACGGCACAGAGGTCCACTGCACCAAGACCGAGTTCCGCCTGCTCTGCGAGCTCGCGTCGAGCCAGAACAAGGTGCTCAGCCGCGAGCAGCTACTCGACCGGGTGTGGGGCTACGACTACTTCGGTGACGGTCGACTGGTCGACGTGCACATCCGCCGGCTGCGCACCAAGGTCGAGCCCGACCCGGCATTGCCCCGCCACATCCTGACCGTTCGTGGGATGGGCTACAAGCTTGTGCCCTGAGTCCGGCCGGGAGGCGCCCCCTGCGTCGTTGTGGACGCGCCTCGGCCTGCGGGCCCGAGTCACGGTGATGTTCGCGCTCGGGGCTCTCGTCCTGTCGGTGACGATGGGGGCGATCAGCTACTTCACGACCCGTCACATCTTGGTCTCCGGGCAGGAGAACGCCGAGATCCACAGCGCGTCGAAGAACGCCACCTTCGTCCAGCAAGAGATCCGCGACGGCTATCACACCGTCACAGTCCTCACCGCCGCCGACTACGGCAATACACGGTCCTCCTCGCTGCTGTACCGGCGAGGCAACTGGTACGAGCGGCAGTTCTCCGTGCCTCCGAGCGCGCTGCCCAAGAGCCTCCGCACCATGGTGCACGACGGAACGCCCGCCAGCCTGACCTACACACGCAACGGCAAGCCGGTGATCGCCGTCGGCATCCCGATCCCCGCCGTCCACGCCGACTACTACGAGGTCTTCGCGCTCACAGCGCTCTCGAAGACCCTGGGCGTGCTCGCACTGGCCCTGGTCGGGGCTGGTGTCGCCACGACCGTCCTCGGCGCCGCGCTCGGACGCTGGGCAAGCGGGCGCTCACTGCGTCCGCTCACCGGTGTGTCACGTGCCGCGGTGGCCATCGCCAGCGGCGAGCTCGACACCCGCCTCATTGCCGGTCGGGGCGACCCGGACCTCGCCGCGCTGACCAGCTCGTTCAACGAGATGGTCGACCAGCTCCAAGAGCGCATCGAGCACGAGACCCGTTTCGCCTCCGACGTCAGCCACGAGCTGCGCTCTCCCCTCACCACCCTCGCTGCGAGCCTCGCGGTCCTCGAAGCCCATTCGGCCGATCTCACCGACGCGAGCCGGCGGGCGCTCGAGCTGCTCTCGGGCGACCTGCGCCGCTTCCAGCGGCTCGTCGCCGACCTCCTCGAGATCTCACGCTCGGACGCCGGTACCGCGGACGTCTCCTTCGAAGAGGTCGACCCCGCCGAGCTCGTCCGCCAGGCCGTCGCCGCCGCGCAGCGCTCGCTCGCGCTCGAGACCCCCGCGCCCCGCGTGGAGGTGGACCCAGCGCTCGGTGGCACGCGCCTGCTCGTCGACAAGCGTCGCTTCGAACGAGTCATCGCGAACCTCCTCGAGAACGCTGCGCACTACGGGGGCGGCGCGACCGTGGTCCGCGTCGGGCCCGCACCGCACACGAACGGCGCGGGACATCACGTACGGGTCTCGGTCGACGACGCCGGTCCCGGGCTGCCCGCGACCGAGCGGGGGCGCGTCTTCGAGCGCTTCTACCGCGGGCATGCCGCGAACATGCGCGGCGCCGGGACCGGCACGGGTCTCGGGCTGGCGCTCGTCGCCGAGCACGTCCGTCTTCATGGCGGCAAGGTATGGGCCGAAGAGGCAGACGGTGGCGGCGCCCGGTTCACGATCGAGCTGCCGGGCGAGCAGGCAGAGGTCGACGAAGAGCACGCCGACGAGGTGCGGGCGACGTGAGCGCGGGCCACGTGAGCGCGGGGGGACCGCTCGGACCCCGGCGCGAGCCGCGCCCCCCCACGGCACGTCGATCCCGGGCCACGCTCGTCGCCCTCGCGCTCGGCACGGCCGGGCTCGCGCTCGCGCTCGCCGGCTGCGGGATCCCCCTGCAGGCGACCGCGCACCGGATCCCGGGCTCCGCAAAGAGCACAAACCTCTCGCAGGCGACCACCACGACGGCGCCGCAGACAATTCACGGCTACGTGCAGGTGTCCGTCTACCTGACGACGCACGGCAGTTACGTCGTCCCCGAACCCCGGTTCATGAAGCCCCACGGCCGCCTCGCCACAGTGATCGACCTGTTGCTCGCCGGCCCCCAGACAAGTGAGCGCTACAAGGGCATCGGCTCGGCCATCCCGTCGGGCGCGGCCTTGCAGACAGTGCACCCCGGCCACAACGTCGTCACCCTCCAGTTCAACTCGAAGTTCTTCACACTGTCTGGACCCCAGGAGGTGCTCGGCATCGCCCAGGTAGTCGACACGGTCGACGCGTTCAAACCCGGCATCGGGGTACGCTTCGCCATCGCGGGCGCCGACATCGCGGTTCCCCTCGAGAGCGGCCAGCTCTCGACAGCGCCGGTACACGCGTCCCAGTACGCAGCGCTCACCTACCCGACATCGGCCACCACGTCGAACGACGGCTGAGCACGCGGCCCAAAGTGGCCGGCCCCACCCGAGCCCACCGGCTGCTCAGCCCGTCGCCTGCGCGCTCCAGCGGACGCGCGGCGCGCCGTTCCAGAGGTGCTCGAGGTCGTAGAACGTCCGCAGCTCCTCCAAGAACACGTGCACCACGAAGTCTCCGTAGTCCATGAGCACCCAGGTCGCGTCTCGCAGCCCTTCGACGCTGACCGGCGAGCGCGCGGCGCGGGTCTTCACTTGGTGCTCCACCTCTTCGACGAGCGTCCGCACCTGCCGGATGTTCCGCCCGCTCGTGACGACGAAGGCGTCCACGACACCGAGGGCCTCGTCCATCGCGAGCATCACGGTGTCCTGGCCGAGCTTCTCGTCGGCGGCGGCGGCGGCGACGAACGCCGCGTCGGGCAGGCTCAACGGACCACGTCCACGACGTAGATGGTCGCACCGAGCACCGATGCCAGCGCCGCAAGGCCGCAGGCCGCGTACAGCCGTCGCTTGCGCCGGAGCTGCTGGCGCTCACGGCGCCGTGCGATCCGAGAGCGCTCGCCGTCGCCCTGGCACACGTCGCCCTGGCACACGTCGCCCTGGCACGCGCCGTCCTGGCACACGCCGTCGACGGGGGCCAGGACCACTGGCGGCGAGGTCGCCGGCAGCTTGGCCGTGTCCATCATCGAGGCGCTCATCTCCCCACAGCGTACAGACCCCGCCGGCGGATGCAACGGACCACCGCCTCTGGAACGAGGTCGTCGAGCGGCTCGCCCCGCTCGAGACGATCGCGCACCTCCGAGCTCGAGACGTCGACGGCATCGCCGTGCACCATGACCGAGCGCCAGTCGGGAGCCTCCACGGGCTTCGTTCCCGGGCGCGAGACCACCGCGAGGGTCACCTCCGAGCGCAGCTCCTCGACGCGCTTCCAGGTGGGGAGACTCTCGACGAGGTCGGCGCCGACCACGAGGTACAGCTCCGGGCGCGGATGCCCTGCGCGCGCCGTATCGGCGAGGATGCCCGCGACCGTGTCGGCGGTGTAGCTCGGCCCCCCTCGATCGATCTCCATCCTGCTCGCCTCCACGCCTTGGAGCCCCGCGACCGCCGCCTCGACCATCGCGTACCGATCCTCTGCGGGGGTCACGTTTCGCTGGGGCACCTTCTGCCACGGCTCGTTGGCGACGACGAGGAGCACGCGGTCGAGGGCCAGTGCCGTTCGGCACTCGAGGGCCGCCGCGACGTGCCCGCAGTGCGGCGGGTCGAACGTCCCCCCGAGGATGCCGATACGCGCAGGGCGCGACGGCAGGTCGTCGGTACCACCACGCTCGGACGCGGTCCCACCATCGGGCGGGTTGGACATGCCCGAAGCGTACGCGTCGGTGCCGCCGGCGCCCGAGTGAAGGGCTGTCTGCAATCGAGGTCCCACAGGCTGCCGTACGCTACAGACATGGCGACACGCCCGCGACAAAAGAGCCCTTCCTCGGGGTGGACCACCAGTTCGTGGCGGACGCGCCCGGCGGCCCAACAACCTGAGTGGCCTGACGCCGCCGCCCTGAAGGACGCCGAGGCCGCCCTTGCCGGGCTCCCCCCCCTTGTGATCGCGAGCGAGGCGCGCCGCCTGACCCAAGAGCTTGCTGCCGTCGCCCGCGGCGAGGCGTTCTTGCTCCAGGCGGGGGACTGCGCGGAGTCCTTCCACGAATTCAGCGCAGACAGCATCAGGGACAAGCTGAAGGTCATCCTCCAGATGGCAGTGACCCTGACCTACGCGGCAGGCGTGCCGGTCGTCAAGGTCGGGCGGATCGCCGGGCAGTTCGCGAAGCCCCGGACCTCTCCCATCGAGCGCCACGACGGCGTCGAGCTCGAGGCGTTCCGCGGGCACATGGTGAACGACGAGGCCTTCGATCAAGACGCTCGTCGGCCCGACGCCACCCGGCTCGTCGCCGCCTACCATCAGGCGGCGGCGACGTTGAACCTGCTCCGGGCGTTCACCAAAGGGGGGTTCGCTGCGCTCTCGCACGTGCACCAGTGGAACCAGGAGTTCGTCGCGTCTTCGAGTGAGGGACGCCGGTACGAGCGAATCGCGAAGGAGATCGACCGTGCTCTTCGGTTCATGGCCGCGTGCGGCATCGGGCTCCAAGACGAAGAGGGACTGCGGGAGACCGACTTCTGGACGAGCCACGAGGCGCTCATCCTGCCCTACGAAGAAGCGCTCACCAGGCGTGACTCGCTCACCGGCGACTGGGTGGCCTGCTCGGGCCATCTCTTGTGGGTCGGCGAGCGCACGCGCCATCTCGACGGCGCGCACGTCGAGTTCCTCTCGGGGGTGATCAACCCGCTTGGCGTCAAATTGAGCGCCACTGCGTCCCCGCAAGAGGTCGTGGCGCTGTGCGAGCGATTGGACCCCGCCCGCACTCCGGGCCGCCTCACGCTCATCACGCGGATGGGCGCCGGCAACGTGGGACGCTCTCTCCCTGCGCTCATCGAGGCCGTCCGCGCGGCGGGACATCCCGTGGTGTGGGCGTGCGACCCCATGCATGGCAACACGTTCACGAGCGACAACGGGCACAAGACTCGGCGCTTCGACGACATCGTCGGCGAGCTTCGAGAGTGGTTCGCCGTGCACCGGGCGCTTGGCAGCTGGCCGGGGGGGCTCCACGTCGAGCTCACCGGCGACAACGTGACCGAGTGCTTGGGCGGCGCAGAAGCGATCGGCGAGGGCGATCTCGGCCAGCGCTACACCACGACGTGCGATCCGCGGCTGAACGCCCGCCAGTCCCTCGACCTGGCGTTCGACGTCGCGGAGCTCTTGCGCGGCTGAAATAGAACCGTCATCATTCTCCGCGGCGTGCCTGCAAGTCCTGCGACACATGCCGCTCCAAAACGTGCCTGCAAGGGGGCGCAATTGGTAGAAATCCTTGCATTCGATGGAACCCTGGTTACAATCTTGCCGGGATGGGTTCGCTTCGTGCTGCTGGCAAGTATTGCCCACTCCCCGTGCCGCGCGCCCGACGCCGGCGGTGGCCCGTTCCCTTCCTGCGCGCGCTTGCGGCCGCCGGCGTGCTGCTCCTCACCTCGCTGATCGGCCTCGCGTCCAGCAGCATGACGCCCGCAGCGGCGGCCACATCCCCGGCGGCCACATCCCCGGCGGCCACATCCCCGGCGGCCACATCCCCGGCGGGCGCCGCGACGCCCACCGCGACCACCAAACAGGCGACAACAACCTCGCTCAAGGACACCGCGTATTGGATGGACGCGACCAACGGCGCGCTGTACAGCTTCGGTGGTGCGCCGAACTACGGCACAATGGCAGGGAAGCATTTGAACGAGCCAATGGTCGGCATGGCAACCATGCCCACAGGTCACGGGTACTGGATGGTCGCCGCCGATGGGGGCATCTTCACCTTCGGGAACGCGCAGTTCTACGGGTCGACCGGCAACATGCGCCTGAACAAGCCGATCGTCGGGATGGCGGCGATGCCGACAGGTCACGGCTACTGGCTGGTCGCTTCGGACGGGGGCATCTTCACCTTCGGGAGCGCGCAGTTCTACGGGTCGATGGGCAACAAGCCCCTGAACAAGCCGATCGTGGGCATGGCCGCCACCCAGACAGGGCAGGGCTACTGGCTGGTCGCTTCGGACGGGGGCATCTTCACCTTCGGGAACGCGCAGTTCTACGGGTCGACCGGCGGCACACAGCTGAGCGCCCCGATCCATGGGATGGCCACGATGCCCAAGGGCACCGGGTACTGGCTCATCTCGACGTCGGGCGCGATCTATCCCTTCGGGAGCGCCAAGACACACCTCTACGGCTCCCTCGCCTCGCAATCCCTCAGGTCCCCCATCGTCGGCATGACGGCCAACTACACAGGCACCGGGTACTGGCTCGCCAGCGCGTCGGGTGCCGTCGTGAATTTCGGGACAACCGAGTACTGGGGATCCGTGCCCTCGGGCGCCACCAAGACAGTCGTCGGCATCGGGACGGCAGTCGGCAACGGAGACCCCGGGAGCCCTTCGTTCCAAGCCGGCAGCTACGGCTACGACGTCTCGAACTACCAGTGCACACGGACATTGCCCACGAGCCATGCCATCGGCATCGTCGAGGTGACCGGCTGGTCGTACTACCCGGTCAACCCCTGCCTCGCCAACGAGGTCACATGGGCGGCCGGAGGCTTGAACCTCTACACCTTCATCTCCTATGGCACGACAGTCACCCAGACAGAGCCCGGCTGCACAAAGAGCGCCACAGTCACGACACCGACCGAGTGCGATTACGGCTACGGCGCGGCAATGCACTCCTACAACGAAGCAGTCGCCGTCCTCGGGAAGACACGCACGAACGTCCCGTGGTGGCTCGACGTGGAGCCTGACGGTGGATGGTCGACAACAACGGGAAAGAACCGATCGCTGGTCATCGGCGCCTTCGACGCTCTGCACTACGGCGCCGGCATCAACACAGTGGGCTTCTACTTCTCACCTGACAACTGGTCGAAGATCGTGGGCAACTACAACCCGCCGGCGCCGCTCTATGTCGCTTGGTACAACACAGCGACACCCTCGAACAGCTGCAACATGGTGCGGACAGTCGCCACCGGCTACATCCCGACGGGCCCAATCGAGCTGCTCCAGTACACCGACAACGCCAACGGGATGAACATCGACGGCGACTACGCCTGCGCCTGAGCAGACTGGATCGCCCGGCGGCGAGCCGGCGGCGAGCCCGGCGGCTCAGGAGAGATCGGCGACGAAGCGCTCGAGCTGGCGCAGGGTACGGCACTCGACCACCGCATCGCAGTGCACGGCGTACTCGTCGATGATCGAGTCCCCCGATCCCCAGTACTGGCGCGGCTCGGGGTTCAGCCAGTAGACGTGGCGCGCCTGGCGCTGCAGCTCGTGCAGCACGTGCGCGCCGGACGAGTGGTAGTTGTTGCGGGCGTCGCCGAGGACGAGCACCGTCGCCCGTGAGGTCACCTCGTCCCCCCACCGGCGGTCGAACTCCTCGAGGGCGTGGCCGTAGTCCGAGTGCCCGTCCACCCAGACGACGTCCGCCTCGGCCGCGATGCGCTGCACCGCGACGACCGGATCGTCGGTGCGGTCGAAGAGCTCCGTGACCTCGTCGATCCCGTCGACGAAGACGAAGCTGCGCACCGTCGAGAACTGCGCGCTGATGGCGTGCACGAGCTGGAGGGTGAACCTGGCGAACGAGGCGACGGACCCCGAGATGTCCGCGATCACGAAGATGTCGGGCTTCGCTGGCCGAGGATGGCGGAACCGAGGCTCGACGGGCACGCCACCGGTCGACAGCGACTGCCGGACGGTCGCGCGGAAGTCGAGCGGCCCGCGCCGCGAGTGGCGGCGCTTGCGGCCCAGCCGGACGGCGAGCTTGCGGGAGAGCGGATGCAAGGCGCGCTGGAGCGCGGCCAGCTCTTCTCGTGATGCGTGCATGACGTCGACGTCCTCGGGCAACGGCTTTCGGACGCTTCGTGCGAGCGCCACCGCGCCGCGGTCCTCGACGAGGCGGTGCCGGATCTCGGCTTCGATCGCACGACGGAGCGCAGCGATACGCGCCCGGTACTCGTCGGCGAGCAGCCGCTCCTCGAACGGCGTGAGACCGCCCGCCACCCGCTCGGCATCCAGCAGTCGCTCGAGCAGGCCGTCGAGGTCGAGGTTCCGGAGCGTCCGGTACAGGTAGTAGGTGCCGCCGACTGGTCGCCCCGGCTCCATCGCCGCGTACCGTTCGACCGCATGCCGAGCCACGGCGGCGGCGAGTGCACGGTCGCCGCTTCGAACGGCCCGGAACAGCAAGGCAGCGAGCTCCTGCGCGCTGAGCGCCTCACCCCCTCCCCCGCCCGACAGCTCCCCTGGCGCGTCGCCGGCTCGAGTCGCGGGGCCGGCGCTGCCCTGGTGGCCGCCGGCAGGGCCGGATTCCTCGCCACCGGCGATCGTCTCGCCGGTGCGGCGGGCGAAGTAGATCTCGAACGCGAGCTCGAATGCGGCCCAGTGGGCGCTCGACTTCACGAGGGTTGCACCGAGCGCCGCCTTCAGCGCCTCGCGGTCCTCCATGTCGACATGCTCGATGCTTCGTGCGGCATCGAGGTGCTCGGTGAGCGAGACCGCCAGACCAGCCTCCCGCAGCTCGGTGACGAAGCCCGAGAGCAGCTCAAGCATTGCCAGCGAGCAGCTCCTTGGTAGCGCGCTCGATATCCTGGCGGTACTTCAAGAGCACGTGCAGCGTCTCTCGCGCCTCGGCGGGATCGATCGACTCGATGCCGAGCACGACCAAGGTGCGCGCCCAGTCGAGGGTCTCGGCCACCGACGGGGGCTTGCGCAGCTCCAGCGTGCGCAACGAGCGGACGATGCGCGCCACCTGATCGGTCAGTGCCTCGGAGATGCCAGGTACCTGGCGCCGCACGATCTCGCGTTCGCGCTCGACATCGGGGTAGTCGACATGCAGGTACAGGCACCGGCGTTTGAGGGCTTCGGAGAGCTCACGCGTGTTGTTCGAGGTCAAAAAGACCATCGGGACCCGGGTCGCGCGGACGGTGCCGAGCTCGGGAATCGATACCTGGTACTCCGAGAGCACCTCCAAGAGCAGCGCCTCGGTCTCGAGCTCCACTCGGTCCACCTCGTCGACGAGCAGGACGGCCGGGCCTTCGGCGCGGATGGCCTCGAGGAGCGGGCGCGAGAGGAGGAACTCCTCGGAAAAGATGTCCTCCTCCAGCTCCTGCCAGGTCGCTGACGAACGCTCCGCCTGGATGCGCAAGAGCTGTTTTCGATAGTTCCACTCGTAGAGCGCCTTGGATTCGTCGAGGCCTTCGTAGCACTGCAGGCGGATCAGGTGGCTTCTGGTCATCTGTGCGACCGACTTGGCGAGCTGGGTCTTGCCGGTTCCGGCGGGGCCCTCGACGAGGATGGGCTTGGAGAGCTTCGACGCGAGATACACGACGCTGGCGATGCGCTCGTCGGCCACATAGCCGACTTCCGAGAGGCCCTCGCGCACCTCCGAGATCGAGTCGAAGGCCAAGGCGCCCGAGACCCCGGGCGTCACGGTCACTGGCGCACGTGCCCTTCGCCCCGCACGATCCACTTCGTGCAGGTGAGCTCGCGCGGTCCCATGGGCCCACGGGCGTGCAGCTTCTGGGTGGAGATGCCGACCTCCGCACCGAGCCCGAGCTCTCCACCGTCGACGAAACGAGTCGACGCGTTCACCACGACGGCCGCCGCGTCCACTTCACGCGCGAAGCGGTCGGCGGCGGCAAGGTCCTCGGTCACGATCGCCTCGGAGTGCCCCGAGCCGAAGCGGGTGATGTGCGCGACCGCGGCGTCGAGGTCGTCGACCACCCCGACAGCGAGCTTCAGGTCCAAGAACTCGGTCGCGAAGTCCTCGTCGGTCGCGGGCGCCGCGCTCGGGAGCCACTCCCGTGCGCGCCCGTCGGCGACGAGCTCGACGCCCGCCAGTGCTTCCTCGAGGCGCGGCAGGAACGCCGCCGCGACCTCCGAGTGGACGAGGAGCGTCTCCGCGGCGTTGCAGACGCCGGGGCGCTGCATCTTGGCGTTCACGACGATCGCCTCGGCCATGTCGAGATCAGCGGCGCGGTCGACGTAGACGTGGCAGTTGCCGTCCCCGTCGAGGACGTAGGGGACGGTGGCATGCTCGAGCAGAGAGGCGATCAACGCCTTGCCGCCACGCGGGATCAGGCAGTCGACGATGCCGCGCAGGCGCATGAACTCGACGGCGGCGTCGTGGCTCGAGTCCTCGACGAGCGCGACCGCGTCCTCGGGCAGCCCGACCTTTGCCAGCGCGCGGCGCAACAGCGCGACGACCGCGTCGTTCGAGCGCTGCGCGGATGCCGAGCCGCGCAGGAACGCGGCGTTGCCTGCCTTGAGGCAGAGGCCCGCTGCGTCGCTCGTGACGTTCGGGCGGTTCTCGTAGATGACGCCGACGACGCCAAGGGGCACCCGAACCCGCTCGACGCGCAGCCCGTTGGGCCGCACCCAACCGTCGACCACCTCGCCGACGGGGTCGGGCAGGGCGGCGACCGAGCGCAGTCCCTCGGCCATCTGGGTGATCCGCGCGGGCGACAGTGCCAGCCGGTCGAGGGCGGCGCCCGCCACGCCCCCGGCGCGCGCCTCGCCGACATCGTCTGCGTTGACCGCCATGAGCGCTGGCATGTCGGCGACGAGGAGATCGGCAGCCAGCCGCAACGCGTCGGCGCGGACGCCAGAGGACGCGCCCGCCACGACGCGCGACGCCTCGCGCACCCGCCGGCCCTGCACCTCGAGGGTCATGGCGCCATCACGACCGCCACACTACCCGCCGACCCGCGAGCGCCCGAGTGGCGCCAGAGGGCCCCGTACACACGATCAGGTGAGGACCACGAGGTCGTCTCGGTGCACGGCGACCGTCGAGAGGTCGTCAGGAAGCTCCTCGCTGCGTCGCCCGAGCCACTCTCCCGCTCGTGCAGCGCGGTAGCGGACGAGCCCCTTGGCGACCACCGCGCCGTCGACGCCGACGATCTCGACGGCGTCGTCGGGCTCGAACGCGCCCCGGGCCTCGACGACGCCTGCAGGGAGCAGGGACCGTCCATGCTCGGCGATCGCGCGCCGCGCGCCGTCGTCGACGACGAGCGTGCCCGCGGACGCCCGAGCGAACGCGATCCACAGCTTGCGTGCCGGCATCCGCCCGGCCCTCGGCCGGCACACCGTGCCCGGTGCGGACTCCCCTGCCACCGCGGCGGCAAGGACGCCGGGGCGACGCCCGTCGGCGATGATCGTCGTCACCCCCGACCAGCTCGCGATCCGGGCGGCGGCGAGCTTCGAGGCCATCCCCCCGCTGCCGATCGCCCCTGGGCCACCAGCGAGGGCCATGAGGCGCTGGTCGATATCGACCACCTCTTCGATGAGGGAGACCTCGGCGTGCAAGCGCGGATCTCCGCTCAACAGCCCCGGCGTGTCGGTCAGCAACACCAGCAGATCCGCCGCGACGAGATGCGCGACGAGCGCGCTCAACCGGTCGTTGTCCCCGAAGCGGATCTCCTCGTCCGCCACGGCGTCGTTCTCGTTCACGACGGGCACGACCCCAAGCGCGAGGAGGTGGCGGAGCGTCGCCCGAGCATGGAGGTACTGCTGGCGATGACCGAAGTCGAGGGGGGCGAGTAGCACCTGGCCCGCCAGGAAACCGTGAGGCACCATGGCGTCGTGCCACGCCCGCATCAAGCGGTGCTGGCCCACTGCGCTCACCGCTTGGAGCACTGCGGGGTCCTCAGGCCTGGGCTCATCGCGCCCGAGCGCAGCCCAGCCGCACGCGATCGCCCCCGACGTGACGACGACTACCTGGTGACCGAAGCGGCGGACCTCGGCCACCTCCGCGCACAGCCGCGCCACGACGTCGGCATCGATCTCGCCCCCGGCGGTCGTCACGGTGGACGAGCCGACCTTCACCACCACCGCCGTCATCGCCTCTTGCTCCGCGTGCGCCGAGCTGCGCGGCGAGGGCGGTCTTGTTCGTCCGCGCCCGCTGCGAGGTCCAGCGGCTCGTCGCGGTACCAGGAGAACGAGACCTGACCCACGACGACCTCGTCGCCGTCGTGCGCCCCGGCGCGAGCCATCGCACGGTCGATCCCGAGACGTCGAAGGCGCGTCACCGCCTCGGCGATCGCGCCATCGTCGGTGAGGTCCGACAGGTTCACGGCGCGCTGTGCCGCTCGTCCCTCGACGTGCCATTCGTGGGGCGCGAGCCTGGTGACGACCAGGTCTTCGGGCACGAGACGGTGCACCACCGGCTCGGGGCGCGCGACGGGCACACCCGCCCCTTCGGCCAACCCGGCATCGAGCAGACTCCGTGGTCCCGTCTCGCGCCGGGCCTCTACGACCGTCGTCGCCAGGCGACCCACCAGCGCGCCGATCCCCTCGCCGGTGACCGCCGAGATGCGCAGCTCGCACACCGCTGTGGCGGCCCCGGCGACGCCGGCCCCTGGGGGCCCACCGGTCGCCGCCGCAGCGCCGGTGCCTGGCGCCACGTCGGCCTTGGATCCGACGACGAGGCGCGGACGGTCGAGCAGCTCGGGCTCATAGCGGCTCAGCTCGCCGAGGAGGACTTCGAGCTGCGCGGCAGGGGACGTCCCGTCGACCGACGCGAGGTCCAAGAGCACCACGAGCACCCGGGCCCGTTCGACATGACGGAGGAAACGGTGCCCAAGGCCACGACCCTGCGCTGCACCTTCGACGAGCCCCGGAACGTCCGCCACGACCAGCTCCACCTCGTCGCCGCTCCGCCCCACCCGTACGACGCCCAGGTGCGGCTCGAGGGTGGTGAAGGGGTAGTCCGCGATCTTGGGCTTCGCGGCCGAGATCGCCGAGATCAGCGTCGACTTGCCTGCGTTCGGGAACCCGACGAGCGCAACGTCGGCGACGAGCTTCAGCTCGAGGTTCAGCCACCGCTCCTGGCCGTGCTCCCCTTGCTCAGCGAACGCGGGGGCACGTCGCGCGTTCGACAGGAACCTCGCGTTGCCGCGGCCGCCGAGTCCACCTTCGGCGACCAGCCACCGCTCCCCAGGGGTCGACAGGTCACGCAGCACGGTACCGTCACGCTCTCGCACGACCGTCCCGATCGGGACGGGCACCACGAGGTCGGTGCCTCGCGCGCCGTGACGGCGCTTCCCCGACCCGTGGGCGCCGTCGGTTGCCCGGCGAAACGGGTGATCTCGGAACCCGATCAGCGAGGCCTGGTTCGCATCGGCCACGAGCCAGACGTCGCCACCGTGGCCGCCGTCGCCACCATCGGGCCCGCCGCGGTCGACGTGCGCCTCGCGGCGAAACGACACTGCGCCAGCGCCGCCGTCGCCGCCTTTGGCGTGCAGCTGCGCCTCGTCGACGAACCCGGGCATCCTCGGGATCCTATGGGCCGCCAGCGGGGGCGCTGCTCAGGGCCCCGCCAGGCGCCGTGCGCGCTCGACCACCTCTCGACGTGCGCGTGGCTCGTCCACGGTGCGACAGACGCCGCCCTCGACGACCCGGCGGCCCCCGACCCACACGTCCGTGACGAGCCTGCTCGACGCCGCCCAGACCAGGTGGGAGAGCAAGTCGGCATCCGAGAGTCCCGGGACGAATGCGGGATCGTCGAGGTCCACGCGCACGAGATCGGCCAGGCTGCCCGGAACGAGGCACCCGGCCTCGACGCCGAGCGCCCCTGCGCCGCCGCGCGTGGCGAGCGACAGTGCGTCGAGCGTCCGAAGAGCCCCCGCGTCCGCCGCCGTGGCGCGCGCGAGCAACGGCGCGAGCCGGAGCTCCTCCCACAGATCGAGGTTGTCGTTGGACGCGGGACCGTCGGTCCCGATGCCCACCCGAAGCCCGCGTGCGCACATCTCGGCCACCCGCGCTACCCCGCTGCCGAGCTTGCCGTTGCTCTGCGGGCAGTGGGCGACGGCGACGTCATGAGACGTGAGCAGGTCGAGATCGGCGTCGGAGAGCCACACCGAGTGTGCCGCGAGGACCTGACCGTCGAGCATGCCGACGCGCTCGAGCAGCGCCGGTGCACTGCAGCCGTACCGACCTTCGATGACCTCGCCCTCCGCCTTGGTCTCGGCCAGGTGGATGTGGACGAGCGCGTCGAGCTCGCCGGCGATCCGCGCGACCGCAGCAAGCCCCTCTTCGGGCAGCGCGTACGCCGAGTGGGGGCCGATGCCGATCGACAGGAGGCCGCCGCGACCGTGCGCGTCGGCATGGAGCGTTCCGGCATCGTCAAGGCAGCGCTGCCAGGTCGCCTGGCCACCTCCGCCGGGCAGGTCGAAGACGCCGGGAGTCAGGATGCAGCGGATGTGGGCGTCGAGCGCGGCGTCGGCGACGACTCCCGCGTGCAAGTACTGCTCACAGGTGGTCGTGACACCCGCTCGCAAGAGCTCGGCACTGCCGAGCGCCATCCCCCACCACACGTCGTCGGGGGTGAGACGCGCCTCTCGCGGCCAGATCGACTCGCGCAGCCAACGGTCGAGCGACAAGCCGTCGCCCGCACCGCGCATGAGGGTCATCGCGGAGTGGCCGTGGGTGTTCACCAACCCCGGCATGAGCAAGCCGCCGACGACCTGCTCGCCGGCACGACCGGCGGTCGGGACGCGCCATGGCGCGTCGTCGCGCGCACCGACCCAGCTGATGCGGTCGCCGACGACCTCCAGGGCCCCGGGACGCAAGACACGGCATGTCGGGTCCATCGTGACGACGACGTCGGCCACGAGCCGCTGGGTGCGCGGCGAGGGTGCAGGCTCGTCCGCGTCGGCCGGCGCCGCGTCGACGCGGGCGGTCATGCGCGCGGTGTGGCGACGGAGACGAACAGGCGCCGGGCGATCTCGACGCCGAAGGCGACAGTGGCCCCTGTGACGTCCATCAAGACCGTCGCGTCGGGCGCGCGTGACGCCACCGTCGCCGTCACACCGGGGACGAAGCGATGCGCGTCGAGGTAGCGGAGCGCGTCGGTGTCCAGCTCGAGCTCCTCACTGATCCGCTCGAGGCGGACCCGCTCCCCCACCGCGGTCTCACAGAGTGCGAGCTGCGGCGCGCTCGGCCGGACGCGGCCACTGCCTGGGATCGGGTTCCCGTGCGGGCACGTCGCCGGATCTCCTAGGAGCACGACGAGGCGCGCTTCGACGTCGTCTGAGATGACGTGCTCCCAACGGCCGGCCTCGGTGTGCACCTTGTACCACTCGAGACCGATCACGTCAGCGAGCAGACGCTCGGCGAGACGGTGCCTGCGTACCACCTTCTCAGCGAGCGCCGAGCCCTTGTCGGTCAGCTGCACCACCCTCCCGTCGCGCCGCACGTATCCATCGAGCGCGAGCCGGTCGAGCATCTCGGAGACCGACGGTGCGGAGCGCCCGAGCCGTTCGGCGATGCGTGCCTGGATGACCGGGGTGCCCTCCTCTTTCAGTGAGTGCACCGTCTCGAGGTACTCCTCGAGCGGGGGGTGGTAGCCGTCGACCACGGCCGGAAGCCTAATGGGGGTTCACCCTCGGGAACGGTGGCAGCCGACCTTCGCCGGCGTGGCCGGGCCGCAGGCCAGACGAGCCGGTCGTCACTTGTAGCGCACTAGCCTTGCCGGGCGTGCCCTCCACGCGCGCCGGCGCGCCCGGCGCCAACCCGTTCGACCAAGCCCGTGTGGCAGCGCGGGAGCTGCGGCGTATGACCGGCGCCGCCCGCCACGACGTCCTGGTCGTTCTCGGTACGGGCCTGTTTCCCGTCGCCGCGCAGCTCGGGGCGACGGGCCCGCCGATCGACCTCACCTCGCTCCCGTGGTTCTCGCGCTTCACCGGGCCCGGGCATCGCCCCGAGGCGTGGTCGGTGCCACTGGGCGAGGCGCGCGTGCTCGTGGTCGCTGGGCGCCTCCACCTGTACGAAGGCGCGACCCCCTCCGAGGTCGTCCACGGCGTCCGCACGGCCATCGCAGCGGGGGTGCGGACGGTGATCCTCACCTGCAGCGCAGGCGGGTTGAACCCTGCCTTCTCGACGGGAGAGGTGGTCGCGATCTCGGACCACCTGAACCTCACCGGCACCTCCCCGCTCCTAGGGGAGGCTGTCGACGCGGTCGGTGGCGGCCGCCACATCGAGATGACCGATGCCTGGTCACCGCGCCTGCGCATGCTCACCCACGCGGTGGCGCCGGTGCGCGAAGGGGTCTACGCGCAGGTGCTCGGCCCCGAGCTCGAAACGCCGGCGGAGATCAAGATGCTCGCCACGCTCGGTGCCGACCTCGTGGGCATGTCGACGGTGCCCGAAGCGATCGCCGCTCGCCACCTCGGCGCAGAGGTGCTGGGGCTCGCAGTCGTGACGAACGCAGCGGCGGGGATGGGCGGATCGCCGGTCGCGCTCGACGAGATCGTCGATACTGCCGGTCGTGCGGTCGAGGAGGTCACCGCGCTCACGCGCGGCGTGATCGAGCAATTGCACACGAACGTGACGGCGGAAGGCGACTCGCTGCGAGGCTAGCCTCGCAGCGAGTCGACGGCCCGGGCGAGAGGCGGTTGCCAGCGGATCAGTCGGCACCAGAGGATACAATCGATTGCGTAGGATTGGGGGGTGGCTCGGCACAGGTCCCCCGACGGCTCGGAGCAGGTCGACAACC
Organism: Actinomycetes bacterium; assembly: GCA_021810205.1. Classification (GTDB taxonomy): domain Bacteria; phylum Actinomycetota; class Acidimicrobiia; order Acidimicrobiales; family RAAP-2; genus JAJYVT01. The sequence continues at coordinate 31,949 of JAJZJC010000012.1, forward strand.
GCCGCGTGTGCTCGACGGTCCGGTGCCCTGCAGGCATCGCGAAGACGGGGCTCACCAGCCAGGCAGCGGCGTCGCCGAGGACCGTTCCTCGCATGGTGCAGTGACCGTGACCGAGCCAGTCGAGAGGGGGCGTCGATGACCGAGGTGCTGGACCTGTTTCCGACACTGACCGACGAGCAGTCGGACATGCGCCAGACGTGCCGCCGATACGTCGACAGGGTGCTGGCGCCGTTCATCGCCGCCAACCGGGAACGCGAGTGGCTGTTCGAGCCTGCGCAGCGCCTGGCCCCCGAGGTTCTCGAAGAAGCAGACCGCGCCGGGTTGCGCGCCCTCGGGGTTCCCGAGCAGTACGGCGGTGTGGCGGTGGCGCCAGGCAGCGAGGCGCAGACGTTCGCCCTGATCTCGACGGAGCTTGCGCGCGGCGACGTGGGTGTCGCCGACAAGCTGGTGCAGAACTGGAAGATCGCCGTGCTCCTTCGATCCCTGGCCTCGCCCGCGCTCCAAGACGAGTGGTTCCCCCGCTACATGGCCGACCCCCAATTCCTCATGGCCCACTGCCTCACCGAGCCGCGGGGGGCGTCGGATCGATGGCTGCCATACAACGCACCGGAAGCCAACATGGACACCAAGGCGGTCCTCGAAGACGGCGCATGGCGGATCGACGGCCGCAAGCAGTTCATCTCCAACGGCTTCGACGCCGACCTCTACGTCGTCTACGCGAACACCGACGACTCGGTCGGCATGCTCCAAGGCACCAGCAGCTTCCTCGTCCCTCGCGACACCCCCGGGCTCGAGGTCACGCGCTGCAACGAGACGATCGGCGGGCGCTACATGAACAACGGCGAGATCGTCTTCGACGGCTGCAGGGTGCCCGAGGACCACCTCCTGGCGCACAACGACGCGCTGGGCAAGGCCGGCATCTACTTCCGACCCGGCAAGATCATGCAGGCCGCCAAGAACCTGGGCATCGGTATCGCCGCGTTCGACCAGACGGTCGAGTTCGTCCATGACCGAGTCCAGGGGGGCCGAGTTCTCATCGAGCACCAGGCGGTCGCAGTCCGGGTGGCGCAGATGGCCACCAAGCTCGAGGCGGTGGCGGCGATGCTTCGCCACGCCGCCCGAGGGGTCGACGAGCGGCGCCCCGATGCCGACGTGATCTCCGACATGGTCAAGGTGTTCGCATCCCACGAGATCCTCGAGGTGTGCACGCACGCAATGGAGCTCCACGGCGGCTACGGGGCGATGCTCGAGGTCGGCATCGAGAAGTACTTCCGCGACGCCTCGGTCTACCTCCACATGGACGCCACCACGGACATCTCCAACTTCCGCATCGCCAAGGCGCTCTTCCCACGCACGGCGGGCACCTACGCCGGCCGCAGCTGATCCCGCGCGGCTGAACCAGCGCGGCGGTCGCGCGTATCTCGACGGCCGGGCTCGATCGCGGCGGTCCTGCCTTCAGCGGGGTCTCACGCGAGCGATCGACGAACCCCTTCGACGATCCGCTCGACCGACGGCATGGCCGCATCCTCCAGCGCGTCGGCAGCTGGGAGCGGCACATGTGGCGTCGTGACCCGTACGATCGGCCCGTCGAGGTCGAACAGGTGCTCCTCGGCGATGATGGAGGCCAGTTCCGCGCCCCACCCGCACAAGCGAGGGTTCTCCTCGACCGTGACGAGGTGCCCCGTCTCGGCGACGGATGCAGCGACAGTGGTCACGTCGAGGGGCACGAGCGATCGCAAGTCGACGACGGTGACTTCGACGCCATCCGCGCAGAGCAGCGACGCGGCCTCGAGGGCACGCGGCACCATCGCCGCGAGTGCCACTACCGTCGCGTCGCTGCCGCGCCGCACGACAGCTGCCCTTCCCAGCTCGTCGACGACCTCCCCATCGGGCACCTCGCCCCTGGAGGGATAGAGCGACTTCTGCTCGAAGAAGAGGACCGGATCAGGGTCTCGCACGGCGGCCGCGAGCAGGCCTGCGACGTCTCGCGCGGTGGACGGCGCAACGACTTTCAAGCCGGGGATCGCCATCGCCCAGTTCTCCACGCTCTGGGAGTGTTGGGCGCCGAAACGCGCACCGCCACCGTTCGCCGAGCGGATCACCAGCGGAAGGGCGAGCTGGCCGTTGGTCATGTACCGCGCCTTCGCAATCTCGTTGGCCACGATGTCCCAGCACACGGCGAAGAAGTCGGAGAACATGATCTCGGCAATCGGGCGCAGGCCGGTCATCGCCGCGCCCATCGCCGCACCGATGATGGCCTGCTCGGAGATCGGCGTGTCCACGACTCGTGTAGGACCGAATCGGTCCAGAAGCCCCACGGTCGCCTTGAACACCCCGCCGGCGGCACCGACGTCCTCACCGATGAAGACGACCGACGGGTCACGGGCCATCTCCTGGGCGATCGCGTGGGCAACCGCATCTCGATACGTCATCTCCGCCACGAGGACCCCCCATCCGCCCAGACATCGCGCTCGACGACGAAAAGGTCGGGCGGTGGGCTCGCCATGGCTTCTTGGGTCGCTTCGTCGACCGCTCGCGCCGAGGAAAGCTCGATCTCCTCCAAGGTCGATGCGTCGACGCCCGATTCGACAAGGCGCTGGCGATAGCGCGGGATCGGGTCCCGCGAGAGCCACGCCTGCAGCTCTTCCTCCGGTCGGTACTTCCCGGGATCTGCGCGCGAATGCCCTCCGTGCCGGTAGGTCTCGGCCTCCACGAGCGATGGACCCTCCCCGGCGCGCGCACGTGCGATCGCCGCGACGGCGACGGCGTACGTCGCGTCCGCGTCGTTGCCGTCCACGAGCACGGGACTGAGCCCGTAGGCTGCGGCGCGATCCGCGGCGGGATGCTCGACGGCGGTCACGTGCGAGATCGGGGTGTACTCCATGTACCGGTTGTTCTCGCAGCAGAACACCACGGGAAGGGACCAGACGGCCGCGAGGTTCAGCGCCTCGTGGAACGCGCCGATGTTCGTGGCACCGTCGCCGAAGAAGCACACCACGACGTCCTTGGTACCGCGGAGCTTGGCCGACCAGGCTGCACCGTTCGCGATCGTGAGGTGCGCGCCGACGATCGCGTAGGAGCCCATCATGCGCTTCCCGACTGTGGTGAGATGCATCGAGCCACCCTTGCCCGCCATCAGCCCACCCGCCCTGCCCATCAGCTCGGCCATCACGGCCGCCATCGCTACTCCGCGCGCGAGCGTGTGGTTGTGCCCGCGGTAGGTGGCGAACGTGTAGTCGCCGGGAGCCATTGCCGCACCGAACCCGGCAGCGATGGCCTCCTGACCGAGCCCGAGATGGCTCGTACCCTTGACCAGGCCCTGAAGGAAGAGGTCGTGGGCGCGCTTTTCGAAGTCGCGCATCTCGACCATGCGAGCGTAGATGCGCAGACGTACGTCACGTGGCGGAGGAGCGGCCTCGTGGGACGCCGACGTGGCGAGGTCCGCAAGCTCCTTCATCGTCGTCTTCCTCCGATCTCCTCGGCACCGCTCACGTGCGCGCCTCGAGCGCAAACGATTGCGCCGCCAGGCTATCGCAATCCCTTCGATCAGTACGGGTTCGTGACGAAGAGCTCCTGCGCCGGGAAGAGCGTGATCACCTGGGGACCGTTCTCACCGACGACGATCTCCTCTTCGATGCGAGCGGCGGAGTGCCCGTCGGTCGCCGGACAGTAGGTTTCGAGCGCGAAGACCATCCCGGCTTCGATCTCCATCGGGTGATCCAGCGAACAGAGCCTGCTGATGATCGGGCGCTCGTGCAGTGCGAGCCCGAGCCCGTGGCCGAACTGCAGGCCGAACGCCTCATGCTCGTTCGCGAGCCCGATGTCTCGAGCGGTGGGCCACAGCCGCGCAATCTGGTCAGTGCCCACACCTGGCTTCACCAGGTCGATCGCGGCGTCCATCCACTCCCGGGCGCGCGTGTAGGCGTCACGCTGCGGCGCGGTCGAGTAGCCCACCGCAAAGCTCCGGTAGTAGCACGTGCGGTACCCGTTGAACGAGTGCATGACGTCGAAGAACGCTTGCTCCCCTGGCCGGATCATGCGGTCCGAGAAGTTGTGGGGGTGCGGGACGCAGCGCTCCCCAGACACCGCGTTGACCGACTCGACGTCGTCGGAGCCCGAGCGATAGAGCGTTTCGTTCACGAGAGCGACGATCTCGTGCTCGCAGACTCCCGGCTTCAGCGCCTCGGCCACCCGCTGGTAGGCGCCGTCGACCATGGCGGCTGCGCGCGACAGCAGCATGATCTCGTCGGGTGACTTGAGCTGGCGCGCATCGAGCATCACCTGCTGGCCATCTCGCACGTCGATGCCAGCGCGCTGCAGGGCGAACAGGGTGGGAGGGTCGATCAGGTCGACGCCAACTGGGCTGTCCGCGACGCCGTGCTGCCGGAGCACATCGGCAATCTCGCTCGCGAGCCGGTCGGGCAGCTCGGATGCAGGGTCGACCGCGCCGCGCATGGTGGAGATCGCCGGACGGGAGTTCTGCGCCTCGATCCATGGAGAGTGGAGCCGGTGGTAGACGGCGGCGGACCCGAAGTCCCACACCATCGGCTCCCCGCGGCGCGTGAGGAGCGAGTATCGAGTGAGCTTGTCGCGCGACCACTCTCCGATGGCCGTGCTCGTGATGTAACGGATGTTGTTGCAGTCGAAGCAGAGGAGCGCGCCGAGCTCGGAGCGGTCGAGCGCTTCTCGCGCACGAAAGAGGCGGTACTCGTGGAGCCGGGTGAAATTTACCCGCTCTTCGATATCGACGGCCATGGCACCTGGCGCCGGTGCGGCGAGCCTGCTGGTCTGCTCCGTCATGTGCGTCACCTCCGACACGGTCCTCGTCGAGCGGTCCTCGTCTCACGATGCTCGCCGGGCGTCCTGGGCTCGAGACGAGGGCGACCCGCGCCGAGACGATCGCCACGCGGCAGTGGCCGACGTGACCCGAGGAGCTGGGCCGCAGCCACCTCCGCATGCGTGTTGTCGTCCACGCGTCGACCATGCTACACAATCGGTTGCAGTCGGCCAATGGACGCGTCCGGGGCCAGGGAGGTTGACCGCGATGGAGCAACGAGCCCGTAGAACCCGAAGAGCCTGCCAATGACAGCCGCACCCGGCGCAAGAGACCCCCGCGTCGAGGCCGCGGCAGCCCACTGGGGCCCGCGGTTCGTCCACAACGGCACCGACCAGGCCGACTTCGACGAGACGCTGGCGCGCATCGACCAGTGGGCGCAGTGGTGCCACGAGTGGGGACGCACCGCCGAGCGGTACGAGGCACTCGCAGCGCATGCCGACCGGGCTCGCCACTTCGAGACTGCGGCGGACGCCTGGCGTCGTGCAGGGCTGTGCTGGCATTGGGCGAAGTTCGTCTTCGTCGAAGACCCCGCCGCGCAGCGCGCCGCCCACGACCGCTGCGTCGCCTGCTACGCCCGCGGCGCCCTGGCCCTCCGGCCACCCGCGCGCCGCGTATCCGTGCCATACCGCGCAACTGCGCTGCCGGGCTACCTCCGTGTACCAAGTACCGGCGCTGGCGCGCCCCCCGTGGTCGTCATGGTCCCAGGGCTCGACTCGGTGAAGGAGGAGCTGCAAGCGACCGCCGAGTACATCGTCGCTCGGGGGATGGCGGCGCTCGCGCTCGACGGACCCGGCCAGGGCGAGAGCGAGTACGAGCTCGCGATCGAGCCTGCGTACGAGTCCGTGGCGGCTGCGGCGCTCGACTTCTGCGAGACGCTGGACGACGTCGATGCGGCGCGCGCCGGGATCTTCGGCGTGAGCCTCGGCGGGTACTACGCCGCGCGTTCGATGGCCTACGAACCCCGTCTGCACGCAGGGGTCGCCCTCGCTGGCCCCTACCGCTTCGACGCGGAATGGGACAGCCTGCCTCCGATGACCCGCGAGGCCTTTCGCCACCGATGCGGGGCGCACGATGAGCAGGAAGCTCGCGAACGAGCTGGTGCGCTCACCCTTGACGGCGCGGCCGCCCGCATCACCCGTCCACTCCTCGTCGTCCACGGTGCGAACGACCGAATCGTCGGTCCCGACCACGCTCGGCGCATCGCGGCCGAGGCGCCAGGCGCCCAGCTTCGCATGTTCGACGACGGCAACCATGGCGTGACCAACCACGCGTGGGAGTCGCGTTCGGAGATGGCCGACTGGCTCGCGGATCAGCTCGGCGCAGCCGACGCAGCCCGATAGGTGGCGCGGTGGCGCGGTGGCGCAAATGGCGTCAGCGTCCAGGCGGTGTCTCCGGGGCACCCGCGGGACGCGACGCTCCGACGACGCCCCCGAGGAAGAGCGCTCCGATCTCGGGGTTCTCGAGCACCTCACGCCCGCTGCCCGCGAGTCGTACTCGGCCGTTCTCGAGCACCACGCCGTGCGTTGCGAGTCGAAGTCCCGCACGTGCATTCTGCTCGACGAGCAGGACCGTTCTGCCGTGACGATGCAGCGACCGCACGGTCTTGAACACGATCTTTCGGGTATGGGGGTCGAGTCCCATCGAGGGCTCATCGAGCACGACGAGCGCGGGATCCAGCATGAGGCATCGGGCGAACTCGACGAGACGCTGCTGGCCACCCGAGAGGCTTCCAGCTTTGTCCTTGGCCCGCTCAGCCACGATCGGGATCGTCTCCGCTATCTGCTCGTAGCGCTCACGCACGATCGTTCGGTCCTTCAGAATGAAGGCACCGAGCTCCACGTTCTCGCGCACGGTCATCTCGCGGAACAGGCTGTGGTTCTGAGGCACTTGGACGATGCCGCGCTCGAGTCGCTCCCTGGGAGTGGCCTTCTTCAATCGCTCGCCACGAAACACCAGCTCGCCGACGGTCGTCCGGACCACCCCGCTCACCGTCCCGAGCAGCGTCGATTTGCCGGCGCCGTTGGGCCCGACCACGCACGTGAGCCCGCCTTCGGGCACCTCGAAGGACACCTCGTGCAAGATGTCGGCACCGCCATAGCCTGCACAGACACCGCGGAACTCGAGAAGCGGCTGCGTGGAGGCTAGAGCCGGCGCAACACGGTCGCTCACATGGTCAGAGGTCTGTGGCGCCACGACCCCCCCTCTCTCGACCCGCCTGGCTCGTCGTCCTCGTCGTCCTCGTCGTCCTCGTCGTCGGAGCCGCCCAGGTACGCGTCGATCACCCGGGGGTCGTTGCGAATCACGTCGGGGGTACCCGACACGATCGGGGTGCCCTGGTGCATCACGGTCACGCTATGGCACAGGCTCATGACGAACTCCATGTTGTGCTCGACCACGAGGAAGGTCTTGCCCCGCTCGTTCAGCGCGCGGATGCGGTCGGCGATCAGATTGATGAGCGTCGGGTTCACACCGCCTGCGGGCTCGTCGAGGAGAATGATCACCGGATCGGCGACCAGTACATACGCGAGCTCGAGCAACTTGCGCTGGCCGAACGAAAGGTTGCCCGCGGGGAGATGGCCGAGATGACCGAGCCCCACGAACTCGAGGATCTCTTTGGCCCGCGCACGCTCTGCTGGCGACGACTGCCCCTTTACGACGCTGCGAAGCCATCCTTCGTGGCGCTGCGTGGCGACGAGCATGTTCTCCATCACACTCAGGCGCGAGAACACCCGGGCCAGCTGGAAGGTTCGGCCGAGCCCGAGGCTGAACACCCTGGCAGGGGTCGCACGAGTGACGTCGACCCCGCGTACCCTCACCGTTCCGCTGTCGGGCCGCAAGTACCCGGTGATCACGTTGAAAAGGGTGGTCTTTCCCGAGCCGTTGGGTCCGATGAGCCCTGCAACCTCTCCCTCCTGCACGCCGAGGGAACAGTCCCGGAGCGCCACGAGGCCGCCGAATGCCCTCGAGACGGAGTCCACCTCGAGAAGAGCGCTCACCGTCCACCTGCCCGGGCGCTCGGGGGGCGCGCGTGATGCGCTTCCGATGCCGCCAATGCGCCCGTTGACGGTGCAGGCGGCAGGGCATTCACCATCGCTTGGGCTCGGCGCTCACGCCAGCGTTGATACGAGTCGGCGACGGTCGGGATCACGCCTCGGGGGAGCAGCACGATCACCACGAGGAACAGAACCCCGTACGCGATGAGGTACAGGCTGCCGGACGAGTACTGGATGGTGAAGTACTGCTGGAGCGACTCGAGCAGCGCCGCGCCGAGCAGCGGGCCCGAGATCGTCCCGAAGCCACCCAAGAAGGCCATGATCGCGACCGACAAGTCGAAGAGCGCTGTGAACGCGAACTGGGGATGGATGTCTCCGAGAAAGTACGCCCACACGGCGCCAGCCATCCCGACCGAGAACGCCGACACCACGAACGCGATGAGCTTCACCCGCGTGGTCTTCACGCCGAGGCCGGCGGCACGATCTTCGTCGTCTCGGAGGGCAAGAAGCTGGAGGCCGAACCGTGACCGGCGTATCCCGGCCGAAAGAAGCAGCGCCACGACGAGAACGCACAGCGCGGCGTAATAAAAGCGCTGGTTGAATCCCATTCCTGTCCATGGGGGTGTCGGGAGCGTCACTCCCCGGGAACCCAAGGTCAGCGAGGAAAGATTGTAGGCAAGCAGCTGGAAGATGAAGAAGGCGGCGATGGTGATCACCACGAACGTGTGACGGCGGGTGCGCAACGCGATCAGGCCGAACGGCACGGCGATCACCATGGCGACCCCACCGGCGACGGGCACATACCAAAAGACCCCGTAGCCACCCGCCAGGTGCAGATGCAGCGCGATCAGCGCGATCGTGTAGGCACCGCTGCCGAAAAATACCGCATGCCCGATGCTGATATAGCCCGAGTACCCCGAAAAACTGTTCCACGCGGTCGCCGCGGCCATGAAGAGGACGGAGAAGAAGGCGATCGACGTCACTGCCGGTGTCGAGAACACTAGGGGGAAGGCGACGAGCGCGATCGCGATCAGGATCCATGCAGCAGCCTTTGCTCGCCGTGTCATCGCACCCAGGGGCACGCGCGGTGAGCTCCCCTTGCGTGTGTCAGGACCTGCCGTCGTGCTCGCGTCGAGAAGACCGTCCGTCATCGTCGACTCACACTCGCCTCGTCCGCTTCACGTCCTGCGAGCACGGTCACGCACGCCCCCACGGTCGTCATTGCGCCCTCGTCGAGACCTTGCCGAACAGCCCCTGTGGGCGGACGGAGAGCACGATCAAGAGCACCAGGAAATAGATCACCGGTGCCCAGACAGGCGACCAGACGACGGCCACGACGTCTTCGAGCACGAGCATGAACACGGCGGCACCCATCGCCCCACCGATGCTTCCGAGCCCGCCAAGGACGATGATCGTAAGGAGCCTCGAGATCAGGTCCGTGCTGCTGTTGGCACTGAAGTCGTTCGTCGCCCCGAACACCATGCCTCCGGCTGCGGTCACCGCTACCCCGATGCCGAACGTGATCGTCGACACCCGCTTCACGTTCACTCCGATGAGGGTCGCCGCCGTCCGGTCCTGGAGCGCGGCTCGCAGGCTGGCCCCGAAGCGCGTGCGGTACATGAGCGCGTAGAGAGCGGCGATGAGAAGGGCGGCGAGGACGAAGCCGAACACGTAGATGTACTCGAGGTAGAAGCCGAAGACGTGCCAGGTCCGCGCGAAGTACGACGGACGCAGCTGCACGAATGTCGTCCCGAAGGCAATGTCGAGCGCACCCTCGATCACGAGGGAGACGGCGTAGGTGACGAGGATCGACATCGACACCCGGTCCCGGTCCCCGATTCGCCGCATGAACGCCCACTCGACCCCGATGCCCACCACGAAGAGGATCGGGATCGTGACGAGGAGCCCGAGGAACGGATCGATCCCCGCGTGTGCCCACAGCGCGTAGCTCAGGTACGAGCCGAGCAACACGAAGATGCCCTGCGCGATGTTGATGATCTCGAGCATCCCGAAGATCAGCGTGAGGCCAGCCGCCATCAGCGCGTACAGGCCGCCCGTCAGCACGCCGTCGATCACCGCTTCCACGAGCTGGGTGCCCATCTCGATCCGTTCCTCGAATCCCCTCGATCAGTTGCACCGGCTTGCGCCGTCGTACAGGTCCCTCGGCGCAGCGCGCCGTCCGTCGGCCCGCGTCGCCCAGGGGGCCTCCGCGCTCAGCTGCTCCAGGCCGGCTTCGGGTACAGCGGCGGCACCGAGCCTGAGGCTGTCTTGGGGAGGACCTGCTCGAGCACAGGCTTGCCCGACCTTGTCTGCCACTGGAACGCGAACACCAACCCCTTCACGTTCGCTCCGTCGCTGTTGAACTTGACCGGTCCCTGCACCGACGTGAACGTCTTGCCGCTGTGGAGGTACTTGATGATCTTCTTGTTTGTGAAGCCGTGGGTCCCTTCCACCGCCTGGGTCAGCACCTCACCGACCGAGTAGGCCTCGGCCGTTGTCGCGGTGACGTCGGAGACCGATCCACCGTACGTGTGCAGGTACGCCTTGACCATTGCCTTGCTCAGCTTGTTCTTGATCCCGGGGTACCAGCCGTTCGGGTTGAACACCCCGATCGCGTTCTTGGCCCCGACGGCCTTCAAGAACGTGGCTCCCTCGTCGGAGCCCGAGGTGTCGATGAACGCCTTCGGGTTGTAGTGCGCGGTCTCGAATGCACCCATGAACGCGGACACTGTCGGGGTGGCGACCGAGCCGAGGAGGACGATCTGCGCATTGCTCGAGGCAATTCCCCCGGCGATCGGCGAGAAGTCGGTCGTCTCTGTCGGGAAGACCTTTGTGTAGACCGTCTTCACACCCGCCTTTTCGAGGATCTTGCGGGCGACGGGGAACTGCGACGACGTGAAGATTGTTGTGACGGTGGCGTACGCGGCCGTCGTGGGTCGCGCGGACTTCGGCATCGACGCGATCCACTTGGCGAACGGGACGAGGCCTGTCGCGACTGGATACGAAACGTCGAAGACGTTCGGCAGGTGCTGGGCAAAGATGTCCGGTGCCCCACCTGCGCCTTCGACGAGCGCATAGCCGTAGCGACGAGCGATCTTCGCCGAGGGAAGCGTCAAGAGCGACGAGAACGGCCCGATGGTGAGCTTCACGTGGTCGTGCGCGATCAAGGTGCTGTAGTTCGTCGCCGCCTGGGTCGGTGTCGACTTGTCCGAGAGGATCTTGAGCTCGATCTTGTGGCCGAGCAGGCCGCCGTGCTTGTTCTGGTAGGTCTGCCAGAGGTGGTACCCCTGTGTGAATGCCTTGCCCGCGCCCGAGAAGTCCCCCGACAGCGACAGCGACGCCCCGATGAGGATGGGCGACCCCAGCTTCCTGCGCGCATGGGTCGCTGCGCCAGCAGCCGAGGAGCTCGCCCCAGTCGCTGCCATCAGCGTCAGAGCGGCGACCAGGCTGCCTGCCGCACCGGCCCGAACCGCCCGGCACCATATCCGATGCCCGACGCGCCCGACTCGCCCTCCCGTACCTGTGCTTTGCATGTTCCCTCCCAACTTCTGTGCACGCCGGTTGAGCGTGCCGACGGGGAGCAAGGCGCCGTCAAGCGGTCCCTGCGTCCCTCCCCCTTTCGACGGTGAGGGGCCCGCCGGAGGGGGCTCCGTCACCGGTGCTGCTCAGCTCGTCCACCGATGGTGGTTCGAGCCCGTCGCTCAGCAGCGCTCCTTCGCTTTCGAGCACTAATCCGGCGCCGCGCGCGAGTATCTCGACGAGCGCCGCGAAGTCCATGTCCCCGATGCCTGTACCGATCGCGGACTGGAGGAGCTCGTACACGAGGCCGGAGACGGGCATCGGGACTTCCAGCGCGCGCGCTGCGGCGAGGCCGAGATCGAAGTCCTTGTGGAGTAGCCGCGTCGTGAACGTCGGCGTGAAGTCGAGGTTCACGATCGCCGGCGTCTTGTACCGCGTGAACATCGAGCCCATGACCGATTCGTTCAAGAAGGAGAGGAAGTCCTGACGACGCACGCCGCCTTTTTCGGCGAGCACCGTCACCTCCACGAGCGACTGGATGACGACGCCGAGCATCAGGTTGTGGCACAGCTTGACCAGCCTCGACACGTCGCCGTCTCCGACGTACGTCGCTTCACGCGCCACGGTGCGCAGGTACGGCACGACATCGTCGAACGCGGCACGCGGGCCCGAGACTGCCATGGTGAGCCGTCCCGCGGCGGCAACTTTCGGGTTGCCACTCACTGGCGCCGCGAGAAACGCGACGCCGCGCTCGGCGAGCATCCCGCGCGCCTGCGCGCTCGCCTGCTCCGAGACGGTCGAGCAGTCCACGACGACGTTCGGAAGGCGGCGCGAGGCGAGGAGCCCCACCTCTTCGTCGAGCACAGCAAGGAGGTCGCTCGACGACGCCACCGTTACGAAGACCACATCGCACTGGCCGAGGTCGGCCAACGTCGAGACGACGGACGCGCCCAGTGCCTCGAGCGGCTCGGTCTTCGCTCGGGTCCGGTTGTAGACCGCGACGTCGTGCCCGGCGTGCACGAGGCGTTCTGCCATCGCGGCACCCATCCTGCCGGTGCCGATCCAGCCGAACCTCGCCACAGTGGGTGCCCCGCCGTCGGAGCCCTGCAGCCCTGGCGCCCCCCCGGAGCCCGTTGCCCCATCGGGAGCAAACGTTTGCATTTCAGTAGTATCACAGGCCCCTCGTGCGATGTCAAGACCCACGGTCAGTTCGCCGTCACATCGCCGCCCACGCGCCGGCGCGTGCAGCCAACGCCTCAGCGCGTTGCCGCGGGCACCCGCAACGTCGATTGACGGACTACGAGCTCGGGGGCGAGCACCACCACGCGAAGCGGACCTCGCTGGTCGCGGACGAGCTCGACCAGGAGATCGGCGGCCCGGGCGCCGATGCTGTAGTGAGGGATGCGTACCGTGGTGAGCGGGGGGTGGAGACGATCGACGAACGGCATGTCGTTGAACCCGACGATGGACACGTCTTCAGGGCATCGAAGCCCCGCATGTTCGACAGCGCTGACGGCCCCCAGGGCCAACATGTCGTTGCCGGCGACGATCGCGCTCGGCCTGCGCTTCTTCTCGAGCAACGCGGTCGCGCACCTCTCGCCTTCGGCGACAGAGAATTGCTCGGCGAACGCGACCAGCTCGGGATCGGCTGGAGCTCCCGACGCGGCCATGCTCGAGAGAAATCCATGGTAGCGAGCGTGACCGGTGGACATGCTCTGGGGTCCTGCCACGTGACCGATCCGCACGTGGCCGAGATTGCGCAGGTGGTCGACTGCCATGCGAACTCCAACCACGTCGTCGACCGACACCGACGAGAACGTCGCATCCTCCACGACACGATTGATGAGCACGATGGGGATGCCCTCGGCGGCGAACATTGCGAGATCATCGTCCTTGCGGCTTGCCGTCGCGAGCACCAGGCCATCGACTCTGCGGTCCACCATGCTCTCGAAGATCTTCCGCTGGCGGTCGGGGTCCCCTTCGGTGTTCGCGAGCAGCGTCACGAACCCTGAATCGAAAAGACGGTCTTCCACGCCACGCACCATTGGCGGGAAGAGGGGGTTGTTGATGTCGGGGATCACGATGCCGACCGAATTGGTCCGGCGCGTCTTGAAGCTGCGAGCGAGAAGATTGGGCTTGTAGCCGAGCTGCTCCGCGGCGAACAGGATCCTCTCGACGGTCTCGGACCGTACGAGAGATCGAGTCTCCTCGTTCAGCGCGCGCGACGCCGTGCCGGGGTGCACACCTGCGGCGGTGGCGACGTCGCGTAAGGTCGCCGACCCCTTGGGCATCTTGTCCATGGCCGCCTCCGTGCTCGCCAGCGCGAGGGTTCGACGCCTCGGCCCGAAGGTTAGCGCGAGGTGCCTCCATCCGATCGGCTCTCGTTTGACCCGACGCAGCGAGAGTGTGCGTGCGGGTCACGCCGTCCACGGCGCCGCGCAAACGAGTGCACCCGCGGCGACCGGTGGTCGTCGAGCTGATCATGCATACGCGCCCGGGCCAGGGACTCCGTCGCGGCCTTGCAGGCTCAGAGAACCAAGGCACCGCGCGGCCGAGCAGGGCGGCAATGCGTCGCCGGCTCGCGCTCCCCCGAGGGGTGGAGCGCGAGCCGCCGGGGATCAGTCCGTCCGGATGTCGACGAGCTTGCGGTTCCGGCGCGAGCCGAACTTCACCACACCGTCGGTCAAGGCGAACAGCGTGTCGTCACTGCCGCGCCCGACGTTCACGCCTGGATGGAACCGCGTCCCGCGCTGGCGTACGAGGATCGCGCCGGCACGCACCGAGGTGCCGTCGAACTCCTTGACACCGAGGCGTTGGGCGTTCGAGTCACGCCCGTTGCGGGTGGAGCCCCCACCCTTGGTCTTCGACATCGATCCTCCTCGTCGTCAGCGGACGGCGATGGAGACGATCTCCACCGTCGAGTAGTGCTGGCGGTGGCCCCACCGGCGCCGCTGGTTCGTCTTCGACTTGTAGGTCATGGCGTTGATCTTCGGACCAGCCTCTTCGCCGACCACCCTGGCGGTAACGGCGACCCCCTCCAGGTCGCCGGGGGTCGCACGCACGGCGCCACCGTCGTCCACCAAGAGCACGGGGTCGAGCGTGACCTCCGTGCCGACGGGATGGCCCAACAGCTCGACACGGACCCGTTGGCCCTCGGTCACGCGCTCTTGCTTTCCTCCGCTTCGGATGACGGCGTACATGGGAAGAGGAGCTTACCGCAACTGGCTCACATGCCCGACGCGTCGAGGACGAACCCCCGTCCGTGGCAGACCTGGCACTCGTGCGACAACGACTCGATCAGGCCCTCGGAGATCCGCTTGCGCGTCATCTCCACGAGGCCCAGCTCGGAGATATCGAAGACTTGGGTCCTCGTCTTGTCCCGAGCCAAGGCCGTCCGGAGAGCGGCAGCGACTTTCTCCCGGTTCTCCCGGACTTCCATGTCGATGAAGTCGATCACGATGATGCCGCCGATGTCGCGCAGGCGAAGCTGGCGAGCGACCTCCTCGGCGGCTTCGAGATTGTTGCGGAAGACCGTCTCTTCGAGATTGCTCTTTCCGACGTTCTTCCCCGTGTTCACGTCGATCACGGTGAGCGCTTCGGTACGCTCGATGATGAGCGACCCGCCCGACGGCAGCCACACCTTCCGGTCGAGTGCTTTGTGCAGCTGCTCGTGGACGTGGTAGCGGTCGAAGATCGGCTGCCCTTCCGCCCGGATGTCATAGTACTCGACACGATCAGAGAGCTCAGGGCTCACCGCGTCGACGTAGTCGCGGACCTGTTGATAGAGAGCAAGGTCGTCGATGATCACCCCGCGGTAGTCGCTGTTCAGCTCCTCGCGCAGGATGCGCACGGCGAGATCCGGCTCCCGGTACAAGAGCGTCGGGATGTTCGTCCTCGCCGCGGCCTGCTCGATGGCGCGCCACTGCTGGAGGAGGCCTTCGACATCCCGGCGAAGCTCCTCTTCTGTGGTGCCCTCCGCGGCGGTTCGCACGATGAGCCCGTGGCCGGCGGGACGGACCGCGTCGACGATCCGGCGGAGCCGCCGACGCTCGGTGTCGCCGAGACGCTTCGAGATCCCCACGGCATCGCTGTTGGGGACGAAGACGGCGAACCGCCCAGGCAGGGACACCTCTTGGGTGAGCCGGGCGCCCTTCGCGCCGATGGGGTTCTTCGTCACCTGGCACAAGATGAGCTGGCCTGGCCGTAGCACCTCTTCGATGCGGGGACCTGCGCCCCGGGCGCTTCCCGCCTCGACATCGTCGGTGTCGTAGCGCACGTCGCCACGGTAGAGCACGGCATTCTTCGGGATCCCGATGTCGACGAACGCCGCCTCCATGCCCGGCAGCACGTTCTGCACCCTTCCGACGTAGATGTTCCCGTCGATCTGGGACACCTCGTCCTGGGCGCGCGACACGAAATGCTGGGCGAGGGACCGACCCTCGAGGATGGCGATGTGCGAAAGCCCGGGCTGCACATGAACGCAGATGAGGTAGCGCCCGGTGGAGCGCTTGCGATCCCGCCCGCCGCGCCGGCGACGAGCGCTGCGCCGCTCGGCCCCGCCGTCATCTGCGGCACCGTCTTCTCGTGCACTTTCGGCTCGGCCGCCGTTCACCCGTCCGACGTCGGCTCGACCCGCATCCACTGCGTCGTCGCGTTCTTTTCTGCCGATGGCGAGGGCGTCCACTACCACGGTCCCCGCATCCTGGGCGCGGCTACGACCGCCTCGGCTACGGCTGCGCGTGCGCCCGGGCTCGCCGGGACCCCCCGCGCCGAGCGCCGCTGCACCCTCGTCGACCCCTTGAGCCGACGCACGCAACGGCTTTGGGGGCGGCGCGGGCCGGGTGTCGCCGATGCGCGGCTTGTTCGTCGCAGCGGGGCCGGTCGGCTCGCTCTGCTCACCGCTCGTGGCTGTGCTGGGACGCGCTGGGCCTACCTGGGCCTCCGCGCGGTCATCGACAGCCGCGGGCAGACCTGATGGCGGGCTCGACGAGTCTCGCGCACCTGCGCCATCGGGCTCCCTGCCCGTGGCCGGGGGGCCCGCGACGGGCCGCTCGTTCTCCGGCTCCTCCATGAGGGAGATCCCTCCTTCGACGTGTCATGACGCTCGCCTCGGGGCGGGCGTCGCGTCGGCACCGGCAACTTCGCCGCGGGTCCCCAGCGGCTCCCACCGGGCGCCGTCGCGCTCGATCCATTGATGTACTCGTCGGGCCCGAGACAACCGGACATCGGGTCCCAGACCTGCCAACAACTCACGTGGACGCACGCCCCGGGGGCGGGTCGCGAGCTCGACATCGAGCCACACGGCGTCTCGGGGGGAGGCAGCGGTCGGCCGCTGGTCGTCAGGTGGAGCACCCAGCGACAGCCCCAGCACTCCGGGCCGCAAGTCGTCGCGCACAGCCCGGCCCTTGCGCACCCGCTCGGTGGGGACACTCGGCGCAGCAAGCAGCCGCTCTACACGCGACGAGAGCTCGGCTGCACCCAACCCGAATACCTCCAGCTTCCAGGTACACGATGATACCTCCTCTTGGAGCGATCCGGCTCCATGCTGGAGGGGTACCACCGCCTGTACGTCGAGGCCGTCGGGTAGCAAGGCAGTGAGTGACGCGCCCAGTTTGCCGAACTGCGCTGGTCCCTTGGCATCCACCAGGTCGGCAGGAACCTCGTTGACCATCGCCACGTCGAGGTACTCGGCAAGGGACTCGGCACCCGTAGGCAGCGCCAGGCCGAAGCTCACGAGCAGGCGCGGCGAGAAGCCCTCGGACCACCCGACCGGAAGGCCGCTGCGACGCAACGCTCGCTCCCACATACGCACCACGTCGCGATGGCTCGTGAAACGGATCTTGCCGAGCTTCGAGTAGCGGAGCCGCAGCCGATGCCCCCCACTGGAAGCCGCGGCCGTCGGCTCATCTACTGGCACCGGACAACAGGCGCACCGGCACTCGCCCGCCAGCCGACAGGTCCTGTCCGGTGCCCTGGCTACCGCCCGCCGGCGGAGCAGTCGACGACACGACGTGCTCGAGACCGAACCCCGTGCAAGCGCCACAGTCGTAGCAAGGGGTCCAGCGACAGTCCTCGACTGCGCCGCCGGCAAGCGCCTCCTGCCAGTCCTGCCACAAGAAGTCCGG
>JAJZJC010000013.1 GCA_021810205.1 Actinomycetes bacterium
GTGCTCGCCGCAGGAACGGTGGGGTTGGTGGTGCGCAGGCATGGGTTGTGCCCTGTGCGACCGGAGACAAGCGCCCTTGGGGTCGATATCGATGACTCGATCGCGGCGCGAAGTCAAGGCCTCCAGCCAAGATTTCTGCCTTTCTTCCTCTCGGCCCTTGCCGGCGCACGGGCGACCGTGCTGACCAGCGACAATGCCCCTCGCGGGGTACTTCCGGGGTAGGGCACAACCCATCACGTGACGGACTCTTTGGCCCCCACCTGCCCGTGGTACGGCCGTCCCCTCCCGCCGCGGGGACGCCGCGGGCCACGGGCGCGCTACCGCCAAGGGGTCGTGTCGTCGGCGCGTTCGACGACGCGACGCTCATGGCGAAGATCGCCAGAGCCGGGACGCCGTCCGCCCGCACGACCCAGTTGACAGACGCGCTCGGTGAGGTGGCCGCGAGTCTGGACGCTTTGGCCCGCGCACAGGATGAGGCCCGCAGCACCATCGGTGGCGACGAGCCAAACTACGCGGTCGCCTTCGAGCAACTCTTTGTCGCGGTGGCTCGCCTGAACCCGCTCTACGCAGCCCTCGCGATCCGAAGCCTGGCGCAGCCTTCGGTCTCTTGAGCGGCGAAAGCGGGCGCGCAGACAAGTGCCCCACTGCCGGCAACATGACGGGACGGTTGTGGCTGGCATCGCGAACAGGGGACCCGCTGTTGGAGCCGGGTCGACGATGGCGACACAAGTCTCCATGGACCCAGCCTGGGCGGTCACCGCCGAAAGGTGAAGAAGAGCGGCGCGAAAGTGCCGGGGACCAAGCCTCGCTTCCCTATCAATCTGTGGCAGCGTTGGGCATAGGCGAGGGCAGTCTTGGCTCGTCAGTGAGGTTCGGTACCGGGTCGTCGCAAGACATGCTGGCTCGACGTGGTGGCCTCGACACGCTCTCAACATGTTTCGATCGTCAGAATGACGCGGCGCAGGAGATACCTCGCAGCAGACGGCCAGACAGCCGGCCATGCAGCACGACAGGAGGAACGATGGACTTCAGGCGCAAGCTGCTTGTGGGTGCCCTTGTAGCTGGACCGCTCGTCGGTGGAGGTGCCGCGGCGTGGGCCGCGATCTCGCCCGCGGCCGGCGCCCTAACGGCAGCGACGACGCAAACGGCTTCGACAGTTTACAGGGGAGCGATAGCAGACGTCCAGACAGGAGTGACAGCAAACGTCCAGACAGGAGTGACTGTCCAGACAGGAGCGACGACAAGCGCTTCTGACCAGAGCGAAGCCGGGCCCGCGGCAAGCGAGCCGGGTGCCTGACGGACAGCACGTCTCAGGCCGGCGAGACGACCAGAGGAGCCACAGTCGTCCCGCAGAGCGAGGAGTCTGCCGAGGCCGCGTCAAGAACTCCTCCGTGCCGCAGTTGCGTGGGCGGGCTCGGGCCTCCGGCCCAGAGCCCGCTGCGACCGGCGGCCGCAGCACATGGTTGCCATATCGGTCGGGTCGTAGTGTCTCCGCAGTGAGGATCCTCGTGATCGAAGATGACGAGCGCATGGCTGAGCTGCTCAAGCAGGGCCTCGAGGAGCAGGGTCATGCGGTCGATGTAGTCCACGATGGGCCAGACGGCGTCTGGATGGCGACGGAGAACCGCTATGCCGCGATCATCCTCGATGCCATGTTGCCGGGCTTGGACGGGTTCGAGGCGGCCCGCCGGATGCGCTCGGCGGGTTGTTGGGCTCCTGTACTTCTACTGACGGCGCGCACGGGGGTCGACGACCGGGTGAAGGGGCTCGATGCCGGGGCCGACGACTACCTCGCAAAGCCCTTCAGCTTCGACGAGCTGGCCGCACGCCTCCGTGCCCTCGTCCGCCGCGGACAGCCCGAGCGACCCGTCGTTCTCGAGGTCGGTGACATGCGCTTCGATCCGGTCACTCGTCGTGCTTCGAGGGGAGATCGGGAGCTCGACCTCACGGCCAAGGAGCTGGCGCTGCTCGAGCTGTTCATGCGGCATCCCAACGAGCTCCTCACCCGGGGCCGCATCGTCGAGGAGCTCTGGGACTTCGCCTACGACAGCGTCTCCAACGTCGTCGACCAGCACGTCGCACGCCTCCGGCGAAAGATGGGGCCGGTGGGCGAGTGCGTCATTGAGACGATCCGAGGCGTGGGCTACCGGCTCGTGCTCGTACCATCCGGTGCGGCCATCGCGGTGGAGCCGGTCACAACACGCGCGACGTCCGACGCTGAGACGCGAAGCAGTGGAGACGGCGGCGGCGCCGTCAGAGACGCCGGTCAGTGATGATCGAGAACCGGACTCCGTGCGGGAAATGCCACGAAGCAATCGAGGTGGAGGTCGTCGTGCTCCATGGGACTCTGCACCCAGTCTTCGCCCATTTGTGCGATGAAGGCCGTCGGCACGAGATCGCGAACACGCTGTCATGGTGTGCGTCCAAACCGGTCCCACCCGAGATACCAGCGGCCGAGTACCACGGCTGACCAGAGGTGACGATCCGTCAAAGGCTCGTACTGTTCTTCTCGGGGGTCACGATCGTGGCAGCGAGCCTCTTCGGGTACATCTTCGTCACCGAGTTCGCCGGAGGGCTCCGGCATTCGGTCCTCGCCTCCCTCCAGACGCGCACCGCGACACTGCTCCAACGGCTTCCCGATACCGCGAGCGGTCCGCAGATTGCGCAAGGATCGCTCGGAGTCGCGGACCTCGCCGAGTCGCAGGATGTCACTCAGGAGCTCACCTTGGGCGCGAAGGTGCTCGTCGCGTTGGGGCCGGGCACGGATAAGCCACTCGTGGGGCCCGCGACGCTGCGTCTGGCTCGCCGTTCGCCCCAGGTTCTCCACATCAGCGTCGGTCGTCGCCGCACAACCTTCCTCCTCCTCGTCACGGCGACCGGTCAGGGCGACACGTTCCTCGTGGTCGGCCAGTCGCTCGCGACGGTGGACCAGGCGGTGAGCCAGCTGACGATGGCAGTCTCCGTCGGAGGCGTGCTCGCGGTGCTCGCCACCGCGCTTGCCGCGTGGTTCCTCGCTGGCCGGGCGCTCGCCCCTGTTGAGCGCATGCGACGAGAAGCGTCACACATCTCCGCACGCGACAGCGACACAGCCTTGAGTGTGCCCCCGTCCAACGACGAGCTTGCACGACTCGCAGTCACCCTCAACGACCTGCTCGGCCGCCTCCACGCCGCCGTCGAACGCGAGCGAGGCTTCTCGGCCGCAGCCAGCCACGAACTGAGAAGCCCCCTCGCCGTCTTGCGCGCGGAGCTCCAACTCGCGGCCAGACCCGGGCGTTCGCCCGAATACCTCTCTGAGGCGGTCAGGCGAGCAACCGGCGAAGTCGACCGTGTCATCGACCTCGCTAACCGTCTCCTCCTCATCTCCCAGGGCGACGAGGACGTCGTCCATTTGGAAATGGTTCAGGTCGACGTCAGGGACATCGTGCAAGACACCCTCGCCTCCCAGTCCCAGAAGTTCGAAGCGGCGGGTGTCTCCGTCTCGCTGCATGCGCCGAACGCCGTCAGGGCGCGCGTCGACATCGTGGCCTATCGCCGGATCGTCGAGAACCTGGTCGAGAACGCGCTACGGCACGCCGGCTCTCTTCACCGCCTCGACGTCGGGCTCTTCCCCGAGTGCACAGAGGTCAGGCTCGAGGTCGCGGACGACGGCGCAGGGTTCCCGCCGGACTTCTTGCCGCATGCGTTCGAACGCTTTTCGCGTGCCGACCCGAGCCGAAGTCGGCAATCGGGGGGAGCGGGGCTTGGGCTCTCACTTGTCGCCGTACTCGCGCGCGCCCACGGCGGGAGAGTGCAGGCTGCCAACCGACTCGGTGGTGGAGCAGTCGTGAGGGTCTGGATCCCGACCACGTATGTCGCCGAGGTGGAACTGAGCTCGACGAACGACCCGACCACCGCGGTCGCCAATGGACAGCTTTCTCAACTCCACCCCGACCGCGAAGTGTGGGACGCAGGGGACTCGCGGGCGACTTTGAGTTGAGCTTCGTCTCGCGAATACACCGGCGGTGGACTGCAGAATCCGATGTGTCGGGGTGTGCCGCTCGTTACGCGCGTCGCCACTGCTCGGCCGCTCGGCGCCGGTAGGCCTGAGTTTCGGCGATGCGCTCCTCGGACTCCGACGGAATCCGCACGGAGGCCACCTCGGCGAGCCGCAGCCGCGCGCTCTCGTAGCCGATCGCGCCCAAATGGCCTCGTGCGGCCGCTGTGTCGGCCCCAGGGCGGCCGTCGCGACGGGCACGGTTGCTTGTGCCAGGACCCGGCGGGCGCCGGCCTCCCGGCGCGGGTGGCCGAAGTAGAAGCAGATCCAGTAGGCGAGCCCTGAGGCCACCTGGAGGTCCTCGTCGCTCGTGAGCTTCTTCTCCAGGCGCTCCAAGGTCTCGGTCGAGCGGTCGTACTCCAAGCAGAAGACGATCCGGTTGTCGGCCTCCTCCCACACACCCAGGCCGTCGAGCTGGGCGATCCGGTCGCACTGGCTGGCACAGTGGCGCTCCGACCACCACAGCGACAGGTCGCAGTCCTCCCGCCGGCGGGACTCGGCCAGAAGGGCCGAGAAGAAGCCGTTCACGTCGACCAGGTGCCGCAGGCGCTGGGACTTCCCGATGGTGAGGGCCTTGTCGGCCCGCCAGCGCGACGTGTCGGGGTCCTCGCCCCGTTCGGCGGCGACCACCGTGGCGCCGAGCTCGTCGAGCACGTAGTGGTACGGGAGGCTGGCGTAGCGGTGGTCGAGCGGCTGGAAGCGGTCCACGAGCCGGAGCTTGTAGAGCGTGGTCAAGCGGTGCTGGGCGGTGTTCCGGCTGCGCTGTCGGCACCGAGACGGTGCTCCGTTCAGGACTCGCGACCGCACTGGCAGGGGTGATGGCGACCGTGGTGGCGATCCGCTGGATCCCCCTCACGCCAAGTAGCCCGCACGGCGGACCTTCACATGCCGAGCCGCCAGGCTGATCGCCGGCCCCTCGGCCAACGGATCGAGTTTCGCATTCTGGGGGGCCGGGGCACCCAGTCCTCACGTGTTACGTGGGGACCACTTCACGTTTCGAGCTGTCGCCATCGTGCCACGGCTCTGTGACGCGCTCGGAAGTCCGACAGGGCGTGCTGACGCGCCGGTTGCTCGACTACGGGCGTGCCGAGACGAGCTCGGCACGGCGTTTCCGCGGGAACGTCCAGACGACTACGGGGATGCGCCGACGAGGTCGCTGAGCGTGGTCCGCCGACGGCGCCTGGTCCGTGGAGCAAGTCCCTCGCGCTTGCGGCGCTCGACGCCGGTGCGGCGAGCGAGTGAGCGGCGCCAAGGCCTGGGATCGAGCATCATCGACGCTTCCCGCAACGGGCAGCGGACCTTGCCAGAAAGGGCCGGGCACGTGACCCGGTGGTAGCCGTCTGCGTCCTTTGCACTGAGCCGTCCGAGCTTGTAGGGGGCGAGCTCGGCGGCCCGTTCGCCGTGAGCAGCGACCTCTTCGGTGCTGGCGTCGCGTGCGAGCGGTGAGAGGTCCAAGAGCGGGTGGGCGTCTTCGGGCAGTAGACGTTGCGGTTTGAAGTACGAGTCCATTGCCCCGCTGGCGACACGCTCTCTCGGCACGTGGCGCAAAAGAGATTGACGCGTCGAGGGTGTCGGAGTAGACCGCATCTGCGAAAGGGCCGACGTCGCGGTTCGTCGCAACGGGAGGGGACTGGGCGGAGGGGATTCTCGGAGAGTGGAGGGGCCGGTCCGCGAGCGCACTGCGCGACTGCGTGGTGATGCGTGCGTCTTCGGTTCCGCCTCTCAAAGGCTCTGACGATCCTGTCCGGCCGGTAGTGCACGAAGGCCGCAATACAAACAAGCACACAACGCAAGCCAGCATCCAGGGCAGGGGGTCGTCCATGAAGCACAGGCTCGGCAGTTTCATCATCGGAGGCGTCGCACTCGCGCTCGCGACGCTGGGGATACCGGCCGCGACCGCGACCGCCGGTGCCCAAACGCACACGGCACAGACGTTCACGCTCACACCCACGGGCACCACCGTGACGTCACTGGGTACATCGGCATGGACGCCGACAGCACCTGCGGGCCCGGCAACCACGACGTCGGCGGTGACCTCGGCACCCCTCACCACGACAGCCGCCAAGGCCGCGATGCCGAGGATCCCCGACGTGGGCAAGACACCGCGCAGCACCGTCCCCGTCGTCACGGGCGGCGGCTCGGGGATCAGCCAGACACTCGGAAGCGCACCCGATCCCCACCACCGTGCGGGTTCCGGCGGGCACGGGTCTGGTCCCGGCGCGACAAGGCTGGGTCCGATCGTGGGCGCGACAGCCGGTCTGACTTCCATCGCCGGCAGCAACGCCTTCGACCAGGGGATCCTTCACCCCACCTACAAGACAGGTCAACCCCAACCACTGCCCGGGATCGACGTCGAGCCTCCCGATCAAGGCCTCTGCGCCGGCAACGGCTACGTGATGGAAGTAAACAACATGGTCGTGCAGATGTACAACAGCACGACCATGACCCCGCTCAGCGCGCACGGGATGGCGATCGAGAAGCTGTTCAACGCGCCGGAGATCTTCGGTGGCGCCCACACAGGCACCGTGAGCGTCCAGGGCGACCCTCGCTGCTACTTCGATCCCCAGACGAACCGCTGGTTCGCCAGCCAGATCTTCCTGACAGAGGCCGGAGGGAAGACCGCCCTCGGCTGGGCGGGGGAGTTCGTCGCAGTCAGCACCTCGGCGGTACCGACGGGGTCGTGGCACGTGTACTACATCCCAGACCAGTTCAACGCCAAGCGCGTGGACGGCTGCAACAACCACAAGAACCCCTGCTACGGCGATCAGCCGCTCCTCGGGGTGAATGGCAACGCTGTGTTCATCTCCACCAATGAGTACACGCTGGCCGGTCGGCACGTCGTCGGGGGCGTGGCGACCGAGTACGCGCTCAGCAAGTCCGACCTCATCGCTGGTGTCCCGTCACCGATCTACTGGAACCACCTCGGCGACACGGTCCCAGAGCCGGGCAACCCGACCTGTCCGTACGCCGCGACATACGGCGAGCCGACACAGGTCATCTGCCCGTGGTACTCGATCGTGCCCGCAAGTTCCGATGGCGCCTACGTCACAAAGACAGGCGGGACCTTCTACTCCATGTCGACGACGACATTCGTCACAGCCGGCAGCCACGGGGTCGCGCTCTGGACGTTCACGAACACCGACGCGGTGACGACCGGCGGCGCGCACGTGACAGGGGCGGTGACCGTGTCGACAACCGTGTCGTACGCCGAGCCGCCAGCCCTGGTCGCGCAGAAGCTGGGTCCGCACCCGCTGGGCACACTCTGGAAGACACTTACCGGCAAGACACCGATTCCTTGGCCGAACGGCGAGGGCAAGATCTCGGCGAACACAGATCGGATCACGACGGCTGCCTACGACCCGGCGACCGGCTCGGTCTGGGGGGCGCTCAACACGACGTCACCGAGCCAGCCGGCAGATGCGGCGATCGCGTGGTTCAGCGTCACGCCGAGCGGCTCGGGGTCTGGACTCCACGCGAACGCAGTCCAGTCCGGCTTCCTGTCGGCCCGGGGAGCGAGCGACTTCTTCCCGGCCATCGCCTTCACGAATGGGGGTGCCGGTGTCATGGGCTACGACCTCAGCGGCACAGGCCTCTACCCTTCGACCGGGTACACGTCGCTCTCGCAGAGCGGTCCCACAAACACGTTGCGCCTCGCGCGGGCCGGTGTCGGGCCAACGGATGGCTTCACCGAGTACACAGCGACATATGGCCGTCCACGCTGGGGGGACTACTCAGCGGCGACCGCGACAGGAGGAACGTTCTTCTTCGCGGGCGAGATGGTGAACCAGAGCTGCACCACCACGCAGTTCAAGGCGACATTCACCTGCGGCGGGACCCGCGACCTCGAGGCCAACTGGGCTACGAGCGTGAACAAGCTCAGCTCCGCCGGCTGAGGCACGGACGCCGATGCGCTGAGGCGCTGAGAGCAGCCGCCGGACCGGTGGGCAGAACGCCCACCGGTCCGGCATGGCCGGGCCCGGTCGCGTTGGCCGCTGGGCGTGCCGATCCGGGTGACGGCTGGCGCGGCGCCGTACATTTGATCTGTGCTCGAGGACAGAAGCCCGGTGGGACCTGCCGGTCTTGCGTGAGGGAGGGAAGGTGGCACATCCAGAGCTGAGGTTCAGCATCTACTCAGAGCTCCAGAGCTGGGAGCCAAAGCCATACGGCCAGCTCTACGAAGAGGTGCTGGAGCAGATCGTGAATGCCGATCGACTCGGCTATGACGCCTACGCCGCGATCGAGCACGCCTTCTTCCCCAAGTTCTCGGCCTCGATCAACATTTTCGGGCTGTTCGGGATGGCGGCCGCCCGCACCCGCAGGATCGCCCTGCGCACGATGCTCCACATCCTCCCGTACCACAATCCGCTCGTGCTGGCCTCGATGGTCCACCAGTTCTCGCTGCTCACCGGCGGCCGCTACGAGTTCGGTGTGGGCCGGGGGCATGGCTGGATCCCCCTCGCCGGCGGTCTGCCATTGGACGAGACGAGCCGCCCCCGCTACGAAGAGGCGCTGGACCTGTTCATCGAGGGCTTGGAGCGCGAGGTGGTTACGTTCCACGGCGAGTACTGGGACGTCGACGACACCCACATCGTCCCCTTCAGCGGCCAGCAGTTCCGGGTCTTCCTGGGTGGTACCTCCGATCGCACCTATGACCTCGCCGCTCAGCACGGCTGGGGTGTCGCAGTGCCGCCGCTCTTGCCCTATGCGGCGCTGGAGAAGCAGCTCGACTTCTATCGGGAAAAGTGCGCCGAGCACGGCACCAAGCCGGACATCGTGTGGATCCACGCCTGTTACATCGACGAGGACCGCGACGTCGCCATGCGCGAGGCGGAGCGGCACCTCGTCGGCTTCTTGAAGGGGAACGCCTCGCCGCTCACCGACTTCGCCGCTCCGCCGGCCGACCGACTGAACGCGGCGGGCTACGGCTTCTACACCGCCGGCATCCTGGAACAGCTGGCGGCTACCTCGTTTGTGGACATGGTGGCGGGGGACATGGTGTGGTGCGGCACCGCCGAGAATGTCATCGAGCGGGTGGAGCAGACCCTGGACGTGTGCGAAGGTCTGACCGAGATCGCTATCACCACCAATCCGGGCGGTGCCGAGCACTGGAAGGCCATCAAGGCCCAGGAGCTCTTCGCCTCCGAGGTCATCCCCAAGATCAGGGGCTGACAGGGCCAGAGTCGCTCGTCGTCACCGCACTGGCCCGCGCACGCGGTGGTGCTGCGCTCCGCCGTCCACCCCGGCGGCACGTACGCACGCGGGTGTCCTTGCAATGAATTCTCAGATTTGATTAAATGTCAGAAGTGCGACAAGTCCCACGTCTGCGCCTA
Source organism: Actinomycetes bacterium (assembly GCA_021810205.1). Taxonomy (GTDB): domain Bacteria; phylum Actinomycetota; class Acidimicrobiia; order Acidimicrobiales; family RAAP-2; genus JAJYVT01. The sequence continues at coordinate 9,364 of JAJZJC010000013.1, forward strand.
CATCGCTCGTGACAAGAGGGGGTTCCATGGTTCGTCGTCGTTGGCTCAAGGCAGTGACCGCGCTCGCCGGCTCGATCGGTCTCGTGCTCGGGATGGTCGACGTGGCAGGTGCAGCGGCCGCGGCCCACCACAAAGCGGCAACGGGCAAGCCCATCATCATCGGCGCGGTGATCGACGAGACGGGCACCATGAAGCCGTTCGACCAGCCGGCCGTCGAGGCGGCCCAGCTGTGGGCCAAGAAGGTGAACGCCAGCGGCGGCGTGCTCGGGCGTCCGATCAAGTTCAAGGTCTTCAACGACCAGCTCCAGCCCTCACTCACCCGCTCCGACGCGTTGAAGGCCATTGCCCAAGGCGCGAGCGTCCTGTGGACCACCTGCGACGTGACATTCGCGACGCCGGCCATCCAGGTGGGGTTGTCCCACCATATGCTCGTCGTCTCCCCGTGCACCGGGACGAACGAGATGGGGCCGTCACGCTTCGGCGCTCCCGGCAAGCTGGCGTTCAGCTTCGGCAACGCCCCGACGTCCGACGGCGCCGTTCTGGCGCGGCTGCTCATGCAGAAGGGCTGGAAGAGCGCCACGGTGGTCACCGACAAGCTGCTCACATACTTTGTGGACGTCTGCCAGAACTTCACCACGGACTTCCAGAAGATGGGCGGTAAGATCGTCACACAGCTGACGTACACGACCGGGGACCACACGGTCACCCAGGTCGCGCAGAAGGCGGCGAGCACGGGTGCCGCAGCGACGGTCCTCTGCACCACCACGACGCCGACACTGCCGGCGTTCGTCACCTCGGAGCGGACCCTGGGGAACACGAAGCCGATCGTCGGGCCCTGGTCCATCGACGGCGGCTTCTGGGAGCCGAAGAGCGCCACCATCTCGAACAACATCTGGTGGGCCACGTACGCCTCGGTGTTCGGCGATGACCCGAACCCTCAGATCCGCAAGCTGTACGGCCAGATGAAGTCGCTGGGGGAGACGCCGCAGACCGGTGGGTTCGTGACCGGGCCGACCGCGCTGCAGGGCATCATCGCCGCCATCAAGCGAACCCACGGCACAGTGAAGGGGCCGAAGCTCGCCGCGCAGATGGTCAAGTTCCACAACGTCCCCACCCTGTCGGGTCCGGTGAGCTTCTCGGCGAAGTACCACGCGGTTGTCGGGCGTCCTTATCGCATCGTCGAGGTGAAGAACGGCAAGCCGCACTTCGTGGAGATGCTCAGCCCGGGTAAGTACGCCGGCGGCGCGTAAGCCGTGAGCGAAGGCGCTGACGACCGTCACCTCCTGGTGTGCCAGGAGGTGACGGTTGCCTTCGCCGGGTTGCGTGCGCTCAACGCGGTGAGCCTCACGCTGGACCGAGCGGAGATCGTGGGCCTGATCGGTCCGAACGGTGCGGGAAAGACCACGTTGGTCAACGCCATGAGCGGGTTCGCCCAGATCGACCACGGCAGCATCCAGCTGGCAGGGACCGAGATCTCGGCGCTGCCGCCTGAGCGACGTGCCCAGCTTGGATTGGCAAGGACCTTCCAGCATGGCCGCCTGTTCGGCGACCTGAGCGCACGGGAGAACGTCGAGCTCGGCGCCGTTGCCGTGGGGTGCTCGGCGCGCGAGGCTCGTCGCCGGACGCACGCACTACTCGAGGAGATCGGGCTGCTGGCGCTCGCCGCCTCGCCCGCCTCCGAGCTCTCCCATGGCGACCAGCAGCGGGTGAGCGTGGCGCGGGCGGTCGTGGCAGAGCCCGCCGTGCTCCTGCTCGACGAGCCGGCAGCCGGGCTGCCCGCCGAGTCGCTCGGCGATCTCTCTTCCCTGGTGCAGCACGCCCGGTCTGCTCGGGGCACCGGCATCGTCGTCATCGACCACAACGTCGAGTTCGTCTTGGGGTTGAGCGACCGGGTCGTGGTGCTGGACCATGGTGAGGTGCTCACGGAGGGGTCTCCGGCCCATGTGCGAAACCATGCCGGCGTGGCGGCCGCCTACTTCGGGACGATTGGCACCGACGAGCCGGGCGCCCTGAGGGTGCCGGCCCCGTGAGCGGAACCGTGACACGCTCGGAGGCAACGGCATCGGCACCCGAACGCGTGCCGATGCCGGTCGCGCCGCTGCTGGAGGTGTCGAACTTGGGAGTCACCTACGGCCGGGCGCAAGCGGTCGATGGGGTGACGTTCTCCGTCGGCGAGGGCGAACTCGTCGGGTTGGTCGGTCCGAACGGGGCAGGCAAGAGCTCCACGCTGCTGGCGATCATGGGAGAGGTGCGCCGTGCCGCCGGAGAGGTGCGCCTTCGGGGAGCGCCCGTTCCTGCTCGCCCCGAGAACGTCGTACGAATGGGGCTCGCGATGGTCCCCGAAGGACGACACCTGTTCCCTTCGATGACTGTCCACGAGAACCTCGAGCTCGGTCGCCTGGCGCGGCGACAAGGGCGGACCCCGCGGCTCGACGACGCCGAGGTGGCGACACTGTTCCCAGTGACCGTCGAGTTCGCTCGACGCCGCGCTGGCCTGCTGTCGGGGGGTCAGCAGCAACAGGTCGCCATCGCCCGTGCCCTCTTGTCGGATCCCGACCTGCTCTTGCTCGACGAGCCGTCGCTCGGCTTGTCGCCGACCATCGTCGCCTCGGTCTTCTCCGCCCTCGAGCGCATCAACTCGCTCGGCGTCGCCATCCTCTTGGTGGAGCAACGCGCCGAGATGACGCTGGAGTTCTGTGCCCGAAGCTACGTGCTGGTAGGGGGCAGGATCCGCTTTGAGGCCGACCGGAGCACCAGCGTTGAGACCGTGGTGGCCTCCTTCTTCGGGGCGGCACCCGTGGTATCGGGGAACCGATTGTGACCGTTGTCGGTTATCTGGTCAATGCCATCTCGCTAGGCGCGCTCTACGCGTTGATCGCCGTCTCGGTGGGTCTCGTGTTCGGCGTCCTCCGGCAGATCAACCTTGCCCAGGGCGAGGTCATCACGTTCGGCGCCTACTCGCTGTGGCTCATGCGCACACTTCCCACGTGGCTGGCCATCGTCCTCTGCTTTGGGGTGTGCATCGCGGCATCGCTCCTGCTCCAGGTGGCGGTCTTCCGCCCGCTTCGGGGTGCGTCGCCGCTCACCACCCTCATCGCCACCTTCGGGGTGAGCTACGGGCTCGAGGCCCTCTGGCTGATCGTCTTCGGTCCGAGCGGCAACACCGTGTCCATGCTCACCAACCTGAACCTCACGGTCGTCGGCGGCACCGTCGCGCTGCGCTGGATCACGTTGGTGGAGATCGGCGCGGCGGCCGTACTGTTGAGCGGCCTCCTCTACCTCCTCTTTCGCTCTTCGCTTGGGATGCGGATGCGAGCCACCGCCGAGGACCTCCGCGCTGCGCGCCTCGTCGGTGTGCGCATCGGTCGGGTGGTCACCTGGGCGTTCGTGCTCAGTGGTGCGAGCGCGGCAGTGGTGGCCGTGCTGGCCACGGTCCAGACGCCGCTCGTCACCCCCACCTTCGGGCTGAACTTGATCATCTTCGCCCTGGTCGGTGTGGTCCTGGGCGGTTTGGACCATCTGGGTCGTGCCACTGCGGGTGGCTTCATCGTGGGCTTCGTGAACTCGCTGCTCGGATCCGTCCTCCCCGAGCAGCAGCTCGTCTACGTGACCTCGCTCACCTTCCTCTTCGTCGTCATCGTCCTCATGGTGCGTCCCGCCGGCCTGCTCGCCCCCCGAGGTGCCAACGTGGAGCGGGTGTGACGCGGTCCAGGCTGCGTCTCGCTGCGGAGCTGGTCGGCCCGCTCGCCCTGGTGGGCGTCGTGGCATTGGTGGCCGCCCACCTTTCGACATCGGACCAGACCGACGCGATCAACGTGCTCGTGACCGCGACCATCGTCGTCGGCCTTTACGTGTTCATCGGAAACTCCGGCGTCATCTCCTTCGGGCAGATCAGTTTCGTGGCCGTTGGCGCCTTCGTCGCCGGGATCTACACGACGCCGGTCAGCACTCGGCACACGACGATGCCGGACCTCTTCGGATTTCTGGGCCGCCCGGTGCTCACCAACATGGAGTCGATCCTGCTTGCCGCCGGGATCGGCGCGGTGTTCGCGTTGATCGTGGGCTTGGCACTCATGCGCCTGTCCGGGCTCTCGGCCGGCATCGCCACGTTCGCTGTGCTCGAGATCACCTACGACATCCTTGCCAACTGGGGGAAGATCGGACCAGGACCGACGACGCTGGCGTCGGTGCCGGTGACGACCGGTGTGGGGCAGGCGACCATTGGGTGTGCCGTCGCCGTGGTCCTCGCCTTCACCTACCAGCGCTCACGCTCGTGCCGCATGCTTCGAGCGTCGCGGGCGGATCCGCTGGCGGCACGCGGCATCGGCGTGTCGATCTTCCGGCACCGTCTGGGTGCGTTCGTCCTCTCCGGGGCGATCTGCGGCTTCGCCGGGGCGCTGTACGTGCACGCACTGGGGAGCATCAACGTGACAGAGGTCTACCTCGCACTCACGTTCTCCACCCTGGCGATGTTGGTGGTGGGGGGGTCGCAGAGCCTCTGGGGCGCCACGCTCGGCGGCATCCTGCTCGGCATTCTTTCGTCCTTCTTGTCGAACGCCGAGAACGGGACCTCGGTCTTCGGGCTCAGCTTCACGCTTCCCAACGGGCTCAGCTCCATCATCTTCGCCATCCTCTTCGTTGGGGCGCTGATGCTGTTCCCGCGGGGCTTGACCCGCAACCGCGAGTTCCTGGCGAAGGCGCTCGGGGAGCGCTCTGACAAGCACAGGCTCGGAGTCGGGCTCAGCTCCACGGCGGCAAGAGGGGGCGACGGCCCAGAGGCGGGCGACACGGACGGGGCACCGGCCGCCGCCACGACGGCGCACGCGGCGGCGTCAGCCGAGCCAGAGAAGTGAAGGGGCGCCGAGACGGCGGCATGCACAGTGCTGCGGAGCCGGAGAGTGAGTGGCTCGGCGCTCAGGACGCGCGGTGGGATCGGCGGAGGACCTGTCGGGCGACCAACGTCCCTGACACGCCGCCAAGCCCTGGTCCTGGATGCGTGCTTGCCCCGATCTGGTACAGGTCTCGCACCGGGGTGCGGTGACCGCTGAGCTCGGGGCGTGGCCGGAACATCAGGTTCTGGTCGAGGTCGCAAGCGCCGGAGTAGATGTCGCCACCGACCAAGTTGGGATTGGCACGGGCGATGTCCGCGGGCGACAGGGCCACCCTGGACTGCACCAACGCGTCGAACCCGTCGATCTGGAGGGATAGGCGATCGTGGATCCGGTCGGCGTAGCGTTCGCGCAGCGCGTCGGTCCAGGTCCCGTCGCCCACGTCGATCGCACCCCCCGCGTCGCCACGCGGCGTCGCCGGGAGCTCTTGGAGCTGGATCCACAGGATCCACGCACCATCGGGCGCACGCGAGGGGTCCACGACGCAGGGCTGGCCGCAGACGATGGTCGCCTCGTCGGGCAGCAAGCCCCGCTCGGCTTCGCCGACCGCCTTGGAGACCCCGGAGAGGCCAGAGGTGAGATGGACGAGGGGGATCGAGGAGAGTCGCTCGTCGAGGTGCCAGCGTGGCCGCCCGCTGAGCGCGTAGTGGATCTGCATGCCCGCCCGCCCGAAGCGGAAGCGCTGGGCGGCCCGTCGAGCCCAGTCGGGCACTGGCGCGTCGGCGAGCAGTCGGTCGTAGAGGGCGGGAGGCGTGACGCTGCACACCACTGCACGGCGTGCCCCCACGACGTCGCCTGTCACGAGGCGTACTCCGGTCGCCCGGCCGCCGCGCACCAGCACGCGGTCCACGTCGGTTCCCGTCCGGCACGTCCCGCCGTGCTCCTCGATGACGTCCCGGAGCGCATCTACCAGGCGTGCCCCTCCGCCGACAGGCACCGGCAGGCCGACCGTCTCGAGCAGCGCCACGATGGCTCGGCCCATGACCCCCGACCCGGCGGCGTCGGGCCCGAGCCCAGTGTGCAATACCCACGGGGCGAACAGTGCACCCGGCGCCGGCGTCCGGTACGTGGAGTCGAGCCAGGTTCGAGCACTCTCTGCCAACGACCCAGCCAGGGAGCGTACGCCGCGCCGCCCGAGATGGCGCACCCCGGACACCACCGAACGCAACGTGGTCTTGCTCACCACCTCGTCGGCCAGCAGGCCCATCACCCAGGGTGCGACAGTGTCGAAGCTCTCGCGGTCGGCGACGAAGCGCGCACCCTCACCCAGGCCATGCCGCTCCAGCTCGGCCACCGTCTCGTCCCGGGAACGGGTCATGACGACTGCGGCACCGTCGGTGGCTGCCGTCGCGGTGACGGCGTGCGCAGTCTCGTAGCGCAGCCCGTGCCGGGCAAGGTCGCCACCAAGCGTGGCGTACGCGCGAGACGCGACGAACAGCGGGTGCCACGCGCTGAAGACGTCGTGCGTGAAGCCCGGCAACGTCAGCTCGGCACTGCGGATCGCCCCGCCGAGCACGTCGGACTGCTCCAGGACGACGACGCCGACGCCGGCACGAGCGAGGAGTGCACCGCAGACGAGCGCGTTGATCCCGCTTCCGACGACGGCGACGTCGGTGGCATCCGGATCGGCGCCGGCAGGCACTGCGACGCGCAAGCTCACTGCGACCGAGACTATCAGCGAGGCTTGCGCAGGGTCCAAAAGTCTGATCAAATATCCCCAACACAGCGATAGACCCTGGCGGGTCGAAGAGGGGAGAAATGACGTGGCCCGTGCTTTGCGCATCGGCATGATGCAGCTGACCATGGAGCCTCTCGAGGACATACTTTCCCACGCTGCGCATCTGGACCGGGGTGGCTTCGACACCATCTGGCTGGCCGAGGCGTACCCGTGGTGGCGTCTGCACTCGATGGAGGCTCGGTCGTCCACCGCCCTGTCGGCGTTGATCGGCCGGGAGACCTCTCGGCTGGCCGTCGGTTGGGGGATCATCTCCCCCTACACCCGGCACCCGATCCAAGTGGCGATGGAAGCGCGCCTGAGCCAGGAGGCTCTCGGTCCGGACCGCCTGCTCGTCGGCTTCGGCGCATCCAAGATCTTCATGCGCGAGGCGGGCATCGGGACGCGCGCGCCGGCAAAGCCGCTGCAAACGGTCCGCGAGAGCGTGGAGATCGTGCGGGCGGTGCTCGGTGGGGAAGAGGTCGACTACCACGGGACGGTGTTCGATGCTGCGGTCCCGGCGCTGCGGCCCGACGCCGCCTGCCCCCGGGAGGTCTCACCCATCTACATCGCAGGCACCGGTCCCAAGCTCCAGCGGACCGCCGGCGAGATCGCCGACGGCCTTCTCACGCCGAGCATCACCACCCCGGAGTTCGTGCGGAGGTCTCGCCGCAATCTCGCCGAGGGCGCGGCGCAGGCAGGCAGGGACCCCGACACCATCGATCTCGGGTGCACCATCGTGGCCTCGATCGACGAGGACCGCGAGAAGGGCCGGGAGGGAGCCAGGGAGATCGCTGGCATGTACCTGGCCAACAAGGTCGAGAACATCCAGGCCTCCGCCGACGAGCTCTTGGAGTCGGCCGGGCTCGACCGGGAAGAGATCAGGCCAATTGCCGACGCCATGCGCCAGGGTGGGCGCCTTGCCGCAGCCGCGGCAGTGACCGACTCGATCCTGGACCGGACGAAGCCGATCGCGGGCACGCCGAGCGACTGCATCGCGGCGATCGAAGAGTACGCAGACGCCGGCTGCACGCACATCATGCTCGAGCTGTGGGGTGCCCAGCGCGAGGCGCAGCTCGACCTCTTCGCCTCCCAGGTGCTTCCGCACTTCCGCCGATGACCGCCAGCAGCGACATTCTCGGAGACGACAGGGCACGTGCGATCGCTGCCTGCATCGACGAGCGCCGGCTCGTCGAGACGGCCCGCGCCTTGGTCGACATCCCCAGCCCCACGGGTAGCGAGGAGGCCGTCGCGTACGAGGTCAAGGCTCGCTGCGAGTCACTGGGTCTCACCGCGGTGCTCCAAGAGGTCGAAGCGGGCCGTCCGAACGTGCTGGGCACCCTTCCCGGCGTGGGCGGCGGTCCCACCTTGATGTTCAACGGGCACATGGACACGTCGTACTCAGGGTCCGAACCCCACCTGCGGCAGCGACCGGGGTTCCAGCCGGCTGCGTACGAGCGCGACGGGCGACTGTGGGGATTGGGGATCGCCAACATGAAAGGTGCCATCGCCTGCTACCTGGAGGCGGTCGCCGCCCTCCGCGACGCAGGTGCGCGCCTGCGTGGCTCGGTCGTCGTGGCGGCCGTCGTCGGCGAGATCGAGAAGACGCAGTGGGGTACCGAGTACGTGGGAGCCCAGTACCGCGGCTACTCGGCCGGGAGCCACTACCTCGCATCGCACGGCGGTGGGGCGATCGACCTGTGCGTCTTGGGAGAGCCGACCGAGAACCGGGTGGTGACCGGTCACTACGGCACCGTCTGGGCTCGTATCTCTTGTACCGGTCCCTTCGTCCACACCGCTTTCTCGCGGACGCTGCGCAAGGACAACTCCATCCTGCGCATGGCGGCGGCCCTGCCCGTCGTCGAGCGGTGGATCGATGCGTTCGAGGAGGAGAGCGCCTACGGCGGCCAACTTGGCGTGGTCAACATGGGAGCGGTGCGCGGTGGCGACCCCTGGCGGGCCAGCCGAACGCCCCAGCGCACGGACCTCTTCCTCGACGTCAGGATCCCGCCGACGATGACGCTGCAGCACGCCTGCCACCGGGTCGAATCCCTGGTGGCTGAGCTGCGGCGAGCCTCTCCCGACGCCGGTTTCGACCACGAGATCTTCGTTACCAGCCCGGGGGCAGAGATCGAAGCGGATCACGACCTGGTGCGTGCCCTGGAGGTGTCGCACGCCGACGTCTTCCGCTCCCCCCCCGACCACGACACGGTGCGGTGGTCGTCGGATGCGTCGATCCTGACCCGATACGGCATCGCGTCCGTGAACTACGGCGCGTCGAGCGGTCTCCCGCACCCCGACGGGGAGAACCTGGCTATCGAAGACCTTGTCTCAACGGCAAAGGTATACGCACTGACCGCGGCACGGATATGTGAGGTGGAGCAATGAAGCTAGTGACCTTCAAGGCACCTGACGGGACCGATCATCCCGGCGTCGTGGATGGCGACGAGGTGGTGACGATCGAAGGTGTCGCGACGATGCGCGAGCTGTTCGAGCGTGGCCCAGGCCTCGAAGCGGCACGCCAAGCGTCTGGCGCCCGCTATGCGCTGGCTGACGTCAAGCTGCTTGCGCCGATCATCCCCAAGAAGCTGATCCACACCTCGGGGAACTTCCGGGAGCACGAGCAGGAGTCAAAGGTCGTCAACTGGTCGCACGCCATCGCGCCGTGGATCGTCTTCTTCCAAAACGTCGATGCCATCATCGGTCAGGACGACGACATCGTCTACCCCGAGCACCTCACCAAGGAGCTCGACCATGAGCTGGAGCTCGCCGTCGTCATCGGGCGCGATGGTGCCTTCCTCGACGACAAGGAAGCCGAGAGCTTCATCGGCGGGTTCCTCATCTTCAACGACATCACGGCTCGTGACATCCAGCGCCGCGAGATGAAGTCCGGAGTCTTCTCGTTCTGCAAGTCGATCCAGACCTTCTGCCCGCTCGGCCCGTGGATCGTGACGCCGGACGAGGTGGGGGATCCCCACACCTTGGACATGCGGCTCTTCGTGAACGGCGACCTCCGCCAGCAGTCCTACTCGGGGAACATGTCCGTGACCATCCCCGAGCTCATCGCTCACCACTCGCCGCTCGGCTACAGTGCCGGCGACGTCTTGACGACGGGCACCGTCTCTGGGGTCGCCGGGTTCAAGAGCGACGCCGAGAAGTGGTACCTGCGTCCGGGTGACGTCGTCGAGTGCACCATCGACCGCGTCGGCACTCTGCGCAACCAGGTGGTGTCATGGGAGAAGGCCCACGGGTCGCCGCCGCCTCCCTTCCGTGAGTGGTGAGGGCATCGCGATGACGTGGCCGGTGGACGACGAGCGCCTCGCACGGGTGCGCCGGATGATGGATGAAGAAGACCTGGACGCGTTGGTGGTTCGGTCGCCCGACAACATCGTGTACTTGACGAACTACTGGTGCATGAAGGGCTACGACTTCGCCATCTTCCCGCGCGATGGCGCAGCGACCATCGTGGTCGTGGCACCGCAGTACGAGGATGCGGCGCGCACCGGATGGACCGACGACATCCGCACGTTTCCCCATTACGACACCGACGACCCGCGGTCCCCCGCTGACCGCGCCTTGTCGTTGGCGCTGGCGGTCGTCGCCGAGCGTGGCCTTGGGCGGATCGGGATCGAGATGTCGCAGAACGCCCAGGCGGCAGACCGCATGGTCGGCGAGCCCACGGTGTACACCAAGGGCTACTTCGAGGCGTTCGACGGGGTCGCACGTGAAGTGGTGGACGCCACGGGGTTGCTCGTGCGTGCGCGCGCCCACAAGACGGTGCAAGAAGTCGAGCGGATGCGCCTGGCGCAGGAACTTGCCACTCTCGGCCTCGAGCACATCGGTTCGCGGATTCGCCCGGGCATGCTCGAAAGCCAGGTCGGTGCGATGTTCGAGGGGTTCATCCACGAGACCGGCATCGGCTACCAGGGAAAGGTGGAGATGGCGCGAGCCTTCACGCTCGTCTGGTCGGGCCCGGGGATCAAGACGTTCACCGCCACCGGTCACCGTCCCGTGGTCGCCGACCAACCCACCCTCATGGAGATCTGGGTCTGCGCCGATGGCTACTGGACCGATCTCACCAAGAACTTCTGCCCCGGCACGCTCGAGCGGCGCTACGTCGATCTCCTCGATCTCCTGATCGAAGCCCGGGACCGGGCGCTCGCCATCTTCAGGCCGGGGACCGAGATCGCCGAGCTCGACCGCGCCATCAGGGCGTGCATCGCCGAGGGCGGCTACTCCGGGCAGCCGGACCATGCCATCGCTCACGGCGTGGGAGTGCGGGCACACGAACCGCCATGGGCGCATCACGCAAGCCCGGGCCGATTGGAGGAGGGCATGGTGCTGGCAGTCGAGCCTGGCGCATACTGGCCCGGCGGTGGAGGGCTGCGGCTCGAGGACAACTACCTCGTGACCGCCTCCGGACCCGACCGTCTCGGCACGTTCCGGGACGATTTCCGATGAGCGACCGCACGCGGATCTGTGTTGTGGGCTGTGGCGCCGTGGGGAGCCTCTTCGCCGCGCACCTGGCACAGCTCGACGAGGTGGAGGTGCTGGCCTACGACCTGTCGCGCGACCACGTCGAGGCGATCAATCGCGACGGTCTGCGTATCGTGGGCAAAGAGGAGCTCGTCGCGCGGGTGCAGGCCACCGACGATGCCGCCTCCATGCCGCCGTGCGACTACGGCATCGTAGCCACCAAGGGGTACGTGACCGAACCGGCCATCGCCGCGACCGCCCACTGCTTCCAAGACGGATGGGTGGCCAGCGTCCAGAACGGGGTCGGGAACGAAGAGGTGCTGGCGGCGCACGTCCCGCGGGTCATCCTCGGGACGACGTTCCCCGCGGGCCACGTCGTCGAGCCGGGCGTGGTGGCTATGGACACCGGCGGCGAGACGTGGCTCGGGCCGTTTGGCCAAGATGCGTCGATGCTTCCAGCGGTCGAGCGGTTGGCCTCCCTCTGCACGAGCTCGGGCATGCCCACCAAGGCGTTGCCGGACGCGCGCGGGGCACAGTGGAACAAGCTGATCTTCAACGCCGCTACCAACCCCCTGGGTGCGCTCACCGGCCTCAGCCATGGCCAGGTGTGCGAGCAGCCGGCGCTGCGCGCGCTGGTGAGCGCCCTCATCGCTGAGGACCTGGCAGTCGCCAGCGCGTTGGGCATCACGTTGGAGGACGACCCCGAGGCGCTCGTCGATCATGCGGCGAACGTCGCGTACGGGCATCGGGCGAGCATGCTCCAAGACGTGCTGGCGCACCGGCGCACGGAGGTCGACTCGCTGAACGGCGGGATCGCCGCGCTGGGCCGGCGGTGTAACGTCCCGACGCCACTCAACGATGCGATCGTGGCGCTGGTGCAGGGCCTTGAGGCGTCGTATCGATGACGGCGGCGAACCGCCGACCCCAGGATGCGGGCACGATGCTGCCGGGCCAGTCGTGACAGGCAATTGGCCGCGATCGTCGGACGGGAGGTACACGGTGGGTCGGCAACCGAGTGATGGCGAAGTCGCACGGCGCTATCGCAACGTGCGGGCGGCGATGGGTGAGGCCGGTCTCGACGCGCTCATCGTGTGCGGCAGCGAGTACACGGGCTTCGGCGGCGGAGTGCGCTACATGTCGGGGTTCCGCATCGTCCATCGTTACGCCTACGTGCTGGTGCCGCTGGAGGGCGATCCAGTGGCCGTGTTCCCCAGCGAAGCGCGGTTCGTCGGCGACCATGGTGATGGCTTCGTCCATGACCAGGTCTTCGCGGACTGCCCCGGCGAGTGGATGGCAAAGCACCTCTCGGATGCCGCTGCCCGGCGTGTCGGTGTCTACGGCCTCGACTTCATCATGTGCGTACGCGACTACCGGGCACTCCAGGCGTCGACACTCGAGATCGTCGGGTTCGACGACGAGTTCGACCTCGCTCGCGCCGTACGGAGCCAGGAGGAGCTTGCCATGGTGCGCGAGACCATGGCCATCAACGAGTCGGGCTTTTGGGCTGTGCAGTCCGTCTTCGACCGTCCTGGGGTGACGCAAGCCGACCTCATGGCAGAGGCTGAGGCCGCGTTCATGCGGGCCGGATGTGGGCGTCAGACCATGGACATGGTGCTGTGGGGTCATCACGGCTCGGCGACGCCAGAGTTCCGGATCCCCGAGCACGAAACCCCGCTCTCCACCGACGACCTGCTCCTGTACTCGCTCGAGGTGGCTGGCCCCTCGGGCTATTGGGTCGAGTTCACCCGGCCGCTGTCAAAGGGTGTGCTTTCCCAGGAAACGAACCTCCTGCTCGAGGCCTATGCCGAGTACTGCGAGAAGGTTCCCAAGGCCCTTCGGGCCGGGGCTTCCGCCCACGATGCCCACCAGATCTGCTCGGAGCCGTTCCGACGCCGCGGGCTGCAGCTCGGTCACGTGACCGGTCACTCCATCGGCATGACGATGATCGAGCACCCGCGGATCGGTGACGGCGTCGAAGTCGAGCTGCTCGAGGACATGGTCATCTCCATGCACCCCCACGCGATCAGCGCGGACGGCACGGCCTGTATGTACATGCAAGACACCTGGCGGATCGCGCAAGGCGAGGCGGAGCTGCTATCGCTCGTCGCCATGAAGGTCTTCGACGGCACCGAGCGCCCTTGAGGGGCAGACCGCAGCAACGGCCGCGACCATGACCCAACGTTACGACGCGGTGGTGATCGGCGCCGGCCACAACGGCCTGGTCGCGGCGGTGACGCTGGCTGAGGCCGGCTTTCACGTCCTGGTGCTGGAGGCTGCAGCGGAGCCGGGCGGCGCGCTCCGGAGCGCCGAGCTGACGCGCCCGGGTTACGTGCACGATGTCTTCGCCACGAACTTGAACCTGTTCCTGGCTTCGGCCTTCTACTCCTCGCACGCCGGGGCGCTCGAGCGTCACGGCTTCTCGGTGGCGACCTCTTCGCGGCCGTTCGCCAGCGCGTTCCCCGACGGGACCGCCCTCGGCGTCTCCACCGACCGCGAAGAGACCCTGGCAGAGCTTGGGGCCGCCAACCCCGGCGATGCGCAAGGGTGGCGCGAGCTCGATGCCCTCTTCGATCGGCTGGCGCCGGTGCTCTTCAGCACGTATGCCGCCAGGGTGCCTTCCTGGGAGCTGGCGCGCGTCGGGTTGGACGCGCTGCGTGGCGTCGGCCCGAGCGGAGTGGTCTCCCTCGCCCGGCTCTTGCTGAGCTCCAGTCGGGAGCTCGTCGACGAGTACCTGGTCACCGACAAGGCCAAGGCGCTGATCGCGCCCTGGGGGCTTCATCTGGACTTCGGTCCGGACGTGGCCGGCGGTGCGGTCTTCCCGTTCCTCGAGGCGTTCGCCGACCAACGCGGCGGCATGGCGGTGGGCAAGGGTGGCGCGCGGGTGCTGGTGGACGCGTTGGTCGACCTGCTCGAGGAGCATGGCGGTGAGCTGCGCACCTCGGCACGGGTGACCCGTGTCCGCGTGCAGGATGGACGTGCGGTCGGTGTCGAGGTCGAGAGCGGCGAACCGGTGTTGGCGACGCGCGCCGTGGTCGCCGGCGTGACGCCTACGGCGCTGGCACAGGTTCTGCTGAGAGAGGCCGACCTCCCCAGCCAGAGCAGACGCGCGCTCACGTCGTTCCGGTACGGCCCCGCAACGATGATGGTGCACCTGTCCCTGTCGCAGCCGGTGCCGTGGGCCGCCGGAGACCGGCTGGCCTCGTTCGCCTACGTGCACCTGTCGCCGTACGTAGACGACCTCTCTCGCGCCTATGCCGACGCGTTGGCAGGTCGCCTTCCTCCAGAGCCACTGCTCGTGGTCGGCCAGACCTCGGCGGTCGACCCGAGCCGCGTCCCCGACGACGGCCACACGCTCTGGATCCAGGTGCGTCCCCTTCCCGCCACCGCGCCAACCCGGCGACGCGGGGGCTGGGACGACGTCGTGCCCCGCTACACCGAGCGCGTGATGCAGAAGCTCGAGCGCTATGCGCCGGGGATCGGAGAGCTCGTGACCGGGATGGCGGTGCTCTCGCCAGCCGATCTGGAGCGCCAGGACGCGAACCTGGTGGGGGGCGACAGCCTGTCGGGCAGCATGCACCTGCGGCAGAACTTCCTGCTACGCCCGGCATGGGGCATGTCGGGGTACCGCACGCCGGTTCGCGACCTCTGGCTGATCGGCGCCTCCACGTGGCCCGGCGGCGGCCTGAACGCCGTGTCCGGCCATCGGGCGGCGCAGCGCATCATCCAGCACGGGCGCTGGGCCGGGCGCTGGGCCGGGCGATGGGCGCGGTGAGATGAAGAACAGCTGAGAGCGAAAGAGGGCCTCGCGCGAACCGAGTCGTTCCGGGGGCCGATGTGCGATCATTGATCAGATGGATTTGTCGAGTCAAGGAGGTGCGCCAGTGGCTCCGCGTCAGAACGGAGGCGGGGTACGCACGCGTGGACTGTCCGACGACTGGGCCGTTCCCGACACCGGTCGAAGTCTGCCGGCCCACCGTACGCTCGCCGAGAAGGCGTTCATCTCTCTGCACCAGGCGATCCTCACGGGCAAGCTCCGGCCCGGGGAGCGGATCCCCATCGAAGACCTGGCGAGCACCCTCGACATGAGCCCGATGCCTGTACGCGAGGCCATTCGTAGGCTCGACTCCCTCGGGTTGGTGGAGAACGTGCCCCACAAGGGTGCCCGCATCACCGCGCTCTCGATCACCGACCTCCGAGAGATCTACGAGGCGCGGCTCTCCATCGAGCCGCTCGCCATTGCCCGAGCGGCCCAGCAGTTCAACGACGAGGACGCTGCC
Source organism: Actinomycetes bacterium (assembly GCA_021810205.1). Lineage (GTDB taxonomy): Bacteria > Actinomycetota > Acidimicrobiia > Acidimicrobiales > RAAP-2 > JAJYVT01. The sequence continues at coordinate 24,720 of JAJZJC010000013.1, forward strand.
CGGGCCAAGGCGGTGCTGGCGGCGATGCGCTCCGAGCCGGTCGGGTCGGTGGAGCTGTGGCGGGCCCACAGTGAGCTGCACATGACGCTGTACCGTGCCGCCCGCTCGGCGTGGGTGCTCCGGCTCATCCAACCGCTGTGGGAGTCGAGTGAGCGGTACCGGCTCGCCATGACCACCAAGGCGGACAGCTCGCGCAACGTCCGCAACCATGAGCTGCTCGTCCAGGCATGCGTGCGCCACGATCCCGAGCGCGCCGCCCGTGAGCTCATCAATCACCTCGTCACCACGGCGAACTCCCTTGCCGCGCAGCTGACAAGTGAGCCGCTCTTCGTTGCCGTCCCGCAAGGGCCGCTCATGCCGCTTGCACTCCAGCTTTCCAATCCATGACGGCCACGGGCCCGCGCGCGCCCGCTGCAGGTGCGCTGGAACCCACCTTGGAGCGCATCGTCGTCGTGGGAGCCGGCGCCATCGGAAGCCTGTATGCCGCCCATCTGGCGTCAGTGGCCGAGGTCTGGGTCCTCACGCGACGGCCCGATCACGCCGAAGCGCTCTGCGCCAAGGGACTCTCGGTCAGCGGCAAGTCGTCGATCGACGCCGTGCTCCACGCCACGAGCGACCCTTCGGAGCTGCCCCATTTCGACGCGGCCATCGTGGCGACCAAGGCGAACGAGGTGGCGGCGGCAGCCGAGGCCCTGCGGGGCCGCTCGGAGGGGGCCGTGGTGATGACGTGCCAGAACGGCCTGGGCGCGGACGAGATCTTGGCGGATGCCGGCCCGTGGCCGCTCTTGAGCGCCGTGACCTTCATGAGCGGCACGAAGCACGACGACTGCCTCGTCGAGTACGAGCTCGACGCGCCCACGTGGCTTGGACCCTCTGCCGTTCGGCCGGCAACTCAGTCGACGGCGGCGCATGTGGCGACCCTGCTCCGCCGGGCCGGGCTCCGGGCGGAGGCGTTCGACGACGTGCGGCCCGCACTGTGGTCGAAGCTGATCTTCAATGCGACCGTGAACGCGTTGAGCGCGCTGACCGGGCTGCCGCACGACCGGCACTTCCGTATGGAAGAGCAGATCACCGATCTCGGTCACCTCGCCCGAGCGCTCGTGGAGGAGGGTCGGGCGGTGGCCGGGGCGGCAGGCGTCGAGCTGCACGAGGACCCCTGGGAGATGAACCTCGAGGCGGTGCGCCGCGGCGAGACGGCGCAGGGGAGCTACCGTCACCTGCCATCGATGCTGGCAGACGTGCGCGCCGGGCGCCGGACCGAGGTCGACTTCATCACGGGTGCCCTGGTCCGCGAGGGCCACGCACGCGGTGTCCCCGTGCCGTTGCACCTGTGCTTGTGGCGCCTCGTGAAGGCCATGGAGGCGAGCTATCTCGACGGCAATTCGCCGCAGCAGGCTGCGTCGTGAGGAGAGTTCTCGCGAGGAGTGCCGTGGCACCGGCAGGCCACGTTGACAATTTGATCAAACCGGCGCTAGGTTCCCCAGCGTTCCGTGATGGCGTGCGAAAAGGGACGCCCCGGGGCAAACGGGCCCTGGCCCAGAGGCCACTGGAGGTGTGACTGGCGATGCTGCTCGAACAGGTGGAGTACGTGCGGCCCCAAAGCCTGGACGAGGCGTTGGAGATCCTTGCGAACGATGACGGGGCGGCGCCGCTGGCCGGTGGCCAGAGCCTGACCAACGTCTTGAAGAACCGAGTGGCATCGGTCGACGTGCTGGTGGACATCTCCGCTCTGGGCGACTTGGCCGGCATCACCCGCACGGCTGACGGCGGGCTGTCGATCGGGGCCTGCGTGACCTACGACGAGCTCGATCGCTCTGCGGAGGTGCGCCAGAGCCACTGGATGCTCGGGGAGGTCGCGGCCCACATCGAAGACCAGCAGATCCGCAACAAGGGAACGATCGGAGGCAACTGCTGCCTCAGCGATCCCACCAACAACTTGCCGCCGATCCTGGTGGCCCTGGACGCCGTCATGGAGCTCCGCTCGCGAAGCGGGCGGCGCAGCGTCGAGGCGGCCGACTTCTTCAAGGGGTACTTCGCCACGGCGCTCGAGCCGGGGGAGCTCTTGGTGTCGATCACGGTGCCTCAGATGCCCGAAAGGTCGGGCGCCGGCTACGCGTCGCTGGCGGTGGGAGCCGACGCCAAGGCCATGGTTCGCGCGGCTGCGCGCGTCACGCTCGACCGTGACCATGCGACGATCGTCGATTCTCGCGTCGTCCTGGCGCGTGTCGCCCACGTCCCGACGCGCGACGCCGAGGCCGAGGCGCGCCTCAACGGAGCGGACGCGACCGACGATGCGGTACGGGCGGCGTGCGCGGGCGTGGCCGACGGTATGCAGCCGATCACCGACGTGCACGGCAGCAGCGAGTACCGCCGCCAGATGGCGAAGGTGATGGCCAGGCGAGCGGTCGACCAGGCCATCGCGGCGGCCCGAGGGGGCCGCAACGGCTCGAGCGCAGGAGGGAACTGATGGGCGAACGCGCAACGTCGCATGCCGTGACCGTGGAGGTCAACGGAGAGAAGGTCAGCCGCATCGTCGCGGCGCGCCAGCTTCTCGTGCACTTCCTCAGAGACACGCTGGGACTGACCGGCACCCACATCGGTTGTGATACGGGCAACTGCGGTGCCTGCTCGGTCATCGTGAACGGCAAGCTGGTGAAGAGCTGCATGATCTTGGCCGCCCAGACGGACGGGGCCACGATCGAGACCGTGGAAGGCCTTGCCCAAGACGGGACGCTGAGCCCCTTGCAGGAGTCGTTCCACGAGCACCATGCGCTCCAATGCGGGTACTGCACGCCGGGCATGCTCATGAGCGCGACCTACTTGCTTCGCCACAACCCCGAGCCCACCGACGAGGAGATCCGCCGGGGGATCCGGGGGAACATCTGCCGCTGCACCGGCTACGTGAACATCGTGAAGGCGATCCGGGCAGTGTCCCGGCGACAGGCGACCGGCGGCCATGCAGTGACGGCGGCCGCCGGTGAGGAGGTGTGAGGTGACGATCACCAGTGCCCCGGTCACCGGGGAGGCCACTAAGACCTGGTCCGGGCGTTCGATGCCTCGGAAGGAGGACGGGCGGCTCGTCCAAGGTCAGGGTGCGTTCGTGGACGATGGCGGCATGCACGGCCAGGGCTACGCATGGTTCGTGCGGTCTCCCTACGCGCACGCGAGGATCGTGTCGATCGACTGCGGGCCGGCACTTGCGATGGAAGGCGTCTACGCAGTGCTCACCGGCGAGGAAGCGAAAGCCATGTGCGAGGCGCCGTTCTTCGCCATCGCTCCACCGCCGGGCTCGCTCATGCAGGAGTGGCCGCTCGCCGTGGGCAAGGTCCGCTACCAAGGTGACGCGGTGGCCGTCGTGCTCGCGGATACCCGAGAGACCGCCCGCGATGCTGCCGAACGCGTGGTGGTCGACTACGAGCCGCTGCCGGCGGTTACCGACGGCGTCGCGGCAGCAGAGCCGACGACGCCCCTGTTGTACGACGAGGCGGGCACCAACGTCGCATGGCACGGCGTGTACGACTACGGCGACGTGGACTGGGCGCTCGAAAACGCCGACCACGTGGTCAAGCTCGATCGTCTGCACTTCCACCGCTTCACGTCCTCTCCGCTGGAGTGCAACGGCGCCGTGGTGAACTTCAATCGCGGGACGGGCGTGGTGGACGTGCTGTCCAACTACCAGATGCCGATGTTCGCGGCAATGGTCGTCGGACCGACCATTGGCGTTCCCATGAACAAGTTCAATTTCGTGACCAAGGACATCGGCGGGGCCTTCGGGATCAAGATCGGCTTCTATCCCCAGATCGCCGCGTTGGCCTTGCTGTCGAAGAAGGCCGGGCGCCCGGCCAAGTGGACCGAGTTTCGGACCGAGCACATGCTCAGTGCCGGGCACGGCAACGAGCGCACCTTCCTCGACATCGAGGTGCCGGTGATGTCCGACGGGACGATCCTCGGGCTGAAGGCTCGGGCGTTCGACGATGCCGGTGCATACCTCCACTACGAGCCGCTCGGTGCTGTGATCTGGTCGCAGGTCGTGCCCGGCTGCTACAAGCTGAAGCACGTCCGGGTCGACTACACCGAGGTGGTCACCAACAAGTGCCCCGTGGTGCCCAACCGCGGCTACTCGCGCATGCAGCATCTCTGGCTCGTCGAGCGCATTGTGGACGTGGTCGCCCACGAGCTCGGCTTGGACGCGGTGGAGGTGCGCAAGCGCAATTACGTCCAGCCGGAGGACTACCCCTACGAGACCCCGAATGGGTGCATCTACGACTCCGGCGACTTGCCGCGGTCGCTCGATCTCGCGCTCGAGCTGGCACATGTCGACGAGTGGCGTGCCCGCCAGCGTGAGCTGGGCACCGGGTCGGGTCGGAGGATCGGGATTGGGATCGGCTCAACGCTCGACTCGGGCACGAACAACTTCGGCCAGTCGAGGATCATCAATCCCGAGCTCCCGTTCTCCGGCAACGGCGAGGCAGCCTTTGCCAAACTGGACCTGTTCGGTGAGATCAACGTCAACCTCGGCACGACGCCGCAGGGTCAGGGGCACGAGACGACGGCCGCCCAGGTTGCGGCAGACATCCTCGGGGTGACGCCCGAAGACGTGACGGTCTCGACCGGTTTCAACCAGGCCAACAACTCCTACGTCGGGTTCTCGGGTACCTACGCCAGCCAGTTCGCCGTGTCCGGTCTGGGCGCTGTCATGGGTGCGGCGCAGAAGCTCCGGCACCAGATCGTGAAGCTCGCCGCGTTCGCCCTGCAGGCCGAGGAGGAGGAGATCGAGCTCGAAGGAGGCACCGCCCGTGTCCGGGGCGACGAGGAGCGGGCCATCCCCTTCATCGGACTCGCCAACATGGTCTACACGAACAACGCCGGGCTACCTGCCAGCCTTTTGAGCGAATGCGACCTGAACGCTCGCTACGTCTACGTTCCGCCGTTCGAGGTCCCCGACACGGTGGCCAAGACGGGCAACCTCACCCTCACGTACGCCAGCCAAGTGCATGTGTGCGTGATCGAGGTCGACGAGGAGACGGGAGAGGTCAAGGTGCTCGAGTACGCCGCGGTGGACGATTGCGGCAAGCGCATCAACCCGTTGGTCGTAGAGGGCCAGGTCCATGGGGCGACGGGGCTGGGCATCGCCGCCTCGCTCTACGAGTCGCTGGACTACGACGAGTCCGGCCAGCTCCAGGAGCCGTCCTTTTACGAGTACCACGTCGGCACGGCCATGGACATCCCCGACGTCGCCTGCGGCGACATCGAGTCGCCGAGCCCCTTCACTCCCAACGGTGCCAAGGGCATGGGCGAAGGCGGCGGCGCGCCGCTCCATGCCGTGTGCGCCGCGCTCCAGGACGCGTTGGGTGGCGGCGGCGCGGTCGTATCGGAGAGCCACAACCACTGGGCGCGGGTGTACGAGCTGGTACATCGGGAGCCGGGAGCACCACGTGGCGTAGAGGTCATCACCCGGTCGGGCGGGTTGGCGAACGACGCGGCGAGCCTTTGATGCTGCTCACCAACGAGTTCGTCGTCGCAGCCGATGTCGACACGGTGTGGGCCCACCTCTTGGACATGGAGGTCGTGGCCGAGTGCGTGCCCGGCGCCAAGGTGGAAGAGGTGGTGCCGCCGGCCACGTACAAAGGGAAGATCCGGCTGAAGATCGGTCCGATGACCGTCGAGTACCGCGGCGAGGCCACGCTGGTCGAGGTCGACCAGGATGCGCGCCGGGCGACGATCCAGATGAAGGCCCGTGAGGCTCGAGGACAGGGCTCGGCCTTGGCCACCGTGCGCAACAGTCTCGCTGCGGTGCCTGCAGGCACCCACGTCCGGGCGGAGACCGAGCTGGAGATCACGGGGCCCCAGGCGCAGTTCGGAAAGGGCGTGCTCGAAGACGTGGGCGGCCGGATCCTCGAGGAGTTCACGGCACGGCTCGAACGGCGGATCGCCGCCCAGGCGTCGCAGAGCTCGGATGTGGTGACCGGCAACGGAGCGCCGTCGGCCAACGGTGCCGCATCGTTGTCCTCCAGCGCCGAGGGAGCCTCCGAGGACGACGCCTTGGACCTGAACCGGGTACTGGTGTCGTCGCTCAGGGACCGCGGATTGAAGATCGGCGCTGGCGTCGCCGCGGTGATCTTCGGGGTGGCCGTCATCTGGCGGTGGCGCCACCGCCGCTCGTAGCAGGCGCTGCCTCGACGCATGCGGCACGGGCCGGGCGCGCGCCGGTCGGCTCGCGTGCATGTGCGATGGCGGCGACGTTCGACGTCGCGCCGTGACCATCCTCGCAAGGAGGCCAGCGTGGTCCACGTGGACGTGCACTGCGGCGACCGAGAGGTGCTCACTGCTTCCGCCACCTGTCGAGCGGGAGTCCCGCAAACCCTTGACCCTGATTGCAGAGTGACATATATTTGATCAACGGCCGTGGGCTGTGTGAGCGGCGGCCATGGGGGGAGGCGTCAGGCTGATGCGGCGTTCGAAATGCATCGGGGCGATGCTGGTCTGCGCATCATGTCGATCGGGGTCGAGACCGTGAGAGTGGTCGACTGCTCGCACCACTACGACAACGCGATGCCGCTCATGGAGGGCATCGCGCCGCCAGACTTCACGGACTTCGCCACCGTCGTCCGTGACGGCTATGCGATGTCGCGCTACGCCTTCACCAATCACACCGGCACGCACATCGACGCGCCCGCCCACCAGATCGACGGTGGCGCCACCTTGGACGAGATCCCGCTGAGCCGACTGGTGACCGAAGCGGTGGTGTTCGATTGCCGCTCGGTTGATCCCGGTCCGGTCGCGCTGCACGACATCAGTGATCGTGTCGACGAAATCAGGCCGAACGATCTCGCCCTCTTCTGCTCGGGCAATGACCGGAATTGGGGGACCGATGCCTACTGGAGGGCGTGGTGCTACCCGGGCGCCGAGGCGTCCACCGCCCTCATCGACCGTGGCGTGTCCGGCGTGGGCTTCGACGGTCCTTCGGCCGACCCGGTCGACAGCGTCACCTACGAGCTGCACCGGATCTGGCTCGGTGCCGGACGCGTGATCCTCGAGAACTTGCGTTCGCTGACCGAGCTCCCTGGCCGATGCCGTATCGTCTGTGCCCCCCTCAAGGTCCGCAAGGCCAACGGTGGTCCCGTGCGGGTCTTGGCGTTGGTCGACGAGGCCGAGGGGACGGGAGTCGAGCAGGACCCAGCTCGAGCAACCGCTGGCGCATCTCACCCGGGGGGCGCGTCATGAGCGACGGCGCCTCCAGGGGCACGCGCGGGGGCCTTCGCCACGGCGTGCTCGGCAGCGCGGACGCGGTTGCCCAGTCGCTGGCTCTTCTCGCACTGGCCTTCGGGGTGTCGGCTGCCCCAGCTGGCGTTGCCGCCTCGGCCGGCCTCGCGACCCCCTGGGCCTACCTCATCGCCGGTGCCGGCAGCCTCTGCCTGGCTTCGGTCATCGTCCGCTTCACCAAGCGGATCGCCCATGCCGGCGGGCTCTACGCCTACACGGTGCGCGGGCTGGGCCCCCAGGCGGGGTTCATCGGCGGCTGGCTTTACGCCATCGCGTACGCGGTGGGGATCTCGTTCGTCCTCATCATCTCGAGCGACTTCCTGGCGACAGTCCTCGACACCAACACGAGCGTGCATCTGAGCTGGTTCACCTGGTACGTGGTGCTGCTCGCGATCATCCTCGTCCTGGCGATGGTCGACATCCGGGTGTCGACGAGGATCCAGCTCGTGTTCGCCGTGATCGGGGTCGCGGCAATCGTCGCGCTGTGCGTCGCGATCTTGGCGCACGGAGGGGCGAATGGCGTGTCGGCCGCGCCGCTGAACCCTGCGAACGGGCCCACCGTCCACGGGCTCTTCTTGGGGGGCGTGCTTGCCTTCACGGGCTTCATCGGCTTCGAGGCCGCCGCCGTGCTCGGAGAAGAAGCGGCCAAGCCGCTGCGCGTGATCCCCCGCGCCATCTTGGGCACGGTGATCGTCGCGACCGTCTACTACGTCTTCGTCACCTGGTCGATGGCGATCGGCTTCGGCTCGCACCACATCTCGCAATGGGTGTCGGACGCCACGGCCCTCTCGACGCTGTCGGATCGCTATGTGAACCATGGGTTCGCCACCTTCCTCGACATCGTGGTGGTGGTGGACGCCTTCGTTGCCGCGTTGGCCGGCGTGCAGCTGACGGCGCGGACCCTGTTCGCACTGGGTCGAGACCGCGGCATCCCCACCCTCTTCTCGCTGACGACCCCCCGGTTCAAGAGCCCGTTCGTCGGGATCTCGATCTCGGTGGTGCTCACGTTGGTGCTCGGAGCCACCCTGGGGCGCCACTACGGCGTGTTCACCTATTTCGCCATGATGGCGACGACCGGGTCCCTGGGCATTCTCTTCGTGTACGTGCTTGTCGCGCTGTCGGGGATGGTCTACTTCTGGCGCCTGCGCACCCGGGGCACCCACGCCTACAACGTGCTGCTCGACTTCGTGTTCCCACTCGGGGCTGTGGCCATATGCGGCTATACGATCTACTCTTCCATCACTCCAGCACCGCCGGCGCCGATCAGCTACTCGGTATGGATCGCGCTCGGCTGGCTGGTGGCGGGGCTGGTCGTAGTGGGCGTGCTGCTCGCGACGCGGCCGGAGGCAGTGAAGAGGTTCGGACGGGCCTTCGTCGGCGCACACGAAGACGGAGCCGCCGCGACGTCCCCGCTTGCCACACCGCCGGAGCTCGCCGAGACGCGACAGTGAGCGCTACGAAGTTTCCAATTCGACGCTGGCTCCGCCAAGGGGTCGGCTGGGAGGTTGCCCGTGTTCGACATCAACCGAGTGCGCAGTCAGTTCTCGTCGCTGAGCCAAGGCTTCGTCTTCCTCGATGCCCCGGGCGGCACGCAGGTACCCGACTCGGTGGGTGCAGCCGTCGCCCAGAACTTCAAAGACGCGAGCGGCAACATCGGCTTCCCCTACGAGACGAGCCAACGCATCGGGGCGCTTGTTGACGAAGCTCGGGCGCGGTCGGCCGCATTCCTCGGATGCACTGCCGACGAGATCATCTTCGGCGCCAACATGACCTCGCTGAACTTCACCCTGTCGCGTACGCTCGGTCGCGACCTGTCGGCCGGCGACGAGATCCTCGTGACGCGGCTCGACCACGACGCGAATGTCGCTCCGTGGCTCGAGCTGGCGCGCGACCGCGACCTGGTCGTCCACGAGGTCGACATTCGAGACGACACCACCTTGGACGTGGAGCATCTCGAACGGCTTCTCGGCCCCAGGACCAAGGTGGTGGCGCTCCCGCTGGCCTCGAACGCGGTGGGCACCACGGTCGACGTCGCCCGGGTGGCCTCGCTCGCCCACGCCGCCGGAGCGCTCGTGTGGGTCGACGCCGTGCAGTACGCGCCGCACTTTCCCATCGACGTGCGCGCGCTCGACGCCGACGTCCTGTTGTGCTCGTCGTACAAGTTCTGTGGACCGCACCTGGGGATCGCGTACGGGCGGCGGGAGCTGCTCGAGTCGTGGCGCCCCTACAAGGCGCGCCCCGTGGGTCTCGACCCGGTGGGTCACCGGTTCGAGACGGGGACGCTGCCCTACGAGCTGCTGGCTGCCCTGGTGGCCACCTACGACTACCTCGAAGGGATCGGCGGGATCGACGAAGTGACGGCGTGGGAGCGGGCACTTGGTGAGCGCCTGCTCGCCGGCCTGCCCGAGCGGGTCAGGCTCTTCGGTTCTCCCACCATGGACGATCGGGTGCCCACCTTCCTCGTGAACTTCGAGGGCGTGTCCTCAGACGATCTCTCCGTCGCCTTGGCGAAGGAGGGTTTTGGCGTGTGGAGCGGTGACAACTACTACGCCCTAGGCCTCTACGAGCGGGTGGCGTGGGGGACCGCCCTTCGGATCGGTCTTTCTCACTACAACACCGTGGAGGAGATCGACCGGTTCACCGACGTCCTCGGTGTGCTCGTGGCGCAAGGGGGCGGCCGGCGAGGCTGAGCAGACGCTCGCACGGCATGGACACGATGGTCGACAGCGACGTTCATCTCTTCGGGGATCCGGTACGCCCGGTTCCCGCCCAGGCGACCGGGCGAACCGTACTGCGGGCGCGGACGGTGGTGGCTGGCGCGAGCCTTATCCCGCTGCACGACGCCGTGGTGGTGGTCGAGGACGGAGTCGTCTCCGCCGTGGAGCCTGCCGGCCCCGACCACGTGGTCGACGTCGATCTGGGGGACGCGACCGTGATCCCAGGTCTCATCGACGCTCACGTGCATCTGGCCAGCGACTGTGGGCCGAGGTTCGGTGGGGTGCCGGACCAGGCGCGCCTGGTCACCCTCGCGGTGTCGAACGCCCAGCGGTTCCTGCGGGCCGGTGTCACCACCGTCCGGGACCTCGGAGGTCCTTTCACGGTGGGCTCCGACGTCCGCGACGCCATCGATCAAGGGTTGCTCCTCGGGCCGCGTCTGCTGGCCGCCAACCGGGTCATCACGGTGACCGGTGGCCATGGCCACCACATGGGCATGGAGTGTGACGACGTCGATGCGCTCCGCCATGCCGTGCGCCAACTGGTGAAGGACGGTTCGGACTGGGTCAAGGTCATGGCGTCGGGAGGTTTCGTCCACGTCCGCAGGTCCGAGGGCGATGCTCCCTTCTTCCCCCTCTTCGACCTGACGGAGATGCGGACCGTCGTCGACGAAGCCCATCGCTTCGGGATGCGCGTGGCTGCTCACTGCCAGAGCCGGGACGCCATCGCCGTGGCCTTCGAGGCCGGCGTGGACACGATCGAGCACTGCACGTTCGCCGCCAGACCCCAGGCGGTGCTGGACGAGTCGCTGGTTCGTGCCATCGCCGAGCGTGGGACCTTCGTGGTGCCGACCACGAACAACTACTGGCTGACGGTGGGCGTGCCATGGGCGCCGAAGGACGTCGCCCTGTTGAATCTGCGGCGGCTGTACGACCTCGGCGTCCGCCTCGTGGCTGGAACGGACATGGGGATCCCGACCACGACGCCCGACCTGTACGCCGAGGGGCTACGGGTCTTCGCCGAGATCGGGATGCCCTTGACCGAGGTGCTGGCGACGGCCACGACGCAGGCAGCGGAGGCCCTCGGGATCGCCGACGTCACGGGGTCGATCACCCCTGGACTGTCCGCGGACCTCGTGGCCCTGGACGGAGATCCGCTTGCCGACGTGGAGGCCTACACCCGGCCGAGCGCCGTGGTCATCAGGGGAACGCTCGTCCCGCTCGGAGCCGGATGGCAGCGGCCTGCCGGCGGAAGTGCGGTCCGATGACGCTCGTGCTTCAAGGCGTGACCGTGGTCGACCTGACGTCGCGCCGCACCGTGCCGGGTCGTTCCGTGCACATCGACGGCGGGCGGATCACGCGCGTCGTCGACCAGGGGGCCGTCAGTACCGGTGGCCCCGGCGTGGTCGAAGGGTCGGACGACACGGTCAGCGGCGGGGCCAACCAGGACTTGGTCGTCGTCGACTGCGGCGGCCGCTACCTCCTGCCGGGGCTGACGGACGTCCACGTGCACCTGCGTGCCACGCCGCACGCGGGCCCGCACTCGGGCCCGCGTGCGGGCTCCGGCCACCGCGTCGAGCGCAGCGTACCCGTCATCGATGACCTCCTCCCCGTCCTTCACGGCTACCTGTTCTGCGGAGTGACCTGCCTTTATGACGCCGGGAACTTCGGCACGCTGATGTGGCCGCTGCGGGAGGAGGAGCGGGCCGGGCGCGTGCTGTCACCCCGCATCCACTGCGCTGGCCCGTTCGTGACGTGCACCGACGGCCACGGATCGGAGCTTGCAGAGCACGTGGCCGTGGACGCACTGCCCGACGACGAGGCCCGGCTTCGCGCCCATCTCCGTCACCGTCCCGACCTCGTGAAGATCACCTATGACGAGCACAACTGGGGCATCCGACCTCTCATCGGGATCCTGACGCCCGAGGTGCTCCGGGGGATCATCGAGATCGTCCACGACGAAGGACTGCGGGCGACGGTCCACGTGTCGAACGAGCTACGCGCCCGAGAAGCGGTCGACGCAGGAGCTGACGCACTGGCGCACCCGGTGATCCAGTCTCCGGTCACCGAGGATTTCGTGGTCCGGCTGGCCTCGGAGCAGGTCCCCGTCGCCAGCACCCTCGCCATCGGCGAGCGCTACGTGCGGCTGGCGGACGACCCCGGCTTCGTCGACAGCGGGCCCTACGTCCACTGCCTCGCCGTCGAGGAGCGCCAGCGGCTCAAGACCGTCGAGCACGAGACGCAGCGAGCCAATCGGTGGGCCGCCTGGATGCGAGTCATGACCCCGGTCGCTCAGGAGAACGTGCGCAGGGTGGTGGAGGCCGGCGGGGTCGTCGCGTCGGGGTCGGACCTCTCCCTCGGGCCGGACCTGCTGCGGGAGCTCGAACTGCTCCAGGGCGCAGGTATCGACCCATGGGACGTCCTGGCGTGCGCCACCACGGGCGCGGCGCGGTTCTTGGGCGCCGAGGAGCGCATGGGAACGGTGGAGCCCGGCAAGGTGGCGGACCTCATCCTGGTCGATCAGGACCCGACCACCGATGTGTCCCGGCTCACGGACATCTCCATGGTCATGAAGGGAGGTCAGGTCATCGATCGCTCGATGCTCCATCTGGCGGGCGAGCGCCCGGCACCCCGATCAATCAGCGCATAGCACGCACAGCACCACAGAAAGGCGCAAGGGAATCCATGGAAAGAGGAAGGAACACCCAATGAAGCCAACGCTCCGACGGTGGAAGTCGTGGCTCGGGCCAAGCGTGGCGACGGTGATCTCGGTGTCACTGGTCGCCGCCATGTCAGTGGCCGACGCGACGGGAGCTTCCGCAGCAACCAAGAAACATGCGACAGCGTCCAAGGGTGCGGTTGTCACGATGGCAGAGGGCGCCCAGGGCACGCCGAACAACATCATGCCGTTCGTATCAGGTGCCAACAACTCAGCTGCCAACACCAACCTCCAAGAGCAGATGTGGCCGACGCTGTACACCATCGGCACGGCCTCCAACGTGAACGCCATCAACGGGCCGATGAGCCTTGCCAACCCACCCGTCTACACCAAGGGCGACACCCAAGTGAGCGTCACGCTCAAGCCCTACAAGTGGTCGGATGGTACGCCGGTCACCGCACGAGACGTCATCTTTTTCATGAACCTGCTCAAGGCGAACAAGACAAGCTGGGCCCATTACACGCCGGGCGACATGCCCACAAACGTGGTCAGCTGGACCGCCAAGGGCACAAGCACGGTCGTGTTCAAGTTGAACCGGGCGTACAACCCGACCTGGTTCACCGACGACGAGCTCGCGTACATCGTGCCGCTTCCTCAGCAGTCGTGGGACAAGGAGTCCGCGACGGGCGCGGTCGGGACATACGACACCACCACAGCTGGAGCGAAGGCTGTCTACAACTTCTTGAACACGGAGGGCGAGAGCACGGCCACCTACGGCTCGAACCCACTCTGGCAGGTGGTCGACGGGGCCTGGAAGATCCAGCAGTACACAAGCAATGGGTTCGTCGCGCTGGTGCCGAACACGGCGTACTCAGGTCCTGACAAGCCGAAGATCGCCAAGTTCGAGGAAGAGCCGTTCACCTCCTCCACAGCCGAGTTCAATGCCTTGCTGGGCGGCACCTTGGACATCGGCTATGTGCCGCTCAACGACCTGGCCGAGCAGTCGCGCGTCACGGGGGCTGGCTTCCACGTCGTGAGATCCGAGCTGGTGGCAGTCAACATGATGTCGCTCAACTACTACAGCCCGGTCGTCGGGCCGCTGGTCAAGCAGCTCTACATCCGCCAGGCCCTGAACGACGTCATGGACCAGCCTGCCCAGATCTCAGCGATCCTGGACAAGGCGGGTGGCTATGTGGACTACGGGCCGATCCCGACGGTGCCGAAGACGCCGTACATGGCGCCAATCCAGAAGAAGAACCCGTTCAACGTCTCGGCCGCTCGCAAGCTGCTCACCTCGCACGGGTGGAAGATCCCGGCCAACGGGGCAGCCGCGTGCGTCCGCCCAGGGACGGGTTCGTCGGACTGCGGCGCGGGCATCAAGAAGGGCAAGACGCTCACCTTCTCGCTCTTGTACGTGAGCGGCAGCGGCTACCTGACAGCGACCATGGAGAACTACAAGAGCGACGCCAGCAAGGCCGGCATCGTGGTGAACCTGTCGCAGCAGCCCTTCAACTCGATCGTGGGCGACATCTGCGGGACGCCAACATGCAACAGCCCCGGGTGGCAGATCGCCAACTGGGGTGCCGGGTTCTCTTGGAACTTCGGCTCGCCGTACCCTGTGGGATCGACCATGTTCGAAGGGCATGTCGGGTTGGACTACCCGGTTCCGAAGAAGCTGGCGTCGTTGATCACCGCCACCGAGACGTCGTCGGGGCCGAACACGGCCAAGGCCATGAAGGCATACGACACTTGGGTGATCAAGAACGACCCCGAGGTGTGGCAGTTGGAGACCTACACCATCAATGCGGTGTCGAACAAGGTGAAGGGGGTCACCTTCTACCCGGTCACGGGGAACGTGTTCCCACAGGACTTCACGGTGAAGTAGCTTCCACTCGGTCGCTCCGGGCCGCGAGGAGATCGGGCCCAGATGAGCAGTCGTGCGCGTGGGTCGCCACCGTTGCGGTGGCGACCCACGCGTCACGTTCAGGGTGTCGTCGGGCCGACCGGTGCCCTCAGTACCGGTACCGGTGCGCTCAGTACCGGTGCCGGTGTCCGCGGTACCGGTGACGGAGCGCTCGAGGTCGAAGAGGGCAGGTCATGATTGCGTTTCTCATCAGGCGGATCGGACAGGCGATCATCGTCGTGGTCGGCGTGTCGCTCATCGTGTTCCTGATCACCCACATGCTCCCGGGCAGCCCCGCCCGAGCAATCCTTGGCATCCAGGCGACGCCGCAAGCCGTGCGGAAGTTCAACGCGGCCAACGGGTATGACAAGCCGGTCTTCGTCCAGTTCTTCGTGTACTGGAAGCATCTTCTCGAGGGAAACTTCGGCTTCTCCTACAAGGAGGACCTGCCGGTCAGGACACTGATCGCCAATCGTGCCCCGAAGACGCTGCTCCTCGTGGGCCTCGGTTTCTTCTTTGCGTTCCTCGTGGGCATCCCCATCGGGCTGTGGCAGGCGGTGCACCGCAACCGGTTCGACGACCACCTGTTGACGTCGCTGTCGTTCGTCGGCTACTCGATGCCCGTGTTCTGGATCGGCATGCTGCTCATCTGGCTCCTGGCAGTGGCGAACCACGTGTTCCCAGCCGGATCGCCGTCGGCCGCCAGTGCCACGGTCGGCCAGGTGCTCCAGCACCCGCTGGGCCTGGTACTGCCGGTGGCGACGCTGACGTTCGTCGAGGCGCCCGGGGTCGTCCGGTTCATGCGGTCGGCGGCCATCGAGAACCTCTCCGAGGACTACGTGCGGACCGCGACGGCCAAAGGTGCGCCGAGACCCCGCATCGTGCTCGTCCACGTGCTCCGAAACTCGTTGTTGCCGGTCATCACCCTGATCGGGCTCACCTTGCCGCTGGTCCTGTCGGGGTCGATCGTCGTGGAGAAGGTCTTCAACTATCCAGGGATGGGGCTTCTCATGTGGACAGCCGCGCAAACCCGGGATTACCCGACGCTGTTGGGCGGGGCTGTCGTGATCGGGGTGGCGACGGTGGTGGGGTCGCTGCTGGCCGACGTGCTGTACGCCATCGTGGACCCGAGAGTGCGGTTCTCGCGATGAGATCCGTTCCCCCGACGCGCCACGACGAGGTCCCTGGCAACGAGGGAGGCAACAGATGATGCAGCAGGCCACCACGGCCACGGCGCCTACCAGCATCTCCCCGGATCAGGCCCGACGCCGGCCCGCGCCCAGAGCGGCGAGCGCATTGCGCGCGATGGGTCGGTGGTGCCGTTACCACAAGCTCGGTTGTGCAGGCCTGGTCGTGATCGTCGTATTGACGCTGTTCAGCTTCGTGGGCCCGCTGGTGTACCACACCGACCAGGTCCATACCAACCTGACATCTGTGAACCTCGCGCCGAGCCTGCAGCATCCCCTTGGCACCGACAACGTGGGGTACGACATCCTGGGACGCCTCATGGAAGGCGGGCAGTCGTCGCTCGAGGTGGGGTTCGCCGCGGCTCTCTTGGCCAGCTGCATCGGGACGCTGTGGGGCGCCGTGTCGGGTTACGTCGGCGGATGGGTGGATGCGCTGATGATGCGCGTGGTGGACTCGGCGTTCGCCATTCCACCGCTCCTCCTCCTCCTGCTCGTCGGCACGATCTTCACCCCCTCGGTGATCGAGCTCATCATCGTGCTCGGTCTCGTGTCGTGGCTGGTCACCGCCCGGCTGGTCCGAGGGGACTCCCTTTCGCTGCGCACGAGGGAGTACGTGCAGGCCGCGATCGCCGTCGGGGCGAGGAACCCCAGAGTCGTGGCGCGCCACGTGATCCCGAACGCGCTGGGAACGATCGTGGTGCAGACCACGTTCGAGGTGGCGAACGCCATCCTCCTCTTGGCGTCCCTGAGCTTTCTCGGCCTCGGCCCGGCGCCGCCGGCGGCCAACTGGGGGGCGATGCTGAGCAACGGCCTGAACTACATCTACGCAGGCTACTGGTGGCAGATCTATCCGGCCGGCCTGGCCATCGTCGTCACGGTGTTGGCGTTCAACATGCTCGCCGAGTCCGTCCGCGACAGTTTCGCTGCCCGGCTGATGCACACCTGAGCGCTGATGCACACCTGAGCGCTGATGCACACCTGAGCACAGACGAGCGTCGGCCAGCACCTGCGGGACTGGACGAGCCGACCTTGCGAACGCATGGGGCAGCTCGTCCGATGCTCGAGTCCGATGTTGGGGCCGCGGCTCGAGTGCTCGCGCCGGCAACCCGGGTCACGCCAGGGATCCGACCGGAGGGACCGGGCGCGCCGTTCGATGCCGGACGACATCGGAGGGGGCCCAGGACGTGTCGCGAGACATCGAGGACGGTGTCACGGGCTCGCTCTGGCGCGCATGTGCGGCGACGAGACGACCGAGCTGCTCGATCTGGCGCTCCGTCGTCCCACGCCATGGGAAGCCCGTGTTCAGGCGGATGAAGTTCCGGTAGCCGCCGTGCGCGGAGAACATCGGGCCAGGGGCCACGCGGATCCCGACTGCAGCGGCGGACTCGTAGAGCGCCATGGAGTCGACCCCGTCGGGCAGCTGGACCCAGAGCACGTGGCCGCCGTCGGGACGCGTGAGGCGCGTCTCTTCGGGGAAGTGGCGAGTCACCGCGTCGATCGTCCGCTCCATCTGCTCGCGGTACATGCCGCGCACGCGCCGCAGATGCCGGTCGAACCCACCGCTTTCAACGAACGCAGCGATCGCCAGCTGCGGGGCGGGCGCCGTCGCCTGGTTCACCACGAGCTTCAACAGCTCGAGCTCTTGGGTGAATCGACCCGGGATGGCCCAGCCGACGCGCAGGCCGGGCGACAGCGTCTTGGAGTAGGAGCCGCAGTAGAGGACGAGGCCGGTGCGGTCGAAGGCCTTGACGGCGCGCGGGCGCGGGCCCTCGAACACGAGGTCGCCGTAGACGTCGTCTTCGACGAGCGGAACTTGGTGCGCTTCGAGAAGCGACACGAGGCGGCGCTTGGCGTCATCGGACATGCACGAGCCGGTCGGGTTCGAGAAGTTGGCGACCATCGCCACCGCGGCGACACGCTCGGTGCCGAGGGCAGCAGCGAGCTGGTCCAGGTCGATCCCGTGGCGCGGGTGGGTCGCGATCTCCAGCGCGCGCAGGCCGAGCGATGCAAGCACTTCGAGGAGCGCGTAATAGCCAGGAGACTCGATGGCCACCGTGTCGCCCGGTCTGGTCACTGCTCTGATGGACAGGTAGACGGCCTCTTTCGCGCCGCTCGTGACGACGACGTCGTCAGGGGAGACCGAGTAGCCCGCGTCCACCCCTCGGCGGGCGACCGCACGCCGAAGTGCAGGCGTGCCCGGCGGCGCGTCGTAGGAGTGGCACGCGGACGGCTGATAGCGCAGCACCTGGCTCATGAGGCGGTTCAGCGCTGCGACTGGCATGAGCTCGGGTCCCTGGACGGCCGCTCCGAGCGTGGGCTCTTGGGGATTGCCGATGCCGAGGTTCAGCCGCAACGCGAGCGACGCGT
The DNA here is from genome assembly GCA_021810205.1 of Actinomycetes bacterium. Classification (GTDB taxonomy): domain Bacteria; phylum Actinomycetota; class Acidimicrobiia; order Acidimicrobiales; family RAAP-2; genus JAJYVT01. Next base: position 42,813 of record JAJZJC010000013.1, read on the forward strand.
CGACGTGGCTGGGCGTGCTCGGCGGCGTGGACGCGCCTGGCTCGGCGAGCGGTTCTGCACGACCCGAACCGGGCCCCAAGACGTAGTGGCCGGACCTGGCCCGGGCCCGGACCACCCCACGATCCTCGAGGACACGGAGCGCTTCGAGGACGGTGCTCGTGCTGACGCGTTGCTGTTCGCGAAGCCGCCGGACGGAGGGGATTCGCGTGCCCGGGGGGTACACCCCCGCCCGGATCTGCGTCTCGAGCGTGTCGGCGATCTGCTGGTAGAGGGGGTTCGCCGGCCGGCTGGTGGCCGGCGCGTCGCGCAGGTCCACGTGTCGCGCTCCATCGTCGTCGTGGCGGTGGCCGTTCTCGTGCATTCGCTGACTGTACCCGGAACAGCTGCCTTCATACTGCCACCGATCGCGGTTCTGCACCGGTGCAAAAGTGCGAGAACTGTACCTGCAGCCGGCTACCCGATGTCTGCATAGTGCAGTGGATGGAGCCGATGAAGACCAGCACGGAGCGCATCCTCACCACCCACACCGGCAGCCTCCCCCGACCGACCGGGCTCGATCGGCACGATCCCGCCGCGGTGCGGGCCGCGGTTGCCGAGACCGTCGAGCGTCAGCTCGCTGCCGGCGTCGACGTCGTGAACGACGGGGAGGTGTCCAAGCCGAGCTATGCGACCTATGTCACCGAGCGTCTGTCGGGGTTCGGCGGTGAGCCTGCGGTGCTCGCGCTCCGTGACGTCGCGACATTTCCCGAGTTCGCACAGCGCATGGTGGCGGACGCCTCTATGGCGGCGGTGTTCTCGAACCCGACCTGCGACGGCCCGGTGGCGTACCTCGACCGCGGGCCGCTCGACGCGGACATCGCCAACCTGCAGGCCGCAGTGGGCGCCCGTGCCGGCGACCCCGCGCTCGGCGACGGTCCCGCCGACGTCTTCTTGACGGCAGCATCTCCGGGCGTCATCGAGATGTTCATGCCAAACCGCTACTACCCGAGCATCGAGAGCTACCTCGGCGCCCTCGCCGACGCGATGAAGCAGGAGTACGACACGATCGTCGAGGCCGGCTTCGTCCTCCAGCTCGACTGCCCCGATCTCGCGTGCGCGTGGGCGATCGGCCCCGAGCGGACCACCGAGGAATTCCGCAAGGTCGTCGCGATGCGCCTCGAGGCGCTGGACCATGCGACCCGCGACATCCCTGCCGAGCGGATGCGGCTCCACCTGTGCTGGGGCAACTACGAGGGACCGCACGTGCTCGACGTCCCGCTCGCTCACATCGTTGACCTCGTGCTCGCGTCCCGACCCGCCGCGATCTCCTTCGAAGCGGCCAATCCTCGCCATGAGCACGAGTGGCGGCTGTTCGAAGACGTCGCGCTGCCTGAGGGCAAGATCTTGGTCCCAGGGGTCCTTGACTCGACCACCAACTACGTGGAGCATCCCGATCTGATCGCCCAGCGTCTCCTGCGGTACGCGCGCCTGGTGGGGCGCGAGCGCGTCATCGCGGGCAGCGACTGCGGCTTCGCCACCTTCGCTGGACTGCTGACCGTCGACCCGCGGATCACCTGGACCAAGCTCTCGGCAATGTGTGAGGGGGCAAGGATCGCGAGTCGTGAGCTCTGGGGGCCCGGTACGGCGTGAGGGAGCGGATGTGCGCGGGTTGGGCTCAGCGCACCTGCCACTCGCGACCATCGATCGGGTGATCGACCGCGCCGCGCCGGTGGCGTCAGCCCTCCGACTCCTGGGATCGGCCGGCGCTCACCTGTACTGCCAAGACCGCGATGTCGTCGCTCGTCGGTCCGGCGTCTTTGCGCGCTCGCAGCAGCCGGTCGACGAGCGCCTCTGGCCCGAGCCCCGCGCGGATGCTGTGGCCGATCTCGTCGAGCAGCACACCCACGCTCGACGTGAGTGTCTCGTCGCGCCGTTCGACGAGCCCGTCGGTGAAGAGCACCACCGTGTCGCCGGGCGAAAGGTGCCACGCGTGCAGCACCACGCGTGGAGGGCTGCCCGATCCGAGCGGGGGCGACGTCTCGCCGTCGAGATGGACGACCGTGCCGTCCGCATGCGCCACCACCGGGGAGAAATGCCCCGCCGACGCCCACAACAGAGTGCCGTTCGGCTCGATCCGGGCGCAGATCGCCGTCGCGAAATGCTCCGGAAGATCGCACAGTCGGTGAAGGTGCAAGATGAGGTCGTCGGGCCCTCGGCTGAGCAGGCGGAGCGCGGTCATCGCACTGCGAAGCTGCCCCATGCGCGCGGCGGCCTCCACGCCATGCCCGGCCACGTCACCGACGCTGACCGCGAGCTCTGTCTCGATCAGCTGCGCGTCGTACCAGTCGCCGCCGACGTGCATGCCAGCGGTGGCCGGTTCGTAGCGCGCGGCGAGACGGAACCACCGCGCCGCAGGCAGTGCCGCGGGCAGGAGGGAGTCTTGGAGGCTCTGCGAGACGCGCTCGGCCCGCTCCTGCCACTCGGCAGCGGCGAGGCCGAGGCCGAGGGAGGCGCCGATGTGATGGAGGAAGGCGAGCACATCGGGAGCAGGCCGAGCGTTGCCGGGGAGCGCGACGCGCAGGGCGCCGCCGATGTCGTGCCCCGCCACGAGCGGGACGACGACCCACACCAGGTTCCGGTCGGGATCGTCGAGGACTGCGGCACGGCCGTCGGCGGCGGGTGCTGTCCCGGGGTCACGAGCGGGGTCCGAGAGCTCGGGCCGATCAGGCTCCACGCTTCGGGCGATGGCGGTGAGGTGCCGATCGCCGGGCTCGGGGGGATCGGGGGCTTCGCCGGGCTCGACGGTGGAGGCGACGGGGGCGATGGGAGCCGACGGGAGGTCGATGCGGCAGCACGCAGCTCCTGCACCGACGAGGAGGCGGCTCACGGCACGGGCAAGACCGGCTGGTCTGTTCGACGCGCGCAATGCCGACAATGCGGCCGCGACCTGGCCGAATGAGAGCACAGTCGCCTGTCGGTTCCCCTCCACCTCGTCCATCCGATGCCCTTCGCGGCTTTCCCACTGTCTACCGCAGGGTCAGGGTGGTTGCTGGCGGATGCCGGGCACGGGGCGACCTGGGCCGCTGCAGCGGCGCAGGCGCGAGCTGTTCCAGACGACGAAGAAGGAGGAGACCGCCATCGCCCCGCCGGCGATCAACGGGTCCAAGAGGCCGAGGGCCGCAATGGGTATTGCGACGAGGTTGTAGGCGAACGCCCACCACAGGTTCGTCCGAATGGTCCGCAGGGTCCGGCGGGCGAGCGCGATGCCCGTCGCGGCGGCCCGGAGGTCGTCACGCACGATGATGAGCTCTGCGGCCGCGATCGCCACGTCGGTGCCGGAGCCGACCGCCAGGCCCAGGTCGGCGGTCGCGAGCGCCGGGGCATCGTTGACACCGTCGCCGATCATCGCCACCGAATGGCCCTCTGACTGGAGGGATCGCAGCATCGCGACCTTGTCGGCGGGGAGAGCGCCCGCGACGACGTCGTCGATGCCGAGCGCCCGGCCCACTGCTCGCACGGTCGGCTCGTTGTCTCCCGACAAGAGCACGACACGGAGCCCCAGCGCGCGCAGGTCCTCGACCGCTGCCGCTGCCGACGGACGGATGTGGTCCGCGACGGCGATCGCCCCCACGACGGCGCCGTCGCGGCGCACGAGGACGGCGGTCCGCCCCTCGGACTCCCACTCACTGCAGCGGTGGGCGATCTCCTCGGGCACCGGCGCGGCGTCGAGCTCGGCGCGGCCGACGGACACGGCGACGCCTCCCACCACACCGAGCGCACCGAGACCGGGGACTGCGCGGAAGGCTTCGACCGCGCTGACCTCGCCGGCCTCGGCGGCGGCGGCGATCGCTCGGGCGACCGGGTGCTCGGACGCGCGCTCGACAGACCCGGCGAGGCGGAGGAGCGCCGTGGGCTCGACGCCCGCGGCGCATGCCACGTCCACGACGGCCATCCGCCCCTCGGTGACGGTGCCGGTCTTGTCGAGCACCACGGTGTCGACTTGGCGGGAGGATTCGAGCGCCCGGTAACCCTTGAAGAAGATGCCCTGGCGTGCGCCAGCGCCCGACGCCACGAACAGGGCGGCGGGGGTGGCGAGGCCGAGCGCGCACGGGCAGGCGATGATGAGGACCGACAGCCCCGCGTTCACTGCGACGATGGCGGAGGCGCCCGAGGCGAGCCATCCGAACAGGGTGCTCGCGGCGAGCAGGATCACCACGGGGACGAACACCGCCGAGATCCGGTCTGCCAGGCGTTGGACCGCGGCCTTCTCGTTCTGGGCGCGTTCGACGAGGGCGAGCATCTGGCCGAGCTGGGTGTCGGCGCCGACCTTGGTCGCTCGCGCGACCAGCCTGCCCGTCAGGCAGACCGTTCCGCCGACTACCTGGTCTCCGGGGCCCACCTCGGCGGGCTCGGACTCCCCGGTCATGAGGCTGCGGTCCATCGCCGACTGTCCGTGCTCCACCTCCCCGTCGGTCGCGACCTTCTCCCCGGGGCGCACCACGAAGCGGCTGCCGGGGACGAGCGCCGTGAGCGGGAGACGTCGCTCGGTGCCGTCCGGCTCGAGGACCGACACGTCCTTCGCGCTCAGCGCGGCCAGTGCGCGCAACGCGTCCCCACTGCGCTGGCGCGAGCGGGCCTCGAAGTAGCGCCCGGCAAGCAGGAAGGTGGTGACGCCTGCCGCGACGTCGAGGTAGATCGAGCCCGCGGAATGGTGGGCGAGCACCGCCGCGATCGAGGAACCGGCGTGGCTCGTATCCTCGAAGAACATCGCGTAGAGGGACCAGGCCGTCGAGGTGGCGACCCCGAGCGAGACCAGGGTGTCCATCGTCGAGGTCAGATGCCGGGCGTGTCGCGCCGCCGCGGTGTGGAATGGCCAGGCTGCCCAGGTCACCACCGGGGCAGCCAGCGCCACCATCAGCCACTGCCACCCGGGGAAGCGGATCGAAGGCACGAGCGAGAAGGCGATCGACGTGTCGCACAGGGGCATGAAGAGGACTGCTGCGACGACCAACCGGCGCCCGAGCGAGCGCACCCGGCGGTCGATCTCGTCGTCGGGTCGACGAGCGCGGCGACGGTCTGGTGCCCGGGTGGGCGCTCCCTGCGTCGTCGAGGTCTGTGCGGGCGCCGGCGCGGGCGTCAGGACGTCGGCGGTGTAGCCGAGCGACTCGATCACGGTGATCAGCGCGTCTGGTGCCAGATCCGGGGGACCCACCACCGATGCCCGATCCGTGGCGTAGTTCACCCGCGCGGTCACGCCGTCGAGACGGTTCAGTCGGCGCTCGATCCGTGCGGCGCACGCGCCGCAGGTCATGCCGCCGACCACGAGGGAGATCGCTCCCTCGGCCGGCAGCTCCCGTGCTGGCAGGTCGCTTGGAGCCGCCGGGTCGAGGTGGAGGGGTCGACCGGTCGCAGTCATCGACCGTCGGGCGCGGGCCGGTGTCGGCAGCATCTGGTCGGGCGCATGGCGGGGGCAATTGTGCACCGGGCGGGTGTCCCGCGCACGTGCGCAGCCCCACCGAGGTCTGTTGCTGCCCTCACCGCTGGGTGGCGCAGGAGTCCTGGCGCGACGATACAGAAGCCCGCGGCGAGGAACAGCGGGATCGAGATGACGAAGGTCTTCGAGATGGTGCCGGGAATGAAGACGACGCCTGCGAGGGCGACGGCGATGGCGGGCACGAAGAGGCGTGACGACAGCCTCCCCTTGGCGACCAAGGCGTCGGTGACGCGGCCGCCGACCACCGCACTGCCGCCAGCCGTCGAAGGCATGTACGAGAAGGTCGACCGGGTGCAGTTCGGGGCCGGGGCCCGCCGCTACATCTCTCGAGCGCCCGAGCGGCGAGCCTTCGCACGCAGGCGCTCGGTCGTCTCTGCCTGGAGGGACTGGAGCGCGTCCGACACTTCGATCGGGACCGGGACGGGGTCGACGATGCGTCGAGCGTCGTCGGGCAGCCACTCGAGCCCCCGC
>JAJZJC010000086.1 GCA_021810205.1 Actinomycetes bacterium
CTGGAACCTCTCCCTCGTGCTCGCCACCTTCGCCCTCACCATCTTCGGCACCTTCCTCACCCGCTCGGGGGTGATCGAGTCGGTGCACTCCTTCAGCACCTCCTCGGTCGGCCCGGTCATCCTCGGCTTCTTCGGGATCGTCCTGGTGGCAGCCGTGGGCCTCATCGCCTGGCGAGGCGAGCAGCTGCGCTCACCGGGCGCCATCGACTCGCCGTTGTCCCGGGAGGGCGCCTTCCTCGCCAACAACCTGGCCTTCGGCGCCTTCGCCTTCGTGGTGCTGCTCGGCACCGTGTTTCCCCTCGTGGTCGAGGTGCTCCACCACCAGACGGTGTCGGTGGGGGCGCCGTACTTCGACACCATGACGACGCCCATCGTGCTGACCCTGCTCTTCTTGATGGCCGTCGCCCCGGCCCTGCCGTGGCGCAGGGCCAACGGCACCGTGCTCCTCCACCGCTTGCGCTGGCCGGCGGCGGCGGGAGTCGTCACCGTGGTCGCCACCAGCGCCGCGGGTCTCCACGACGTTCCCGCCGTGGCCGCCTTCGGGCTCGGGGCGGTGGTGGCGGTCTCGGCCCTGCGCCAGCTCGTCCTGTCGGCTCGCCAGAAGGGCTGGCGGGGGCTGGTCGGCCGGGTGAACGGCGGGATGGTCGTCCACTTGGGGGTCGCCATCATGGCGGTGGCTGTCGCCGCCAGCGCCGCCTACGGCCAGCGGGGCCAGCTCAGCCTCCGGCCGGGCCAGACGGCCCGCTTCGACGGGCACAGCCTCACCTATCTCGGCACCCGCACCCGCCACTACTCGAACCGCAGCGCGCTCGAGGCGAGGCTCCGCCTCGACGGCGGACCGGTCGTCGACCCCGCCGTCAGCGTGTTCAACTTCGGCTACGAGGGCATCGGCACGCCGGCCATCGTCTCGGGGCCCACCCAAGACGTCTACCTCACCCTCGATTCGAGCCCCGTCGGGCACGGCCCGACCGTCATCGGCGTCGTCGTCCAACCGCTCCTCGTCTGGATCTGGATCGGCGGGGGGATCATGGGCCTCGGCGCGGCACTGGCGGCCTTCCCCGGCCGCCGCCGTCGGCCGACCGCGCCGGCCTCCGCCCCCGGCGGCGCGTCAGTGGCCGAGCAGCCCGTCCTGGCCGCAACCGGATCGCAGTGAGATGCCCGACCCAGCCGACCCAGCCGACCCGCCCGCTGGCTCCGCTCCACGGCGCCGGTGGGGCCTCGCGCTCGTGTGGCTGGCCATGGTCCTCGCCGTCGGCGGCACGCTCGGCTATGACGCACTGGCGAGTGGCCGCCCGCTCACCTTGGACCAGAAGGTGGCGGCGATTGCCAGCCAGGTGCGCTGTCCCTCCTGTCAGGACGAGACGGCCGACCACTCGACGACCCAGACGGCAGCCGCGGTGCGAGCGACGATCCGCCAGCGCCTGCTCGCCGGCCAGAGCCAGGGGGAGATCGAGGCCTACCTGGAGAGCCGCTACGGCCCGGGCATCCTGCTCCGACCGCCGGCGGGTGGGCTGACCGGGCTGGTGTGGGTGCTGCCGGTGGCCGCCGCGGTGGCGGCCGTGGGTGGACTGGCGGTGGCGTTCCGCCGTTGGCGGCCCCGAGCGGTCGCGCCGCTCAGCGCCGAGGAGCGAGCCCTGCTCGAACGGGCACGCCAGGGCTGAGGAGAACCTGTGGACGAGGAGCGAATCGTCCTGGCCGACGAGCGAGGCTTCCTCCTCGCATCCCTCGAGGACCTCGAGGCAGAGCGGGCGGCCGGGGATCTCACCGAGGCCGACTACCTGGCCCTGCGAACGAGCTACGAGCGCCGGGCCGTGGACGTCTTGTCCACCCTCGCCGACGGTCCTGTCTCCGAGGAAGAAGCTCCCGCCGTCGGCGAACCTCGGCGGGGGGAGCGAAGCGAGCGACGCCGCTGGACCCGTCGGGCGCTGGCCGTGGCAGCCGTGGCAGCGGTGGCGCTCGGCGCCGGGTTCATGGTGGACGGTTCTGCCGGCAACCGCCTGCCCACCCAGGCCATTACCGGTTCGCTCCCACCGGCGATCGGCAACGAGCTGATCGACGCCCAAGAGGCCCTCGTCAAAGGAAACGAACTGCAGGCGCTCAAGCTCTTCCAGGCCGTGCTCAAAGCCCAGGCCGACGAGCCCGAAGCGCTCGCGTACTGGGGCTGGATCGTCGCCAGCTCCGGCGCCGCCTCGGGAAACAAGTCCCTGCTGGCTCGTGGCATCGCCTCGATGGAAGCCGCCGTCCGAGCTGACCCGACCTACTCCAGCACCTACCTGCTCCTCGGCCTCACCCACCTCGCCAGCGGCGACCCCAAAGCGGCGGTCGCCGAGCTGCGCCACTTCCTGGCCCTTGGCCCCCCGGCCGCAGACGCCCGGGCCGCAAAGGCCGCGCTGGCGAAGGCCGAGAAGGAGACCGTGTCCTCGTCGAGCCACGGCTCGCCCGCCTCGGGTCCTGGCGCAGCTCCCACCGCGACCGCCGTGCCGTGAGCCGGGTGCTCGCTGCGTTTGCGCTGGGATGCCCCCTGTCCTCCGCCCCTCCTTCCGGCTTCTCCCTGTCTTCTCCGCTCCCCGCCGGGAGGCGGCGATCGCCGCCTCCTACGCGGCGGGCCCCGCCGGAGCCGGTGGGCCGTTCCCCGGAAGCACCGGGATCTCCGCCGGCGAGCGAGTGGCCCGCCTGCGCCCGTTGCCGCTCGGCCCGGCGACGAGCCAGAGCCCGGACACGAACGCGGCGAGGAACCCGGTCGTGGCGAGCGGCCCCAGGTTCCATGCCGGTGCGGCGAACAGGACGAGCATCGACGTCGCCATCAGAGCCAGGCCGAGGCCGGACCGCCTGCCGCGGGGAAGCGGAACGACACCGAGCATCCCACCCACCCCGATGGCCAGCACACCGAGATGAAGGAGCAGGGCGACAAGCTCGGCCGTGGGCTCCGTGCCCCAGCGGACCCTGGTGACCAGGCCAGCAGCGATGGCGACTACGGTTGAGAGGGCAAACAGCCCGAGGCGCGTCAAGACAGCGCGTCCGACGATCCCGCTGGACGCCCCCCTGGGGAGTCGTGGCGACCCGGGCACCCCGTCCCCGGACAGCCCATCGGTCGGTCGAGCCTGGTGCATCGCAGTCTCCTCATATTGGGATGTTTGGTCTCCTGGTGTCGGGTCCCTTGCGGTTCGGGCTCGTGGCGGAAGCGGTGACCGGTCGATGAATATCGGGCTCAGCGGATGGGAAAGTTGGACACCAACCGATCCGAGGCGGCGCCGGTCAGGCAGTCAGCCTGGTCGAGGCCGCCGCGAACGAGGCAGGCCCCGGTACTTGGCTGGCTTCTCTCCTACGACTGATGCTGCGGGGATAGAGGCTGAAGGCGAGGAGGACGTAGAGCGGCCCAGCGCTCGGGTCGGTGGCATGCCCGGCGAGGATGCCACCGAAGTCCTGGCCGACGACCCAGAAGAGGGCCGAAAGCACGATCGCCGCCCAGAGGGCAGCCTTCACCTGATGGCCACGTAGGACGAGGACTCCGATCGTCACCTCCACGAGCGCGAGGACCAGAACGAGGGGGCTCCCGATGGAGCTGATGGCCGTCGTTGCCACCTTGTCCAGGTGGACCAGCCAGGTTGGCTCGCCCGGCTCGTTCATGGAAACGATGACCGTCATGACGCTGCTCGGCGAAAGGCCAGGGGCGGGACGTAGCTGCTCGATCGACATGCCGAACCAGAGCGCCGCCCACAGGACCCGGGTGCCACGCGCTCCGAGCGGTCCGGCGCTCGCCACCGTTTCTCGCTCCAGGCGCCTGGTTGGCCACAGGACCAGCCCAACCAGGCCGTAGATGAGCACCGGGCCGGGGAACCCGGCCAGCGGGGAGCCCATGATGGGGGTGAGCAGGCCGCCCAGCCCTTCGCCGACGACCCACACGCCGAGCACCCAGGCGAAGGACAGCAGCAGCGCAGGCTTCACCGTGCGTCGGAAGAGCAGGCCGACGCCGACGGCGAGCTGGGTGGTGGCGAACAGGACGTTCCAGGCAGCGGCGTGGGGCAAGAGGAACTCGGTGATCTTCTCGATCGCCACTGCAATGACATGAGGCTGGAACATGTCATTCATGGCCAGGAAGTCGGCCACGAACCCCCGCGAGAACATGTAGGGCTGGAACTGGAGGCCGGCATCGAGAAGCCAGATCAGCCCGAGGACCACCTGGAGCCGCCGCTGGGTGAGCAGACGCCGGACTCTGCCGACCCCGACCGCGCCGTCGCTGGGTGCCTGAGCCGGCCGTGACCCACCGACTTCGGGGCTCGCTTCCAGGCGCGTACGCCACAGTCCGACCTGCATGCTACGACATTACATAGTAGCTCGGGGCGTCGCCATCTCGGCTCCCCTCGACTGGCCTCGCGACACCGCATGTTCGTCGGCCGGCGGCCTCGCCATGGGCGGGCGGCTGGTCGATCAGTGCCGGTCCTCGAAGTGGCCGCCGTCGAGGCGAGCGTCGAGAGCCCGTCGCTACGAGCCTGGACGAGCCACGACCTCGACGAACGGCCGGATGATCGAGGGCACCCGGGGTGGGTCGAAGGACTCCTGATGCTCGAGGTGGAACCCGGCGCGCTCGATAGTGGCCGGCGTGTCCCGGTTGGGGTGGCATCCGGCCCCGACCCGGCGCCAGAGCGGGGTCACCCGATCCTGCCAGCGCGCCCGGCGGCCCTCGCCCCGCACGTGCTCGAGCACGAGCAGTTGCCCGCCGGGCCGCAGCACCCGGCGCAGCTCGGCCAAGGTGGCGTCGGGATCGGCCACCGAGCACAGCACCAGGGTGCAGACCACGGTGTCGACGCTGGCGTCGGGGAGCCCCAGGTGCTCAGCCGGGGCGTCGGAGACCCCGACAGGCACGGCGGCTCGGTCCAACCGGGACCTGAGGCGGGCCCGCATGGCGGGGTCGGGCTCTGCTGCCACCACCCGTTCGACACCCCGGTAGTGGGCCAGGTTCGCTCCCGTGCCTGCACCGATCTCGAGCACCTGGCCGGTCGCACGAGCGACCAAGTCAGCTCGACGCGTGCCGAGCCAGGTGCGCTCAGCCCCGGCGTTCAGGCGATCGTAGACAGCGGCGAAGACACGATGCCCCTTGGCGCTCATCGAGGGCCGCCTGGCTCGGACTCCGGTCGCACGGTCGGCGTTGCAACCCAGCTCGGCGCCGCGCTCGGGATCTGGGTCACCACCCTGCCGCCTTGGCCTTGGCGATGAGCTGGTCGAGGAGGGCGGCGGTGACCGGGCCGATGACCTTGTCGAAGATCACTCCGTTGGGCGCGATGAGGTACTTCTCGGGTGGGTTGTCGACCCCGTAGTTGAGGGCGATCCGGCCCCCCGGATCTTGGACGACCGGGTAACGGCCGAGCTCGGGGCCGAGGAACTGGCGGATCGCGGGGACCGTGTCCTCGAAGATGACCCCGACCAGCCGGGCCCCGGAGGGACCGGCCTGCTGGGCGACGAACCGCGCCAGCTGAGGCGCCTCCTGCCGACAGGCAACGCACCAGCTCGAGAAGAAGTCGACGACGACGAAGTGGCCTTGAAGTCCTGCAAGCGAGAAGGGCTGGCCGGTGATGGTCGGCCCGGGGATCGCCGGGACGGGCTGGCCGACGAGCGGGCTCTGCGCTTCGACCTGGGTCGCCGGCGGCGACAGACCGAGCACCGTCACCACCCCCGCGGCCAACAGGAGCATGGCCAATGCCGCCCACAGGACGCTGCGCCGGCGACGGCGCCGGGTCGGTGCAGAGCGCGTGCGTTCGGGCGCGGCAACGTCAGGCGGTGCCGCTGGCGCTGGCGCGTCGCCGGTGTTGTCGGTGGCGGTGGGCTGCACGGCGCTTCGGATCTCAGCTCGCCTGGGGGGCGCTCCGGCGCTCCAGCTCGCGACGCAGCTTGCGCTCCGACAGCCGGCCGTAGGAGAAGGGCTCGCCATCGAGGAGGATCCCCGGCGGGAAGGCCACTCGGTGCTCCACCATCAGGCGCCGGCCCTGTTCGGTCTGCGTCGAAAACTCCTCGACGTCGAGGTCGTGGTCTTCGCCGACCCGGGCGAGCACCGCTTTGGCGTGCTCACACAGCTCGCAGGCCGGCGCGCTCAGCACGGTGATCCTGATCGCGCTCATGATGCTGAGTGGTGCCCCATGCCGGCGCGCATCTGGGCGAGCAGGGTGGGGACGGGGACGTACATGGTGTAGTTCGGCGCCCCGCCGTAGTCGGCCCGCCATTCGATTCGACCGTTGGGCCCGACCACGATGAAAGAGTGGCCGTCCATGCTGGTTCCCATCATCCCGTAGCTGTTGGCGTCGTAGGCGTGAGAGACCGTGAGGGTCGGGTCGGAGAGCACAGGGATGGTGGTGCCGTAGGTACTCGCCGCCTGTTGCAAGGCCCCGAGGGGGTCGGTGGTGATGCTCACGACCTCGTTGATGCCGGCATGGTGGAAGCCGGCCATGTCGTGCTGGATGGCCTGGAGCTGGGTCCAGCACGGCTGGCAGTCCGTCCCCTCCTGGAAGAAGATCAGCACGGTCTTGCCCCGTTGGGCGGCCAGGTTGAAGGTGCCGCCCATGTTGGAGGGCAGCGTGAAGTCCGGCGCAGTGGCTCCGGGACCCGGACTGCCGACTTTGTAGGTGTAGGAGCCGGCACCGCCGTGCCCGCCCGTGAGGAAGACGATCAGCAAGATAAGGACAGCGGCCCCGGCGCTGAGGCCGCTTCGGACCCAGACCTTGCGGTGCCGGGCGCGCCGTGCCTGCTCGGCACGCTGGCGCTTGGCCCCTTGGACCTGGTTTGGTCGCCGGTCCTGGCGGGCGGGGCGCTGGTTGGATGGGGTGGCTCGGGTAGGGGGTCGTCGGCCCGAGCCGGTCGCGGTCCGTGGAGCCACGGTCAGGGTCCTCTCTCTCCGACCGGCATGCGATCCGGCTCGATCTGCGGTTCGATCTCGGTGGGCAGTTCGAAGCTGCTGGTCGCCTCGTGGTCGACGCAGCACGAACCTGCCCCGATCTCGTCCGGCGCGTCGGCAACGGGCTCCTGTTCGTCTCGGTCGGCGACCTGGCGAACGGCCAGGGCGACCAGCACGGCCAAGGCGGCGAAGACGCCGAGGGCCGTCACCCAGCCCGGCAGGTGCCCGAGCCAGGTGGTGACCACATGCGCGTAGTGCTGGGCGTCGCCGGACATGGTGGCCTGCCAGCCTCGGGTGGCCATGTCGGGGCCCGTGACCGCGAGCACGCCCACCACGACGCTCATCACGACGAGGAGCAGGCCTCCGGCGAAGCTCGCCAGCGGCACCGCCCGAACCCGCCCGGCGAGGCGCAGTCGGACAGTCCGAGCGGAGAGCCAGCGGCTGGCGCCGATCTCGCGGCCGTCCCATACGAGCGCGATCACGAACAGCGGCGCCACCATGCCGAAGACGTAGGCCACCCCCACCACGAGCGAGGTGAGAAAGCTGGCCGCCGCGCCCGACAGGGCGACGACCCCGGCGAGCACGGGAGCGCAGCAGGCGGTCGCCACCCCGGAGAACGCCCCGAGGACGAACACCGAGCCCGGTCCGCTGTGACCCTGGCGGGCCCGCACACCGAACATGGGGATCGGGAGCCGGTAGCCCCCCGCCATGGCGACGCCCATGGCCAGCATCACGACCGCCATCACCGAGTAGACGATGGTGTGCTCGCCGTTGATCAGCCGGCTGAGGGCGGTCGCCCCGAAGGCGATCGGCAGGATCACCGCACCGACCCCGGCGGCAAAGACGAAGGTCATGGCGATGAGCCCTCGGCGGCGGTGCACGCCGGTGGCGAGGTAGGCGGGCAGCATCACCGACACGCAACAGGGCGCGAACAAGGCGACGACACCGGCGAAGAAGGCGGCGATGATGGTAGTGCCGACGAGGAGCTGGCTGGTCCCGCCGACGGACGCGGCAGCGAGGAGCGAATGCCCGAAGATCGCTTGGCTGCTCATCTCATCTCGCGACTTTCTCCCGTTCTTGCCCGAACAGCCCTCCGCCGGCACCATCGCCTGTACCGGTATCGGCACGACCTCCGATAGACTGTAGTAGCTATGAACTGTAGTAGCCGGCGGACGAGACGTCGAGTGCGGGCCCGTCGTCTTCGACCGGCGGGTGCCGGCGGCAACGTCTCCTACACCGGCGGCCACCCGAAGCGGGCGAACTCGCGCTGGAGCGGGACGAAGAACGAGCGCCACGCGCCGGTCACGAACAGGATGCCGACGCCCACGAGCAGCAGGCCTCCGAGCACCTCGATGGCCCGACCGTGGCGCCGGAGCCAGGCAAGTGATCCTCTGGCCCGGTTCAGGCCGAGCGCCAGGGCGATGAAGGGCAGTCCGAGGCCGACCGAAAAGAGCGCCAGTAGCAGCGCTCCCCACGCTGCGGTTCGGGTGGCTGCAGCGGTGGCGAGGATCGTGGCCAGCACTGGACCGATGCAGGGCGTCCAGCCCGCAGCGAAGGCCATGCCCACCCCGAAGGCGGCCTTCGGGCCGGTGGGCAGGCGGTGCAGGGCGAAGCGTCGCTCGCGGTACAACCACGGGATCCGCAGCACCCCGGCCATGGCCAGGCCGAGGACGATCATCCCTGCGCCAGCTATGTCCATGACGAGCGGCAGCTCGCGAACCACGAGGGACCCCAACAGCCCGGCGGCCACCCCGAGGACGGTGAACACGAGCGTGAACCCGGCCACGAACAGCACAGCGGCCCGAAGGGTCACCGATCGGGCCTGGACCCGGCCCAGCTCGGACACCGGGAGCCCCGAGATGTACGAGACGTAGCCAGGCAACAACGGCAGGCAGCACGGTGAGGTGAACGAGATCATGCCGCCGACGAGCGCGAAGAGTGGGAGCAGAAGCGGCGTCATCTACGACATAGCGTAGTTAGCCCACCTCGGGTCGAGCCAGTTGGTCAGAGCGGGCAGCGGCCGGACATCTGGATCAGCATCTGGAGGTTGGTGATCCAGACCCCGAGCCCCGCAGCCGAGGCAACGCCGAGGGCGAAGCCGGGGCTGTAGAGCAGCCCGAGCGAGGCGAGCGCTAGACCGGGCTGCGGGTCATCGAGGGCCGCGAGGCGCTCAGCGACCGTGTCGGCGGCCGAGAAGGCGGCTACCTCGATTCCGATCATCGATGCCGTCACCTGGCGCAGCGCGCCACGCAAGCGATCACGACCGTCTTCGGTGGCCGCGGCAGCGACCTCATCGGCCCAGCGCTCCAAGGCAACCACCAGGACCGCGACGCTCCGTGTGGCCAGGGGAAAGAAGGCAAGGCCGTGACGGACAGCGCTGGCAAGGTTCAGGTAGCGCTGGTGGCGATGGTCGAGGTGGGCTGCTTCGTGGGCGAGCACCGCGCCGAGCTGGTCTGCATCCAGCGTGTTCACCAGCCCGGACGAGACGACCACCTGTCCGCTGCGGCAATCCACGCTCAGTGCCACCAGATCCTCACGCTCCAACACGACCAGCTCGTGGCTACCCAGACGGGAATGCTCGCCGAGCCAGGAATCGACGCGGGTGCCACGGCGAATCCGACGTCCCCGTATCACGCTCAAACCGACCGAGCCGGCAACCACGACAGCCAGGGAGCCGGCTCCCCAACCGGCGACGGGCCCACCCGGGGTCACACCGCCGAGCATGTGCCGGCAGATCGAGGCAAGACCGAACGCGCCTATGGTCGGCAGAACCGTGGGGGCGGCGTAGAGGACAAGACCCAGCTCGAAGACGGCGATGCCGCCTCCAAGTGCCGCCGCACACAACCGGGCCCAGTCCCTCGGGTCAAGGCGTCGGCCGAGCGGCCGAAGGAGGCCGGGCAGGGCGACGAGGCCAAGGGCCCCGAGCACGAGCATCACGCCCATCGCTTCTCAGCGCCTCTCGCCGTCGTCAAGCAGCCGCCGCAGCCGAGTCCGGTCGCCGGGCTTGAGGTTGGCGACGAAGTAACTCAGCGCCAGCGGGCGGTCCTTGGTGCCGCCGAGCACCTCGTCCATGCGGGACGCAGCGTAGGCCTCGCGGCTCAAGAGGGGACGGTACGCATAGGCGCGGCCACGTTGGTGTCGTTCGAGGCGACCCTTGCGCCACAGGCGCGCCAAGATCGTCATCACGGTGGTGTAGGCCAGCGGCCGCTCGGCCGACAGGATCTCGTGGACCTGGCCGGGCGTCAGAGGGTCCGACGCGTCCCACAGGACGTCCATCACGACCGCCTCGAGCTCGCCCATCGCCAGCTTGGCCACCCCGACTCCAGTCTCTGCCACGTCTCCAGCTGCGATGCAGCGTAGTACCCATCACAGCACTCGGTCCCGGCCCAGCCTTCGGCTGCACGAGGCCACCGGCCACACCCCCCAGGACATGGGTTCCGCATCGTCGATCGGACCCGGCGCCCATGGTCCGCTCGGGGCAGGGCCGCCAGCAATCGAACCGGTTGCCATCAAGATCCCCTGTTCCCGCTGGCCATCGGTAGCCACCCCTGACGTCGGCTTCGCCGGCAAGTAGGGACCACTACTACGATAGCGACACTCTGTCGTAGTCGAGCCGTCGAGGCGAGCGTGCCCTGCTGATGCCGAGGGGACATCCTTGGGCACCGCAGCGTTCGCTCGCATCCGCGAGAGGAACTTAAGGGGAGATCGCAACGTGACCAGCGGCAAACGAACCAGGGCGCTGCGCAGGGCCGAAGCTGAGCGCCGCTCCGAAGCGCTGAAAGCCCTCGAAGGGAGTCGGCGCCGGGCCAGGATCCTCGCCACGTCGGTCGCAGTGCTCGTCATTGCGGGAGTCGGCACCGGCATCGGCTTCGCCGTGACGCGAGTCGGCCCAAGCGGCTCGAACGGTGCGTCGAGCCCGAACACCGGCGGCACGCCGAAGCTCGCGCTCGCTTCCCTCGCATCGCTGGGGGCGCTCCAACCACCTGCCCCACGGGGCGCGGACGGTCCCGAGGGAGTCCCCATACCCAATGCCCCGGCGCTCGCCGGCACCATCACGGCGGCCGCGGGCCAGACCGTCGACGGGATCCAGTGCCAGACCAACGAGCAGACCCTGTTCCACATCCACGCCCACCTCACGA
>JAJZJC010000087.1 GCA_021810205.1 Actinomycetes bacterium
GACCCCGCGGGGCTGCCACGACGCCGGGCCCAGACCACCGGACCCTGGCGCCGGCGTCGCGAAGATCGCGCTGAGCAGCGGCGCCCCGGCGGCGCCAATGCCGCGCCCCCCCGGCGGCGCCAATGCCGCGGCCGCTCCTGGGCATCCTGGCTCCTGGGACCCTGGGCATCAGACGGTCGGCAATCGGGGTATCACATAGAGGTGCCGGACCCCGCCGCGTCCCAGCCGAACGCGGGCGAGCCGGCGGCCGACTGGTCGCTTCGGTTCTGGCTGGCCCTCGTGGCGACGGGCGTCGCCGCTGGGCTCGGCGCGATGGCGATGATGGCCGTGCTGCGCTCGGTCCAGCACGCGGTCTACTCGTACCACGTCGGCCTGTTCTCGAGCTCGGTCGCGCGTCACGGCGACGTCCGGCGGGTGGTCGTCCTCCTCGTGGCGGGCGCGATCGCCGGGGTCGGATGGTGGGTACTGCGCCACCGCGCCGGAGGAACCGGGGGCGAGCCCACGACGTCGGTCTGGACCCACCACCCCACCACCTTGGCCCCGCCCCAGACGCTTGCAAGCGGTGCACTGTCCGAGGTGGTGATCGGCATGGGAGCCTCGCTCGGCCGCGAAGCGGCGCCCCAGCACATCGGTGCGGCCTCGGCGTCGTGGATCGGGAAGCGGCTGGGGCTGAGCGAGGCGCAGTGCATGCTGCTGGTCGCGTGCGGCGCGGGCGCCGGCGTGGGCGCCGTCTACAACGTCCCGCTCGCCGGCGGGCTCTTCGCCGCCGAGCTGTACCTCGGTTCGATCTCGGTCGGCACGGTGGTCCCCGCGATCGCCACGTCCGCGATCGCGACCGTGGTCTCGTGGCTCACCTTGCGGCCGAAGTTCCTCTACGTCGTGCCCCATGCGGCGTTCCCCGCGCCGACGACCATCGTCTTCGCCCTCGCCGCCGGGCCGGTGCTCGGGTTCCTCGCCGCCGGCTACGTCCGGCTGGTCGCCTGGGCGACCGCCCACCGCCCCCAGGGGACGTGGCGCGAGATCGGTGCGCCGGTCCTCGCCTTCGGGCTCTTGGGCGTGGCGGCGATCGAGTACCCCCTGCTGCTCGGCAACGGCCGGGACCTCGCACAGTTCGCCTTCACCGGCACGGGCCTGCTCGCCACCGCCGCGGCACTGGCGCTCATGAAGCCGCTGTTCACCTCCTTGTGCCTTGGCTCGGGCGCGTCGGGGGGCTTGTTCACCCCGACGTTCAGCTTCGGCGCGGCCTGCGGCATGGTGTTCGGCCATCTGTGGTCCCTGGCTTGGCCGGGTACCCCGGGTGCGACCGATGCCCTGATCGGCGCCGGGGCGGTCATCAGCGCGGCCATGGACGCCCCGGTCGCCGGCATCGCGTTCGCCATCGAGCTCACCGGCAGCACCAACGCGTCGATCGTGGTCGTCGTGCTCGCGGTGGCTGGCGCGCTGGTGGTGTTCCGACGGTGCCAGTCGCTCTCGATCTACGCGGCGCGTTCGTGACGACCCGGAGCGCCCGGGCGCCGCGCGGCACGCGTCGTCTCCCGCGAGGGACGCCGAACGGCGCTGTCCCTCAGCACATGGGGGTGCGGATCGGCGAGGAGGAGGCGGCGTCGACGTCGACGTCGACGTGGGTCGTTCGAGCCGTCCGGCCCGCGCGATCTGTGCGGTGCTCGTCGGGGACCGACCGTCCGGCACCGAGCTGGACGACGCGGCGCGCCTGGCACATCGCCGCGCGGTAGGGCCGTTCGACGGCCGCGGCGACTCGGCGCGAGTCGAAGCCGCGGGTGTGGCCGGCTCGGTGGAGCGCGGTCGCCGCGCCTGGCGGCTCGGTGGCAGCCCCGGCCGGCTCCGTGCCGTGCCGGGCGAAGCCCACGAGCGCGAGACCGACGGCGAGCAGGGCGGTTGCGGCGACCACGACGACCGCGAGACGGTCGGGCCCGACCTGGGCACCGGCGCTCGCGGTGTCGCCGATGATGGCGGCCACCACCGCGACGCCGATGGCGGCACCGACCTGGCGGCTCATGTTGATGAGCCCGCCGGCGAGGCCTTGCTCACCGTGCGCCACGCCGTACGTCGCCACGACCGTCGTCCCGAAAGCACCCGCCGCGGTCCCGTAGCCCGCCAGCATGAACCCCACGACGAGCAGCACGTAGCTGTGGGTCGCAAGGGAGAAGCCGAGCAGACCAAGACCCGCCGCGGCGGCCAGCGCCGCCGACGCGAGGAAGGCGCGGGGCCCGATGCGCTGGACGAGGCGCGGCCCGCGGCTCGCCGCGACGAGGCCGACGACCCCCTGGGGGGCCATCGCCACGCCGGCAACGAGCGGCGAGTAGTGGAGGACGAGCTGGAGGTAGAGCGGTAGGACCAGCAGCTCACCGGCGCTCCACGCGCCGATCAGGACCGTCAGGGCGTTCGCGTTCCGCAGGGCGCGCATGGAGAAGATCCTCATGGGAACGAGGGGCGCGACGTGACGCCGCTCCACGGCGACGAACGCGGCACCGAGCAGGCCAGCCACGACGAAGGCGGCGAGGACCTGCGGGTCGAGCCACCCGAGGGATCCGCCCTCGGAGATCGCGTACACGACGAAGGCGATCACCGCGGTCACGAGCACGGCGCCCCATACGTCTAGCCGCGTGCGCTTGGACGCGCCCGTGCGCACCAGGAGGAAGGGCGAGATCGCCGCGGCGACGAGCCCGACGGGGACGTTCACCCACAGCACCGAGCGCCAGTCGAAGAACTGGACGAGCAGTCCGCCGAGCACCAGTCCCGCGACGAATCCGATCGCGGCCGTCGCACCGTACAGACCGAGCGCGCGGGTCCGAGCCGGTCCTTGCGGAATCATGGTGGTGATGAGCGAGAGCGCCGCGGGCGCGACGATCGCCGCACCGATGCCCTGGATGGCGCGGGCGGAGACGAGCACCACGAGGTCGGGCGCCAACCCGCCGGCAAGCGATCCTGCAGAGAACAGGAGGAGGCCCGCGATGAACATCCGCCGGCGCCCGAACAGGTCTCCCAACCGGCCGCCGAGGACGAGCAGACCGCCAAACGTGATCGCGTAGCCGGTGATCACCCACTGGACCGACACCGCGCCGACGTGAAGCTCGCGCTCGATGGACGCCAAGGCGACGTTCACGATGCTGAAGTCCAAGACGACCATGAAGGCGACCGTCAGGATCAGCGCGAGGGAGACACCGGGGTGCCGGCCACGCAGTGCCGCGCTTCGCTCGTGCAGTGCCTCGAGCACCCGGGCGTGACCGGGCACCCGGGCACGAGCGGGCAGCGCGCCGGCGGGGCGCTCCGTGAGCGAAGTGCTGCTCATCGGGCCGCCTCCGTCGTGTGGCGCAGTGCGAGCGCGGCCATCGGCCAGGCCGCGCGCGAGCATTGGCGTAACTGATGCATCGGCGAGAGTCGCTCCATCTCGGGCGCCGTGACGGCGCAGGTCTATGCAATATGAAACGGTCCGGGTCGTTTCGTTATTCCCGGGGGCCCTCGTTCCCGGCGGTTACCATCCGCTGATGCCGCCGCCCGACCGACGCCGCCGCTCGCACGACGGCGAGGGCCGCGTGGTCGGCAGGGGCCGACCGATGAGCAGGGAGACGGAGCAGGCCATCCTGCACGCGACGGCGGAGCTGCTCGAGCAACGGGGGCTGTCGGAGATCTCGCTGGACGAGATCGCCTCGAGGGCGAGGGTGTCCAAGGCCTCCATCTACCGGCGCTGGCCGTCCAAGGGCACCCTGGCCTTCGACGCCTTCATGGTCCGCTTCCTCGACGATCACCCCGAGCCCGACACCGGCGAGCTCGAGGAAGACCTCACCGAGGCGCTGCGGCTGTGGGTCCACGCGGTCGACGGCACGGCGACCGGCAGGACGCTGCGCAGCCTGATCGCCGAGGTGCAGCGGGACCAGGGACTGGCGGCGGCCTGGCGGGACCGGTTCATCGGACCGGTGCGCACCCGGCACCTCACGATCGTCCGGCGCGCGGCGGCGCGCGGCGAGCTGCGCCCCGATGCCGACGCGGGCCTCGTCCTCGACCTGCTCTACGGCCCCGCGTACTACCGCATGCTCCAGGGCCACCTGCCGCTCGACGACCAGTTCGTCTCGCGCGTGGTCGCGGCGATCATGGCCGCGGTGCGCGCGGGCGTGCTCTGAGCGCCGCCGGCGCGCTCGCAGGACCTCGAGCCGGCTCAGGACACGTCGGGCCCTGGGTCGCCGGTCGCAGCGGTGGCGACGAGCGCCTCATCCCCTTGGACTGTCTCGACGACCCGAGCCGGCACGTCGTCGTCACCGTGGTGGTATTTGCCACCGCGGAACCACGAGGCCGCGGCCGCGACCAGGCAGGCGACCATCGCGAACGTGAACGCCTCGGTCAACCCCGAGTGGAACGGTGACGAGATGAGGCGCGGGAAGAAGCTGCGCCCGGTGAGATAGGTGGCCTTGGCTGCAGGCAGGTGCCCGAGCACCGGGCCGAGCAGCTCGCGCATCGGGTTGTAACCGAGGAAGGCCGCGAAGAGGCTCGCCACGGGCGGCAGGCCTGCCACCTTGTGCGCGGCCGATGCCGGCACCCCCTGGGCCACCAGCCCTGCATAGAGGCTGTGGGGCAGCTCCGAGGCGAGCCCCAAGATGATGAGGGTGAAGAACACGCCGATCGAGAGCACCATGGCGGAGTTCTGGAACGTCGCGAGCATCCCTGCCCCCGCGCCACGCTGGTCCGGCGGCAGGCTGTTCATGACGCCGGCGAGGTTCGGCGAGGAGAAGATCCCCATCGCACAGCCCATGAGGAACAAGAGCAGACCGAAGAACACGTAGGAGAAGTTCGCGGGCAGCGCCTCGAGGAGCCCGAAGGAGATCGCCGCGAGCACCATGCCGCCGGTCGCGAACGGGCGCGCGCCGAATCGGTCCGAGAGCACGCCCGAGAACGGGCCGGCCACGAGGAAGCCGGCCGTGAGCGGCAGCATGTAGATGCCCGCCCACAGCGGCGTCACCGAGAAGCTGTAGCCGTGCTGGGGGAGCCAGATGCCCTGCAGCCAGATGATGAGGATGAACATGAGGCCGCCTCGGCCGACGGCGGCGAGCAGCGTCGCGAGGTTGCCGAACGCGAAGGCGCGGATGCGGAACAGCGACATGTTGAACATCGGGTGCGCCACGCGGCGCTCGATGACCAAGAACACCCCCAGCAGGGCCACGCCGGCGATGAGCGCGGCGAGGACCTTGGGATTCGTCCATCCCATCGTGTGGTGGCCGTAGGGGATGATCCCGTAGGTGATGCCGACGAGCACGAGGACCAGCCCGAGGGCGAAGGTGACGTTGCCCCACCAGTCGATCCTGGTCACCCGTCGCGCGCCGATCTCGCGCAGCTTGAGCCGCGCCCAGATGGTGCCGAAGATGCCGACGGGCACCGACACCAAGAAGACGAGCCGCCATTCGATCGGGGCGAGCAGCCCGCCGAGGACGAGCCCGATGAACGCACCGGCGATGGCCGCGACGCTGTTGATGCCGAGCGCGAGCCCTCGCTGGCTCGGCGGGAACGCATCGGTGAGGATCGGTGCGGAGTTGGCGAACACCATCGCGCCCCCCACACCCTGGCCCACCCGCATCAAGATGAGCCACAGGGCGCCGGCCGACCCGTGCATCCACGTCACCGAGAGCAGGATCGAAAAGCACGAGAAGATGGCAAAGCCGAGCGTGTACATCTTCACCCTGCCGTACATGTCGCCGATGCGCCCGAAGCTCACGAGGAGCACTGCCGTGCACACCATGAATCCCATGAGCATCCACAACAGGTAGCTCGTGTTCCCCGGCGCAAGGGCTGTGACCTTGATCCCCCTGAAGATGTCGGGCAGCGCAATGAGGATGATCGACGAGTTGATCGTCGCCATCAGCATGCCGAGCGTCGTGTTCGACAGGGCAAGCCACTTGTAACGGTCTGGTGGGTGTTGCCCCCCGCCCGCGCCGTTGGTGGACGCACCGGACGCGGTGCCTGCCGAGCCGTCGGTGGTGGGACCGGTGTTCCGGAGGGAATCCTTCACTTCTGAGACGTCCTCGTTCGATGGGGATCGCCCCCGGGGGGCGAGACGGTGGGTGCTTCGTTGGGCTGCTCGAGGTGACGTGCGGCAGGGGCATCCTTCGCCCGACAGCCGCGTTCTTCTGCAGATCGGCGCATCGCACGTGCGAGCTGGGCCTTGGTCGGCGGCGGTGGCAGCGGCCGCCCGTGCTCGGCTCGGAACGCGTCGAGCATCAGCGCGACGTAGCGCCGCCATGCGACCGGTGCATCCTTGTTCGTGACCCGCACGATCTCTGCTTGCGCGAGGAGCATGAGCCGGAGGTCCTCGTGGACGAGGTCGGGGCGCAAGACGCCCGCGTCCTTGCCCCGCTCGATGAGCGCGGCGGTCCTCGCCTGCGCCAGGCGCCGGAGGCGCTCGACCGTCTCGTTCGCCGGCAGGGCGATGAAGAGGAGGTCGCTCAGCGCGCGGTCGTAGGCCTGGAGCGCGCACACCTGCTCGACGAAGCCCGAGAACCCTCGCCACGGGTCGTCGTCGGCGAGTGCACGCTCGGCGATGCCCAGGTACTGGGCGATCCGTTCGGTGAGCGCGGCGACCACGAGCGCGTGGCGCGTCGGGAACCGGCGGTACAGCGTGGCGATGCCGACCCTCGCGCGTGCGGCGACCTCTTCGAGGGGTGCTTCGATCCCCTGCTCGGCGAAGACCTCCTGCGCGGCGTCGATCAACGCGAGACGATTGCGCTCCGCGTCCGCGCGTAACGATGAGTGTCCCAAAGACGGTGCCGTCGCCTCACGCATGACGCGGGATGATAACACGATGTGGAGGCTCTCCTCCACATATGCCGCCACCGTCTCTCGGCGAGCGCTCACGCCGTCGGCGCCGGCGCCTGCACTGCCCGGATCAGGGGGGCGCTGGCGACTCGACGCGACGCCACATGACGACATGAGGCCCGATATCGGGCTCCATCCAGACGTCGCCGGCGGTGACGAACCCCGCACGCTCGTAGAACCGCTGTGCAGCGACGCGTGCGTTGCACCACACGAGGCGCCCGCCGCGGGCGGTGACATGGGCGACGAGGGCGACGAGGATCGCACTGGCGATGCCCACCCCGCGCGCATCGGCGCGCGTCGCCATTCCCCGGATCCGCCAGGCCGCTCGGGAGGCGGCGGACGCCCCAAGGATCGCCGGCGCCGCGCCGGGCGCGACGACCCCGGTACCCACGATCTCGCCCCTTGCGGTGCGCGCGCCGAGCACCAGCTCCTGGGGGTCCCCCGTGTCGATGCTGGCCATCTCCTCCACACGTTCGTGCGGCCGGAGCACCTGCTGGCGGAGCGCGTACGCGCGTTCGGCGGCAATGGGCCCGACGGTGATCGCGCCGAGGCGCGGATGGCTGATCGCGGCGCAGATGCGCGTGACGTTAGCGCCCGGACCCGCCACACCACGCGTTCGGCCAGCTAAGGTGTCCCGGGGGGCGCCGGGAAGCCTGGTCGGCACCGATGGACCGCGCCAGGCAGGAGAGCTCGACGTGCCTTCCACCCAGCAAGTCGCCACGTGAGCATCGGCCCCGCGGCCGTCCTCTTCTTCGCCGGCGCGGCGGTGACCTTGGGGGCGAGCTGGATCGTCGTGTCGCGCATCGAGCGGGTCGGGAGCCGCCTCGGTGCGTCAGAAGCGCTCCTCGGGCTCGTCTCCGCGCTGGCCGCGGATGCACCCGAGATCACCTCGTCGGTGAGCGCGCTCACGGCGCACCGAGGTGCAGTGGGCGCCGGGGTGGTCATCGGGTCCAACGTCTTCAATCTCGCCGCGCTCCTCGGTGTCGGCAGCGTCGTTGCCGGGGCCGTCGCCCTGCACCGCAGGGTCGTCGTGCTCGAAGGCGTGCTCGCGCTCTGGGTGGCGCTCGCCTGCACCGTGATGGTGGCCGGGCTCGTGACGGCGGCGGTCGGCCTCCTCCTCGTGCTCGTAGCGCTCGTCCCCTACGCGGCGGTCGCCGCCTTCGACCGCACGAGCTGGTGGCGGCGATGGGCCCGGGCCTCGACCTGGCGGCGCTGGCTCACACGCGCGCTGTGGGAAGAAGAGCTCGAGCTCGCCGCCGTGATCCATCCGCGCCGCGGACGGCCCCGAGACGCGCTCGTCGCCGTCGTCTTCCTCGCCGTCGTCGTCGCGGCCAGCGTGACCATGGAGCGCAGTGCCTCGAGCCTCGGGATCCGGCTCGGAGTGCCCGGCATCGTCATCGGCGCTCTCGTGCTCGCCGCAGCGACGAGCCTGCCGAACATGGTGGCGGCCATCTACTGGGCGCGACGCGGCCGAGGCACGGCGATGTTGAGCACGGCCTTCAACTCCAACGCTCTGAACGTCGCGGCGGGGCTACTGCTCCCAGCCGTCCTTCTCGGCACCGGTCACCGGTCCGGTCTCGAGACGCTCGTGGTGGTGTGGTACGGCGGGCTCACGGCGGTGGTGGTCGGTCTCGCCTACGCCTCACGTGGCCTCGGGCGCACCGCTGGATGGCTCATCATCGCGGCCTACGGCGCGTTCGTCGCCGCGCTCGTCTGGCTCGCCTGAACGGCGCCAGCCGTCGAAGAGCCCCATGCACATCACCAGTTCGTCGGAGGAGACGAGGAGACGACGAGACGAGGAGACGAGGAGACGAGGCCGGTCACGACACGAGGCGTCGAGGCCGGATCTCGGGCGCGCTGTGCCCGACCGTCATGAGCGCGTAGACCGAGCCCTCCTTGCCCGCGGCGCCCCCGTGGCGGCCGTCGGGGGTGAGCGCGAGGGCACGCAGCTCGGCCGCGAACTCGTCTGGCAGCGAGCGGGCGTCGGCCAGCATCTCGGCGCACGCGCGCTCGGGTGTGGCGCCCGCCGCGAGGAGATCGACGATCTCGCGCGCCCCGCACACCCGCATGGCCATCTCGCCACGCCCCGTGCAGGCCGCGCCGCCGTAGCGAAGATCGCAGTAGTTCCCCGCACCTGGCAGCGCCGAGTCGCCGACGCGCCCGGGGTACTTCCACGGATAGCCGCTCGTCGACACGCCGACACACAGCTCGCCCGCGGCATCGAGCGCGAGCACGTTGATGGTGCCCCACGGGCCGTCATGCGGGGCGAGACGCTGCATGAGCGCCCGGGCGGTCTCCCGGTAGCGGCGGTCGCCCGGGGAGGCCTCGGTATGCTCGCCCTCGACGGCATCCTGGGCGCCGAGCGCGTCGAGGTAGAGCCGGCGGGCCTCGTCGGTGAGCAGCTCGGCCCGTGCGAACCCGCACTCCTGGGCGAAGGTCTCGGCACCCTCGCCCACGAGTAGGCAGTGCTGGGGGAGGCGCTCGAGCACGGCCCTCGCGATCGAGATGGGGTGGGGGAAGTCACGCAGCGCGCCCACGGCACCGAAGGCGCGCGTCGACCCCACCATGATGGACGCGTCGAGCTGGACCTCCCCTCGTGCGTTCGGCAGCCCGCCGGTGCCCACGTAGTGGTCGGCCTCGTTGTCCTCGCACTCGCGCAGCGCGGCCTCGACGGCGTCGATCGCCCGTCCGCCCGCACGCAGGATCGCCATGCCCGCGGGCAACCCGACGTCGCTGCGTTCGCTCCCGATGATGACCGGCCGCGCCGTCACGTCGTCGTCACGTCACGTTCTCCGGCGTTCATTCGTCCACTCCTCCGATCGTCATCGCAGCGGCCGCCTCGCCACGTCGGTCACCGTGCACCCGGTCGCTCGATCGCTCGGCCGGCCGGTGGCTCAGTCGGCCGGCCCCGATCCGAGCGTGACTGTGGCGGCGTGCGGGGCGCCTGTGGGCGCAGTCCAGGCCACGCGCACCTTGTCACCGGGGTGGTACTGCATCATGATCTTGGTGACCGCGCTGGCCGAGGTGACCGCTGTCCCGCCGACCGCCGTGATGACGTCGCCCTTGGCGAGCCCGGCCGCCTGCGCCGGCGTCCCGCCGATGACCGCTGTCACGTACGCGCCCTTGGCGGTCGTCGCCGGCGCTGTTGTGCTCGATGTGAATGTCGCTGGTGTCGCTGTCAGCCCTCGGGACCCCAAGCCGCCGAACCCGTTCGCGCCCCTGGACGACGCTGTGGAGACGTAGACGCCGAGGAAGCCGGTCCCGCCGATGTGGACGACGGCCGACGCCTTGCCCGCGATGATCTGCTTGGCGATCGACGTCGCGGTATTGATCGGGATCGAGTACCCCTGGCCTGTCGAGGCCCCGGAGAAGCTGAAGCCCTGCGCGGCGGACGCCGCCGTGTCCATGCCGAGGACGACGCCTGTCGTGTTCACGAGCGGCCCGCCCGAGTCGCCGGGCTGGATGTCGCAGTCGCTCTCGATGAGCCCCGTCAGGTGCTCCACGGTGGTCCCCAGGGTGCCCTGGTCGCTCGCTGTGATCGCCTGGTTCAACGCCGTCACCGAGCCGCCGGCGACGCTCGGTGCTCCGCCGGTCCCGCCCGCATTGCCGATGCCGACCACCGGCTCGCCGACGCGCACGTTCGCCGAGTTCCCGGTCTTGACCGTGGTCAGCCCCGACGCGCCCTTCAGCTGGATCACCGCGACGTCCTGTGTCTTGTCGTAGCCGACGACGCTCGCGCTATAGGTCTTGCCGTTGCCGAGGTCGGTCACGCTGATGCTGGTCGAGCCCTCGATGACGTGGTTGTTGGTGAGGACCTTGCCTGTGGGGGTGAGGACCATGCCGGTCCCCGCCGCCTCCTCGCGGGCATAGCCGAGCACGGTGTTCACGTCGACGAGACCGGGCGTCACCTTCTTGGCGATCGCGGAGAGGTTCGACGGGGAGCCGGTGGCCGCCGTCGTCTTCCCCGACGATGTCGCCGGTGTCACACCTGTCGGCACCGTGCGCCCTGTGATGCCCGATGTCGCGTGCGGCGTGACGTCCGCGCTCGGCGCCGTGTTGGCGCTCCAGACGTCGTAGCCGATCCCGATGCCGACGGCGACCGCAGCGAGCGCCACGAGGCCCGCCGCGCCCGCGGCGAGTGCACGGCGCGGGCCG
>JAJZJC010000088.1 GCA_021810205.1 Actinomycetes bacterium
GGTCTCCGGCAGCACCTCCGGCGGTGGCGGCTCCGGCGGTGGCGGCTCCGGCGGCGCATCTGCACCCACCCCCACGGCGCCCGCCGCGCCGGCCGGGACCTCGAGCGACCACGGGTGCGCGGTGTCCTCGGGCACGTGCCGCACCTCCAACGACGGCGTGACACTCACGACCTCGTCCGGCTCCGGCGCGCTGACGGTGTCGCAGTACTTCTCGAACCCCGGGGGCGCACCGAGCTTCTCGTCGACCGACGAGTACTTCGACGTCGAGCTCGCTGCAGGGAGCTCGTTCGGCACCGCCACGGTGAAGGACTGCAACTTGAACGGTGGCACGGCGCTCTATTGGTGGGACCCCGCGGCGAACGCATGGGAGAGCGTCAGCCCGGTCGTCGCGTCGCAGGGCACAGCGCGCTGTCTCGTCGCCACCTTGGGCCCGGGGACC
This sequence comes from Actinomycetes bacterium, assembly GCA_021810205.1. GTDB lineage: Bacteria > Actinomycetota > Acidimicrobiia > Acidimicrobiales > RAAP-2 > JAJYVT01. The sequence goes on from JAJZJC010000088.1 coordinate 440, forward strand.
TCGCCGGCGATCGACCAGCTCACAGGGACTGCGTTCGCGGTGGGCACCTCGAGTGTCGAAGTGCCGCGCATCTCGGGGTACACAGCGGACGCGACGGCCGCAGATGAGCTCGCCCATCAGTTCTCACCGAAAGCGGGGGACTGTCCGTCGTCGGGCGCAGTGGTGCTCTCGCGCGACAACTACTACTCCGACGCGCTGGCGAGCCAGTACCTCGCCGCCTCTCTCGGCACCGGGACGCTCCTCACCCCGACCAGCCGGCTCTCGACAGTGACGAAGGCCGCCATCGAGGACGAGGGCATTTCCCACGTCTACGTCGTGGGCGGCTCGCTCGCCGTTTCGACAGCTGTCGTGGCGGCGATCGACGTGCTGCCAGTCGACGCCTGCGGAGGGACGACGCCCGTCGGCGGCACCGTCGAGGTCACCAGGATCGCCGGCTACACAGAGTACGCGACCGCAGAGGCGATCGCGACGGCCGTGCCCTCGAGCTTCGTCGGTCATGCCGCCGTCGGGGCCGCGTACGCCGGCACGAACACCACAGGTGGTCCCGGCATCTTCAACGCGACGCCCGGAGCGGCGTCGACCCGGCCACCCTCGGGGGCGCCCACGACCGCCATCCTGGCCACCGGCGTGAGCTTCCAGGACGCGGAGTCGGCGAGCGTGATGTCCTACGACGCGCACCTCCCGGTCCTCTTGAGCGCACCGAACGCGCTGTCGCCCGCCGCGCTGACAGCCATCGAGACCCTCGGTGTCACCCAGGTCGTCGTGATGGGCGGACCGCTGGCGATCTCGGACGCGGTCGTCTCCTCGCTCCAGGACCTCGGCGTCGCAGTGCTGCGCGTGGCGGGCGTGGACGCCGCGGACACCGCGCTCGAGGCGGCTGACTTCGAGCTGAGCGCGTCGGGGCTGCACTGGGCTCCCGTCAGCCAGGTCGTGGTCGCGCGTGGTGACTTCTACTCCGACGGCCTTGCCGGTGCGATCGTGGCGGCCGGCGCCGGGCGCTCGAACACCCACGCCCCTGAGCCGCTCTTGCTCACCAAGAACCCCTCGAGTGTCGGGCAGTACCTGACGCCGTTCTTGCAGACGGCGGGTACCGGGGCGGGCATCGCCACAGACGGCCAACCGGTGACCGGGCTGACGATCCTGGGTGGGTCCCTCGCGCTCACGACAACGACGGTACGGACCCTGGAGCGCGACATCATGCGCTGAGCGAGCTCCGGGCCAGGGGGACCTTCGGCCCTATTGGTGCAGGCCGGTTCCCCCTACCAATGAAGGGATGACGGCCACAGCTGCTCGGGGCAACCTGTCGTGATACCGACGGACGTCACCGACGCGACGTACTACTGCCAGGTGGTGGACTGCCAGTGGGCCTGTCCCGCGCACACCGACGTACCCGCCTACATCCGCCTGGTCGGCCAGGGGCGCCATGCCGAGGCCTACATGCTGAACCGCTCGACCAACGTGTTCCCCGGTATCCTCGGGCGGACCTGCGACCGGCCCTGCGAGCCGGCATGCCGGCGCGGTCGGGTGGACGACGAGCCCGTCGCGATCTGCCGCTTGAAGCGCGTGGCAGCGGACCTGCGCGGGAATGTCTCGGCGCTCGCGCCGCGCGCCGCTCGGCACCGCAACGCCAAGCGCGTCGCGGCGGTGGGCTGCGGCCCCGCGTCGCTCACGGTCGCGAATGACCTCCTACCGCTGGGCTACGAGGTCACGATCTTCGAGGCATCGACGGCGCCGGGCGGTCTCATGCGCACGAGCATTCCCGCGTTCCGCCTTCCCACCGCCGTCTTGGACGAAGAGACCTCGGCCGTCATCGAGATGGGCGCCGAGGTCCGCTATGGCTCACCGGTCACGAGCATGGCCGCGTTGCTCGCAGACGGCTACGACGCCGTCTTCGTCGGCAGCGGCGCCCCCAAGGGCAACGATCTGGACATTCCCGGACGTCACGAGCCGGGCGCCGCGGCGCATGTCCACGTGAGCTTGGACTGGCTGGCGAGCATCGCCTTCGGGCACGTGCGCTCGATCGGCAGGCGGGTCCTCGTCATCGGGGTCGGCAACACGGCCATGGATTGCTGCCGATCGGCGCGGCGTCTCGGTGGCGCCGAGGTGCGCGTCGTCGCTCGTCGTCCGCGGGCCTTCTTCAAGGCCTCGTCATGGGAGCTGCGCGATGCGCTCGACGAAGGCGTCGAGGTTCTGACCGAACGGGCACCGCGCCGGTTCGTCGTCGAGGACGGGCGGCTGGTTGGCATGGAATTCGACGTGCTGCAGTGGGACGACGACGCGACGCACTCGACGGTTGTCGGCAGCGAGCTCCTCCCCGCCGACGACGTGGTGCTCGCGATCGGCCAGGAGAACGCGTTCCCGTGGATCGAGCGAGATTTGGGCATCGAGTTCGCCCGATGGGATCTCCCTGTGGTCGACCCGGTCACGATGGCGTCGACTCGGCCGGGCGTGTTCTTCGGCGGTGACGCCGCCTTCGGACCGAAGAACATCGTGTGGGCGGTCGCGCATGGCCACGAGGCCGCGCTCTCCATCGACCGGCACTGCCAGGGGCTTGCAGTCGACGAGCGGCCGGCCGTGCGGGCATCGCTCGTCAGCCAGCGCATGAGCGTCGGCGAATGGAGCTACTCGAACGACTTCAATCCGGTCGGCCGCCAGGAGACGCCGCACGTCGAGCTTTCGCGTCGCTTCGCCGATCTCGGCGTGGAGGTCGAGTTGGACTTCACCCCCGCGCAGGTGGCACGGGAGATCGAGCGTTGCTTGAACTGCGACGTCCAGACCCAGTTCAGCGCGGCGCTGTGCGTCGAGTGCGATGCCTGCATCGACATCTGCCCGGTGCAGTGCCTTGTCATCGTAGACGATGCTGCGTCCGGCGCGAACGGTGCCGTCGGCGCGAACGGCGCGAACGGTGCCGTCGGCGCGAACGGCGCGAACGGCGCGAACGGCGCGAACGGCGCGACGACGCCTGGCTCGGGCGCCGGGCTCGTGTTCGTCTCGACCCCGCTGCCCCACACCGGGCACGTCATGGTGAAGGAAGAAGACCTCTGCGTCCACTGCGGGCTCTGTGCGGAACGGTGCCCGACTGCTGCATGGGACATGGCGAAACTGCACGTCACCCATCCACGAGCCGGCGCGCAGACCAGCGAGCGCGTGGAGGCCCTGGCATGAGCGTGCACCTCGATCCGCCTCGCAGTGTTGTCGAACCCTTGGCACGGCACCGCGCGCTGCATCCCCGTCCCCCCTCGGTGAACGACTTCGGTATGAGCATCGCGACCGTCAACGGCACGGGCTCGGCCAATGCCAATTCGCTCCTCGTTCGTGCCATCTTCCGGATGGGTGTGCCCGTGATGGGAAAGAACCTGCTGCCCTCGAACATCCAGGGGATGGCCACGTGGTTCGAGATCAGGGTCAGCCCGACGACGCAGCTCGGCCGGACCGGTGCGCACGATCTCGTGGTCGCGATGAACCTCCAGACGTTCGACGATGACGTCGCCGGCGCGGCGGCCGACGGCGTCGTCGTCTTCGACTCCTCGGCCGGACCGTTGCCCAACCGCGGGCGCGACGACTGCACCTTCCTCGGGATCCCCCTCGCGGCGCTCGTCACCGAAGCCTTCGACGATCCTCGTCAGCGCGTCCTGTTGCGCAACGTGGCCGGCGTCGGCGTCCTCGCTGCGCTCCTGGCGGTCGACCCGACCGTCGCGATCGAGCTGCTCGCGGAGCGCTTCGAGCATCGTCCGCAGGTGCTCCAAGCCAACGAGCGGGCGTTCGAGCTCGGCTACGACGAGGCGCTGGTGCGCGTGGACTGTCCGCTGCCGTTCCACGTCGAGCCGCTGGATGTGACGAAGGACATGGTTCTCATGGACGGCAACATGGCGACCGCCCTCGGCTGCCTCTACGCGGGCGCGACGGTCGCCGCGTGGTACCCCATCACGCCGTCGACCTCGGTCATGGACGACTTCACCTCGCTGTGTGCCCGTTACCGGAGAGTCCCCGAGCAGGAGGCAACGCCACGGGCGACTGCACCAGGAGCTGCAGGGGCGGGTGCGGTGACCACGTCGGCGCGCGCGGCGGTGGACCCCACTTCGCTCGATTGCCCGCCGGGGTTCCGGAACAACTACCTGGTTATCCAGGCCGAAGACGAGCTCGCCGCGATCGGCATGGTGATCGGCGCCAACTGGAACGGCGCGCGAGCCTTCACCGCGACCTCGGGTCCGGGGATCTCGCTCATGACCGAGCTCCTCGGGCTGGCGTACTACGCCGAGATCCCCGCCGTCGTCTTCGACGTCCAGCGTGCCGGCCCGTCGACGGGCATGCCGACGCGCACCCAGCAGGCGGACTTGATCGCCGCTGCGTACGCGTCGCACGGCGACACCAAGCACCTCCTCCTCTTCCCGGCCGATCCGGCCGAGTGCTTCGAGCTGGCGCTGGCGGCCTTCGACAGCGCCGAGCGCTTCCAGACGCCCGTGCTCGTGCTCTCGGACTTCGACATCGGCATGAACGAGTGGGCCGTCCCGCGCCTGGAATGGGACGAGAGCTACCGGCCCCATCGCGGCAGGGTGCTCACGCTCGCCGAGGTGGAGATGCTCGCGCGCTTCGATCGCTACGCAGGGTGGGACGCCGACTACGTCGCGGCGCGCACGATCCCAGGGGTCCATCCTCGAGCCGCGTACTTCACCCGTGGGTCCGGCCACGACAGCCTGGGTGGCTACACCGAGGCGCCAGACCGTTACGAAGAAGTGGTCGACCGGCTGGCGCGGAAGCTCGCGGCGGCGGCCTGTGCGCTGCCTGCCCCGGTGCTCGAACGACGCGTCGGTGCCATGGGAGGCGTCATCACGATCGGGAGCACCGACGCCGTCACCCGTGAGGCGCTCGCGCGGCTCTCCGCCGAGGGCATCGTCCTCGACTACCTGCGAGTGCGCGCGTTTCCGTTCCACGACGCGGTACGGGAGTTCATGGCTGCGCACGACCGCTGCATCGTCGTAGAGCAGAACCGCGACGGCCAGCTGCGCGCGCTGCTGTCGATCGAGACCGAGACGCCGATCGAGCGGCTCGGCTCCGTCCGTCTCTACGGGGGCCTGCCCGCCACGGTGGACGAGATCGCCGAGGGCGTGCTCGGCGCCCTGGAGAGCTGAGGTCATCATGCCGTCCATCGCCAAACCTGTCATCGCGTCACTCATCCTCGAGAGGAATGCCATCGGCCTCACGATCCGCGACTACGAGGGGCCGATGTCGACCTTGTGCGCCGGGTGCGGGCACGACTCGACGACCGCGGCGCTCGTCCAGGCACTGTGGCGCGCGAGCGTGTGGCCGCACCGGGTCGTCAAGCTCTCGGGCATCGGCTGCTCCTCGAAGACGCCCACGTACTTCCTCCGGGGCGCACACGGTTTCAATTCGGTCCACGGCCGGATGGTGCCCATTGCGACTGGGGCGAACGCCGCCAACCGCGACCTGCTCTACCTCGGCATCTCGGGAGACGGCGATGCCCTCTCCATCGGTCTGGGCCACCTCTCGCACGGCATCCGGCGGAACGTGCACATGGTGCACCTCATCGAGAACAACGGCGTCTACGGCCTCACCAAGGGCCAGTTCTCCCCGAGCGCGGACGTGGGATCACGCTCGCATCGCGGGGAGCACAACACGCTCGCGCCCATCGACCCCATCCGCCTCGGACTGTCGCTCGGTGCGACCTTCCTCGCCCGAGGCTTCTCCGGCGACAAGGCGCACCTCGTGCCCATCCTCGAGGCCGCCATCGCCCACCGCGGGTTCGCCCTCGTCGACGTCATCTCGCCGTGCGTGCAGTTCAACAACCACGTGGGGTCGACCAAGAGCTACGCCGAGGTGCGCGCGCATCAGTTGCAGGTGACCGACGTCGTCCCGCCGCAGGAGACCGCCGCACTGTCTGCGAGCGACCAGGTGGTGGACGTGGCCGTGCCTGGCGGCGGCATCATCCGATTCCGTTCGCTTCCGTCGCACTACGACCCCACCGACCGGCGGTCGGTGGCCGCCTACCTGGAGGACCACGCCCAGCGTGGAGAAGTGCCGACGGGGCTCCTCTACCTCGACGAGTCCGTGCCCGACGTGCACGAGCGCGCCGGCTCGACCGCCGTGCCGCTGAACGAGCTGCCGTACTCCGTGCTCTGCCCGGGTGCCGACGCATTGCGCGCGCTCCAAGACGCGCGCTACTGAGATCGCGGCGCACGGCGCCGTCCTTCGTGACGATCGTGAAGGGGTATGCCCGGTCGCTGGTCCGGTCGTCCAGGTGCGGTGTCGGAGACGGCCCGGCCGGCGCTTGGGATTGGAGAGGCGCGGGGTCGCCGCGATCGGTCTCGCGGGCGTAGCATCGCCGGCTCGGGCCGTGGGGTGACCAGGAGGTCGAGCACGATGCGCGCTGAGAACGACGGTGTGGGCATCTCCTACGAGGTCCACGGCGACGGGCGCCCGGTCGTCTTGCTGCACGGCTTCCCGGACTCGAGCCGCCTGTGGCGCCACCAGGTCCCAGCGCTGGTCGGTGCCGGCTTCAAGGTGGTGGTGCCGGACCTGCGCGGCTACGGCGCCTCCGACAAGCCCGAGGACACGGCCCAGTACCACGTCGTGCACCTCGTGGCCGACGTGGCAGCTGTCCTCGACGCGGCCGGGACTGCGCGCGCCCACGTGGTGGGGCACGACTGGGGTGCGGTGGTCGCATGGGCCATGGCCATCGCCATGCCCGAGCGGGTGGACCATCTGGTGGCCATGTCGGTCGGCCATCCGAGCTCGTTTCGCGGCGGTGGCTTCGACCAGCTCGAGAAGTCGTGGTACATGATGTTCTTCCAATTCGGCGGCGTCGCCGAGCAGTGGCTTGCGGCCGACGACTGGGCCAACTTGCGCGCGTGGAGCCGCCACCCTGACGCCGACGCGGTGGCCCGGGAGCTCGAGGCCAACGGCGCGCTCACCCCGGCGCTCTCCTACTACCGCGCAAACGTGCCGCCTGAGTCCTACGTGCGCCCCCCGCGCGAGCTGCCGTCGGTCCAGGCGCCCACGATGGGCATCTGGAGCAGCGGCGACTTCGCGCTCACCGAGGGGCAGATGACCCGCTCGGCGCCGTACTGCGCGACCTCCTGGCGCTACGAGCGCGTCGAGGGCGTCGGCCACTGGCTGCAGCTCGAGGCGCCCGACACCGTGAACCACCTCCTGGTCGACTTCTTGGCGGGGGGCTGACGGGATCAGCGGGCGAAGAGACCGTGGAGTGCGAGCTCGAGGGCACGCGCCGCGGCCGCATCGCGCCGCGCCGGCAGGGTGCCTTTGATGACCCCCTTGGTCATGCCGAGCACGAGCATGACGTCGTCGACGCTGGCTCCGGGCCGGAGGACCCCGGCCGCCTCCGCCTCTTCGAAGCGGGTGCGCACCATCTCGAGGAGTCGCTGGACGAGTCCGTAGAGGAGGGTGCCAGGCCGCTCGGCGCTGCTCGGATCCTCGTCCAAGAGCTCGAGGATCGCGCCGCTGCGCACCATCGAGGCGACGAGCAGCTCCAAGAGCACGGCGAAGCCCTCCGGCCCGCCGGGCGCGTTCGCCGCCTCGGCGTCCACCTCGTCGAGCACCTCGGTCGCGAGCGCGCCGACGGCGCGAGGCGCCGACTCGAGGAAGGACTGCCGTGAGCACCTCGATGACATCATCGCTGCACTCTCGCCGGACGTCGGGCACCGGCCCGGGCGTGCGCGGCCATCCGTGGTGGGTGCTCGCCAGCGTGGCCTTCGGGCTCGTGATGGTGGGGCTCGACGGGACCGTCGTCGCGGTGGCGAACCCGGTCATCGCGCGTGACCTGCACACTTCGGTGTCAGAGCTCCAATGGATCACGAACGCCTATCTCCTCGTCCTCGCCGTCGGCTTGGTCTTCGGCGGGAAGCTGGGCGACCGCTTCGGGCGTCGAAAGATCTTCCTCGTCGGCGTGGTGGGGTTTGAGGTGTTGGGGTCACGTAGTCGTTAGTAGTAGCGCATGGGTGTTCGTAGCAGTGGGCTGAGCGGTGTGCGGCTGACCGACTGGGCCCGTTCGCAGGGCGTGCACCCGAAGACCGCCTACCGCTGGTGGCGGGAGGGTATTCTTCCGGTGCCCGCGCGCCAGGTGAGCGCGCGCATGATCCTCGTCGAGGAGCCGGTACCTGCGGTGGGTGGGGGGCTTGGGCTCTACGCCCGGGTCTCCTCCCACGACCAGCGGGCCGATCTCGACCGGCAGGTGGCTCGGCTGTCGGAATGGGCGGCGAAAGCCGGCCACACGGTGGCACGGGTCGAGGCCGAGGTCGGCTCGGGCGTGAACGGAGCCCGGGCCAAGGTTCGCCGGCTGCTCTCGGACCCCAAGGTGACCACCGTGGTGGTCGAGCACCGCGACCGCCTGGGCCGCATGAACACCGAACTGGTCGAGGCGGCGCTGTCTGCGTCGGGCAGACGCCTGGTGGTTCTCGACGATGGTGAGGTGGACGACGACCTCGTGCGAGATATGACCGAGGTCCTGACGAGCTTCTGCGCCCGGCTCTACGGGCGCCGTTCGGCGAGGAACCGGGCGCAGAAGGCCCTCAGGTGTGCCGAGCACGACGTTGGGCCGATGGCGCTGTCGCACCCTCCTGGGAAGATGGCCCCATGAGCCGCAGGGTCCGCCACCCCGTCAAGGGTGTCATACAGGCGCCCGCTGTCACCACGATGCGCATCCGCACCCGCCTTCGCCCGAGCCAAGAGGACATGGTGGTGCTCGCTTCCTTGGGCCAGCACTTCAGCCGGCTCTTGGGCAAGGACCTCGCCGGGCGCTGCGAGGCGGGAGAAAGTCACGACAAGGTCCTCTGGGCAGCCCGAAAGCAAGCGCTCACCTCGGAGTGCTCGTCGCGCTGGGCAGGGTGGGTCACCAAGAGCTCCAACGAGGCCTACGCCACCGCTCGTCGGAACGGGCGTCGGGCGCTCGCGGACAAGAGAAGGCGATCCGGGCGATCGAGGAGAAGCTCGCTCGCCCGGTGCACAGCGCGTCCGAGCGCAAGGCCTTGCTCGCCCAAGAAGCGGTCGCAGCGAAGCACTCGGGCAGGAGACCGCGCCGGCTTTCCTTCGGGTACCGCTCGGCTGGCGAGCACGCGATGAAGCGCAGGAGGCTCGAGCACCTGTATGCCGAGGCACAGGTACTGCAAGCAGACGTCGACGCTGGCCGTGTCCACATCACCCGTGGGGGCAAGAAGCTCCTGCGTAGCCGCCTCCACCTCGACGAGGCCGGGCTGTGCGAGGAGAAGTGGCGAGCCCGTTGGCACGCCAAGCGCTGGGGCTTCGGGGCCAACGGCGAGGCGGGGAAGACCTTCGGCAACGAGACCATCAGGCTGTCTCCCGACGGCACCTTGGAGGTGGACCTCCCTCCAGCCCTTGCTCATCTCGCGAACGTGACCGCCAGGGGGACGACCCGCTACCGCTTCTCTGCTCCTGTGTCCTTCTCCTACCGCCGCGACGACTGGACCTCCCAGGTGGAGGCCGACCGGGCGGTCGCCTACGACGTGGTCTTCGACCCCTCGGGCAAGGTGTACCTCGACGCTTCCTTCACCCCCGTCAAGGCCCTGGCCGTGCCGGAGCTCGACGAGGTGCTTCGAGACCCCGGCCTGCGGGTGCTGGCCGTCGACCTCAACCACGGCTTCCTCGCCCCAGTGGTCCTCGACAGAGCGGGCAACCCGGTCATCCGACTGCCCCACATTCCCCTTGTCACCGAGGATCTTCCCGCAAGCGTGAGAGACGGGCACCTGCGCCAGGCGCTCACCAGCGCCCTCGACTTCGCGGAGGCGCACGGCTGCAGGCTCGTGGTGGTGGAGAACCTCGGGTTCTCGGACATGCGCGCAAAGGGGCGCGAGCGCTACGGGTCGGCCAAGTGGTTCAGGAAGTTGGTCTGTGGCATGCCGACCGCGCAGGTGCGCGACCGCCTGGTCGCGATGGCTGCGAGGCGGGAGATCGCAGTCGCAGGCGTCCCCGCCGCTTATTCCTCGATCTGGGGAGCAGAGCACTGGGCGGTTCCGCTTTCTAGCAAGCAGCACCAGGTCTCGGGCCACACCGCAGCCGCGGTCGTGCTCGGGAGGCGAGCCCTCGGGCACTCCGCCCGTCGGCGCCCACAGGCAAGTCCAGGTGTGACCGCACCCGACCAGAGGATCGAAGCGGCAGCGGTGTCGGAGGACACAGGTGTCACTGCCGGTGCGGAGAGCTACCACGTGGGACAGACGGGATCACCGGGCGCTCGCCATCACGCAACCCGAAAGCCATCAAGGCGCGAGGGCAACCCGACACACCGGCCACCGGCCGGTGCGGAGGGAAGTGAGACCCGGAAGCGGCGGCGTGGGACTACGGGTGCGAGGCCGGCGAAGACCGTTCGGGCCGGCCCGGAGGATGCGATGTCCTATTCGCTACTTCGTTGAGGAACGGTTCGCGCTCTCCTCGCTCGCTGTCGGCCTCGTCGGGACGACCGGTGGGGTGATCGCCTTCCGGGCGGTCCAGGGCGC
>JAJZJC010000089.1 GCA_021810205.1 Actinomycetes bacterium
GAGTGCCCGAGCGGCGAGCCTTCGCACGCAGGCGCTCGGTCGTCTCTGCCTGGAGGGCCTGGAGCGCGTCCGACACTTCGATCGAGGCCGGGACGGGGTCGACGATGCGTCGAGCGTCGTCGGGCAGCCACTCGAGCCCCCGCTGGACGCGGGCATGCGCCGCGGCGAGGTTGCCGCGAGGCGCGACGCGCCGGCCGCCGCGCAGGGCCGGCTGGAGGAGCGGCTCGGCCCCCTCGGGGCCCGTCTCGTCGCGACCGGCGAGCAGATCGGGGGCGCCGAGCCTGCGCCAGACCTGCTTGGGGCCCGGAAGCGTCTCCTTGCCCGGAGAGAGCTTGACGATCGGACGGCCCTCGAAGGAGACGAGCTTGTACACAGTGTCGAGGTACGGGGCGTCGGCCGATACGCCGAAACGCGTGCCGATGCCCGCAGCGTCCACCGGAGCACCAGTCTCCCGGAGCCGGTCGAGCGCGTACTCGTCCAGCGCGCCGCTGAGGAAGATCTTGACGTCGTGGAGCCCTGCCGCGTCGAGGATCTTGCGGGCGTCGAAGGCCAGCGTGCCCAGGTCGCCGCTGTCGATGCGCACGGAGAGCGGCGGCGGGAGATCGCGGGAGCCGATGAACGCGGCGGCGCGCCGGACGCCCTCGACGGTGTCGTAGGTGTCGACCAGGAAGGTGTAGGGACCCGGCAGGTCGTCGGCGAACGCGGCGAACGCCGCAGTCTCGTCTTCGAATGCCTCGACATAGGAGTGCGCCATGGTGCCGGCGGCGACGAGCCCGAAGCGCCGCGCCGCCTCGACGTTGCTCGTGCCCGTGAACCCCGCGATCGCCGCGGCGCGGGCGACCGCCATGCTTGCTTCGGTGCCGTGCGTGCGGCGCAGGGCGAAGTCGACGAGCTCGATGTCACCCGCAGCCAGGGTGCACCGCACTGCCTTGGAGGCGAGGCTGGTCTGGTAGGTGAGCTGGTTCAAGAGGAAGGACTCGACGAGCTGCGCCTCGTGGAGCGGCGCGGTGACCTCGAGGAGCGGCTCGCCGGCGAACAGGACCGTACCCTCGGCGACGGCATGCACGTCGCCGGTGAACCGAGTCGCCGCCAGGGCGCCGAGCATCCCGTCGTCGAACCCATGGGCGCCGAGCCACGCCAGGTCCTCCTCCTCGAAGCCGAACGACTCGAGGTAGTCGAGGCAGTCCTCCAGGCCGGCGGCGACGACGAAGCCGCGCGTGGCCGGCAGCTCGCGTACGAACAGGGAGAAGGTCGCGGTCCCGGTCATCGCGCGGCGCAGGTAGCTCGCCGCCATCTTCAACTCGTAGAGATCCGTGACCAGTGCCTGTCCCATGGTGGCGCTCACGCTATCGACCCGGGGGCGGGCTCCCGGCCGATCTCGGAGCCGGGCGGGAGACGAACCAGGGCCGCGCGCCAGCGCGCGCCAGCGCCGGGCTTCGTAGACTCGCCTGGTGCCGTCGCCGCGTTCCTCCTCTCGGCGCGTCGTGGCGCCCGTCTGCACGAGGGCAGGCTGATGTGGTGAGTATCGGCGGACTGCTCTCCGGCGGCCACGCCGTGATGCTCGCGGTGAGCATCAACGGCATCATCAAGAGCTACGGCTACGGCGCCGTCTTCGTGCTCGTCGCGCTCGAGAGCCTCGGGGTGCCCCTCCCCGGCGAGACGACGCTGATCGCGGCTGCCACCTATGCCGGTGCGACGCACCGCCTGTCGGTTTGGGTCATCTTCGTGGTGGCCGCCGCCGCGGCGATCATCGGCGACTCGATGGGCTACTGGATCGGGGACAAGGGCGGCTATCGGCTCTTGTACCGCTACGGGCACTACATCCGTGTCGAAGAGACGGACATGAAGGTCGCCCGGTACCTCTTCGACCGCCACGGCGGCACGGTCGTGTTCTTCGGGCGGTTCGTGATCGTGCTGCGCTCGTACGCGGCGTTCCTGGCCGGCACGAGCAGGATGCGCTACCGGCGCTTCCTGGCGTTCAACGCGTCGGGCGGGACGCTGTGGGCGGGGCTGTACGCGTTTGTCGCCTACTACGCAGCGGGGTTCTTGACCGGGGCGTCCAAGGCGATCGAGATCGCGTTCGGTGTGGCGGCGGTCGCGGTCGTCGTTGCCGTGGTGCTCTTCGTCCGATACCGGCTCCGCGCCCTGCGTGCCAAGGCGACCGCCGCGTACCCCGGACCGCTGGAGGAGCCTGACACCCATCACGGCCTGAGGGGAGCGCGCGATCGGCACGACGGGCATCCGGGCACCGACGGGACCGGGGGCGCCGCCAGCGGCGCTTCGGCGTCGGCGCGCGTCGGCGCAGGGCACCAGATGCCCGTTGCTCACGATGAGCCCGCTGATGGCGAGCCGGCGACCGGCGAGGATCCCGCGGAAGCGGGATAGAAGCGGGCCGGTACGCCAGCTCGACGCTGGACCCGCCCGCGCCGCTCCAAGAGCACCAGGTGGGCGAGGGTCTCACCGTTCGCCGCCCGCTGCATGTAGGGCGGGATCTGGCCCCATGGGCGTGACCAGTCGAGCGTGGTCGCGAGCTCCCATGCAGTGCTCCCGGGGGTGGCCGCCACGAGGGCCGTGATCTGGTCGAGGCGCGCGGCGTGGTGCTGCTCGATCTGCACGAGGCGGTCCTCGAGCCCGGCGAAGCGGTACTCGTGGGCGGGGAGCACCTCTTCGGGCACCAACGCACGGAGACGGGCGAGCGAGTCGAGGTAGTCGCCGAGCGGGTTCGGCACCTGCTGGGAGTGGAAGGCGATGTTCGGGGTGATGCGTGGCAGGACGTGGTCGCCGGACAGCAGCAGCCGACGCGAGCCGCTGTAGAGGCAGATGTGGCCTGGGGAGTGGCCCGGAGTCCACACCACGTCGAGGTCCCATCCGTCCAGGTCGACCCGCTGACCGTCCTCCACCAAGACGTCGGGCTTCGCGCTGGAGACGAAGGACCGGATCTGCATGGATGCCTCGGCGAGATCGGGGAGCATGTCAGCAGGGACCCCGGACAACGACAGCAGGTCACGCATCGAGGCGACCAGCCCGTCCACGTCGACGTAGCGGGTCTGGACGAGCGCCGCGTCCGCGGGATGCAGCCCGATCCAGGCACCCGAAGCCTCGCGGACTCTCCCGGCGAGCCCGTAGTGGTCAGGGTGGATGTGGGTGACGACGACGGCGCGCACGTCGCTGATGCTCGCTCCCGCCGCGGCGAGCCCCTCGGTCAGCGCCGTCCACGCCTCGTCGGTGTCCCAGCCGGCGTCGACGAGCGCGACGCCGTCGCCGAGCTCGAGCACGTAGACGAGGACGTAGCGGAGCGGGTTGATGGGGATCGGCACGGGCACCGACCAGAGCCCGGGGCGCACCAGCTCGACGGGGGGCAGGACGTGGCGCTCCCAGGCCTCCCGCTGCGCGATGCCGGTGACGACGACAGGGGCCATGGGCATCGCACCGTAGCCGGGGCCGCTCGTGCCATGTCGGAGCGGGGGTGGGGGTCGTCGTCTCGCGGGAGAGAAGCCGGCACATGGAGCCGGCACGCGAAGCCGGCACGCGAACCTCAGAGCCGCCGACGGCGCATCGGCCACAGCCCAGTGCGAAACAGCCCAGTTGGAACAGCGACGTGTGGAGATGAAGCGCCGCGAAATGTGAGAAGTCGGAGTCGGGGAGGGGGGATTCGAACCCCCGCACCACCGAACGTAGGTTCGCAGCTCAGGGGGTCGGATTCGGCTCTGACCTGCGGAAACGCCTAACCGGACTTGACCGAAGTGGACCGGAGTTGACCCCGTTTTCGTGTCTTTCGCGTGTCCCGCGTGTCCTGTGCGTGTCCTGGGAAGGGTGCGACGACGCCCGTCGCGCCAGCGCCCGCGTTCGCTTCCCGGAGCGCGTCGAGCTGCTCGGTGAGGTGCTCCTGGACGCCCTCGAAGAGGTGCCCATAGACCCTGAGCGTCATGGCCGGGTCGCTGTGCCCCATCCGCTGTGCCACGGCGAGCGGGTTGGCACCGAGGTCGATCAAGAGCGACGCGTGCGAGTGGCGGAGGTCGTAGGTGCGGATCGTGTCAGGCAGGCCCGCCTTACGGAGTGCTGGCCGGACGACGCGCTCGCGCAGCTTGTCCCGGTTGACCGGGTTGCCGTACCGAGTAACGAACAGGAAGGCCGGCCCGTCGACGCCCGCAGGCCCTAGCGTCGCCCTACGGGTCGCCAACATGGCCGCCAGGTCATCGCAGATCCACTGCGGCAGCGGGATGACCCGGTCGCCCGCCGCCGTCTTGGGCGGGCCCTCGACGAGTCCCCACGCGGTCCCGTCGTGCTTCTCGACCGGTTGCAGGGTCCCGGAGACGTGCAGGGTCCGACGTCCGAAGTCGATGCTCCCCACCCGCAGGCCACACAACTCAGCCGGACGCAGTCCGCAGAGCACCAGGAGCCAGATCGCGGTCCGCCACCGCTCCGGGGTCGCCTCAACCAGTCGAGTCACCTGGGCCATGTCGAGAACGTCGCCGGTGCTGATCGGCTTGTGGCGCACGTCGAGCTGGTGGCCCGACGCCGGGTTGTCCCGGCGGACGTTCGCGTGCACCGCACCACGGAAGACCAGCGACACGATCGTCACGCACTCGCGGACCGTCTTTGGCGAGAGGCCCTTGCGGTGCAGCTCCGCGATGAACTCCTCGACGTCGAGGAAGTCGATCTCGTGGAGCTTGCGACCCGCGAAGTACGGCCGGACGTGGCGCTCGAGCTTCATCCAGTAGCCGCGCCGGGTGGCCGGCTGCAGCCGGACCGTCGTTGACCACCAGCGATCGGCCCACTCATCGAAGCGGAGCCGACGCTGGCGCGGGTCGATCCACTCGCCTCGGCGCTGGTCGGTCGATGAGTCGTCGAGGAAGTCCTGCGCGTCGGCCTTGCGTGCGAACGTCTTTGACCGGCTACGGCCGTTCGGGTCGCGGTAACGGGCCCGCCAGCGGCCATTTGGCATCTTCGTGATCGAGCTCATTGGACCTCCGTCCTCGCGGCAGCGCGTCCCTTCGTTGTCTTGGGCAGGAATCCGAGATCCCGGGACCGCGAAACCCACCGCCGTACTGACCCCAAGCTCTCACGCTTACGTCGCGCCACCGCTCACCTCCTGCCGAGCTCCCCCCGATTGTGGGGTGAGGGTGTGACGGCACAGCTTGCCAAGTACTCGTCGAGGTCATTGGGGTCGAATTGAATCCGCCCTCCGACCTTGTAGAACCGGATGATGTGCTCCTGACGCAGTCGCCGGACGAACCGCTCAGTAAGTCCGGTGTACCTGGCAGCTTCCCTGATGGTTATCAGCGGCCGGCGGAGAGCGGACACTCGAAGCAACCCCGTTCTGCTGCTCATTGCGCACATTCTGCTTACCTCGTTCGATCGAGTGTGGGTCCAAGCACCGAAGTGCAGGACCATGAGCACCGTGGCCTCGTTGGTCCTCATCGTGGGGACGATCGTGACGACGCCTCGCTCGACGTCCCGCCGCTCGAGATGTCGGCTGCTGTGGGTGGTCATGGTGTTGGTGGCCCGGCGGCCACTTGGCGCCCCTCGCCGTCCAGTGCGCTGGCGATCGCGTGATGGGCGTGTCGGGTCGCGTCCTCGGTGACGAACTGCTTCCACTCGGTCGGGTCGATCGGCTGGGGTGCGGGTACGCGATTCGTGGGTGGGGGCGCAAAGGATCTGGCTGGTCCAGTCCCGCAGGCGGGCCTCAGTCAGCTGTAAGGCCCGGTGCCAGTCGACCGCGGCGGTGCCAGGAGCGACCTCGGCGTAGTTGACTCGCTCGTCGTCGCGGAGCGCCGCGAGGGCTTCGACATGACCGGGATGCTTGAACCAGCAGTGGGGGATGACGTGGTGGTCCAGATGAGGGCACCCTCGCAGAGCGTCTCGGCCCACGTTCGCAGCGACGCCCACTTCTGGCGGGCTTCGCCCGGGGTGAGGTCGGGCCAGTAGACCGGCCCGGTCAGCTCGTCGAGGTCGGCGGGACCCTCGGGTTCGTAGAGCTTTGAAAGGGGAGATGCGTTCGGCGCGGCGCGCCTCGTCGTCGGCCCGCTCGTCGCCCCGCCACCGCCGGTGTCGGAGCCGCGCCAAGCTGGGCAGCCGACGACTCGGTCGCATCGAGACGGCCGCACCGACCGGCCATTGCGGCGGCGACCACGGCGACCACGGCGACCACGGCGACCACCACCACGACCACGGCGACCACCACCACGACCACGGCGACGACGGCGATCAGCGCCACCACTACGAGGAGCAGGAGGAGGAGGAAGAGGAAGAGGAAGATGCCGCCCTCGTGGCCTGGGATCCGGCTCCCGGTGGCCTGGCGGTGACCCTCTCGGAGGCAGGGAGGACGGTTAGCTGCGCGCCCGGATCTGCGCTGTGGCAGGTCTAATCCGGGTACAGAGCTAACCAATCGGTTAGGATCAAGCCCGGAAGAAGCCCACAGCGGGATTCATCCGGGTATGGAGCCAACCATGGGAACGGACCAGCCACAGGCCACGAAGGGTGTCAAATCGGACCGCCGGATCCCCGGTTGGGCAGCGGGCCTGCTGGCGCGCCTTGCACGGGATCGTCCCGCGGTCGTGACCAGGGAGGACATCGAGGCCGACCTCACGGAGTCGGGCTCATCTCGGCACGTCGACCCGACGGTCCGGGAGTTGCAGCGGCTCGGGTGGCTGCAACCCCTCCACGTGAAGGGAGTCTGGGCCTACGTGCCGCCCGGAGAAGAGGAGGTCATCGACCCCTACATCGACGTCCGTGGCTGGAAGGCCCGAGAGCCCGATGCCGTCTTCGCTCTCGCCGGTGAGGCCGCTGCGTGGCATCTCGGCTACCTCGACCGGGCCTTCTCCGGCTCGGTCGCCGTCTGGACGCCGACCAAGAGCCGACTGCCCCACGGGCTCCGGGCTCACCTGTCGATCGTCACTCTGGGGTGGAGCGCCGACGTCGCTCCCCGCCTGGCACCCACGACGGTCCTGCTCCACCGGCGCCGGCTGGACATGCAGGCGTGGGCGAGTGGCCTGCCGGGGTTCGGACCGGAAGCCCTCGTCGTCCAGCTCTCCGCCAGACCGTTGTCGTTCCGGGTGTGGGGAGACCTTGTCCGTCACCTGGAGCAGCTTGTCGAGGACTGCGACATTGACCGGCTCGCCAGTCTGCTGGAGACGCAGTCGTCGTCGGCGTGGCAGCGAGCCGCCTATCTGTTGCACTGCGGCAATCGCCACGACGACGGTGTCGCGCTCGTCGAACGTCGACCGATGACGAACATGCCCAAGGTGCAGTTCGGTGCGGGATCTAAGACCGTGTGGGCGCCGGATTTCTCCGTCGTGGATCACCTTGTTGCACCATTGCAGGGTGCAGGCGGAAAAGCCTGACGTGGCTGGTCCATCGCTGACGCGCGCTCTCATCGGCCGACACGGTGCGGGCCGGGCGGACACGTACGACGCTGCGCTCCTCGACGTTGCGCAGGACCACGCACTCTGGCTCCTTGCCGAGCTGGGCCTCTTCGCAGACGGATCGTTGGTCTTCAAGGGCGGTACGAGCCTGCGAAAGTGCCGTCTGGGCGGCGCTGGGCGATTCTCGACCGACCTCGATTTCGCTGCTCCCGATGACGACACTGTCCTGGAGGTCTGCGGGGCGATCGACGGCGCCTTGGTGGCCGGATTCAAGTTCTCTCTCACCCCCACTCGGGGTGACGGCCGCCACTGGAATCTTGCGGTCGACCATCCGGATCTCGGGCGCCCGAACATCCCTGCATCCGTCGAGTTTGCGAGACGACCACTCGTGCTCGCACCGGAAGTTCTGCCGTTCGTGGCGCTCCCAGTGCACCGTGGCTACGACATGGCACTGCCGTCGTTGCCGGTGATCGCCGAAGCGGAGGCGTGCGCCGAGAAGCTCGCCCGCTACCGACGAACCGCACTGGGTCGTGATGTGTACGACCTGGCACAGATGGCAAGTCGTCCGATAGACGAACCGCTGGTGCGTCGCCTCTGGGTGCTGAAGGTGTGGGACGACGTCGTCGATGATCGACGCGGTGAAGGACCTCTCGATCCTGCCGATGTTCTCACCGAGCGGCGTGAGCAGGACTTTGCGTCGGAGTCGATCGGAGTGCTTACGCAGCCGATCGACCTGGCAGGCTGGGAACGTGCCGTCCGGCACCGGTATGGGTTCCTCGCTGATCTCGACGACAGCGAGCACCGCTGGGCTGCATGCGATCCTCGCCACCGACGAGAGGTCGAGGCCACCCTGGCTGCCGGCGGTTTCCCACCGGACTGACCAGGGCGGCACTCAGCGTCTACGCCACCGCCTGCTCGTCCTCCTCGAAGGACCGCAGGATCGACGCTGCGGTCTTCTGGATCCGCTCGCACGTCGCCTTGATGCCGGCGGTCGTCTCGCCGCCACCGGCCCGGTTGGCGACGTACCCGAAGGAGTAGTCGAAGGTGTCGAGCCCCAGTGAGCCGCGCCGACGATGTCGGTGTGGGAGGCGTAGTCGTCGAAGGGTCGGAACATCCCGGGCCAGCGGATGGTCGGCAATCTGAAGTCGGTGTTCCCGATGTAGAGGGTGCAGCGTGACTGGGTCTGCACCCCGTTCTTGGCGAGTCGGGCCATCTTGACGTCGACAGCATGGAAGGTCCCGCCGAAGGCGTCCCCATCGATCGCGAGGTCGGGGTAGCTCTCGCTCCTCGCCGCGACGGCCGGTCGCCCCGGGAGTCCGATCGAGCCGCTCCAGCAAGAAGTCGACGAGGGTCACCTCGATGATGTTGGCCAGCGCCGCGGGCTCCTTCGGAAGCGGCGAGAGATGGCCGCCCTCGTCGAGCTTGGCGGTGAGGTCCGGCGGGTCCTGCGCGAAGAGCGGCCAGTCGTGCTTGCCCCGCTCGACGTAGACGCCGCCGGGCAGGAGAAGAACTGCGCGCACTGGGGGTGGAGCCAGTCGAGCAGGTCGAGCCGGGGAGCCGCGACGTCGTCACCATAGGTGGCAGGGGTCGGTGCGCAGGAACGCCGGCGTGCAAGGTGACCGGGGCAACAACCGGTCCCGGCAGCCAAGCTCATGTCCGGTTGATACGGGCGAACTTCTCGTGGAGACTCGCCGCGCTGATCGCACAGTGCCGCCGACCCGCCGCCTGCTCGGACCAGGTCGTTGAGTCGCGTTGGCTGGGCCCGGAAGCGCTACGGCCCCAGGCAGTGCCGCCGGTCGGTGGCCCTGGCGCCGGCAGAGCGAGTAGGCGTCGACCGAGGCGCGGGTGACGACCTGAGCTGTCGATCTCGGGATCGACGTCGAGCTGTCCGGTGCGAGACAGCACGGAGACCGCGCTGAGGGCCACCTCGAGCTGCCGAGCGGCGGCGGCGGGCTTCATCGATCGGCGCCTCTGTATCGACCGTACTCAGCGCTGCGGTCCGGGTTCCGCGTCACCCCTGGCCTGGTCGGCGATTGCACCGCAGCGAATCGAGCCGTTGTTCCTCCGCCGATGACAGGTTCATCCGGCCCGACTCCTGTCAACGGCCAAGACCGCCGCCGTTCGTCCTGATCGCTCGCAACGCCCGACCTGGTTCCCCACCGCGCCTGGCCTATGCGAACCCTTGTCAACGACAGCCGGTCGCCGTCACCAGCAGAAATGCGCCACACGTCTGGCATTCGAGGCACACATCCGGGCTCGGGAGGGGGGCGGATCGTGGTCGCCCGCCCGTCTTCCAGGTGAGGGGCGAAGTACGCCCCCGAGGACGGATCGGGTCGTTGATCTCGCTGCGCCGGATGAGCCTGGGGTCGGGCTACCGCTACCTGATGGAGTCGGTGGCAGTCGGCGACGGCGCGCCCGCTGGGACCTCGAACCTGACCGCCTACTACGCCGAGTCGGGCACCCCGCCGGGCGTGTTCTTGGGGGCGGGTCTCGCCGGCTTGGACGGCGGCCGAGGGGTCGCCGTGGGCTCGGCGGTGACCGAGAGCCAGCTCTTCAACCTGCTCGGTATGTGCGCCGACCCGATCACCGCAGAGCCGCTCGGACGGCGGCCGAACCGCTCCCACCTGTCACTGGCCAAGCGGATCGCGGAGCGAGTCGGGGCCATCCCGGCGACGGCGACCGCGACGGAACGGGCCGAGCAGACGGCCCGGATCGAAGCAGAGGAACGAGCCAACACGGTCACGCAGCGGGCGCCCGTGGCCGGGTTCGACCTCACCTTCAGCCCGTCCAAGAGCGTGTCTGTGGCGTGGGCGCTGGCGGACCCAGAGACCAAGGCGGTGATCTACGAGTGCCATCGCCGGGCCATCGACCTCGTGCTCGCCTACGCCGAGCGTGAGGTGTTCTGCTCGCGCTCGGGGACCAACGGCGTCGTCCAAGAGGACATCTGTGGTGTGGTTGCCGCCGCGTTCACCCATTTCGACTCACGTGCCGGCGACCCGCAGCTCCACGACCATGTGGTCGTCGCCAACCGTGCCCGGTCAACCTCGGACGGGGTGTGGCGGACCCTCGATAGCCGGGGGCTGTTCAAGTCGGTGGTGATGCTCTCCGAGCTGCACCAAGGCGTCCTGTCGGACCTGTTGACCGAGCAGTTGGGGTGGGGCTGGGACGGCCGGAGCCGCCAGCACTCTGACCAACTCCGCTTCGAGGTGACTGGCGTACCTGAAGCCCTGATGGCCGAGTTCTCCCGGCGCACGGTGGCCATCGAGGAACGCAAGGACGCGCTCATCACCGAGTTCGTGGCGGCCCACGGCCGCCAACCGACGAGCACCGAAGTCCTGGGTCTGCGCCAACGGGCGACGTTGGACACGCGCCCGGACAAGGCCCACCGCAGCCTGTCGGCGCTGACCACCAGC
>JAJZJC010000090.1 GCA_021810205.1 Actinomycetes bacterium
GCAGCACGAGGCCGCCGCGGCGATCCGCGTGAGAGCACGGGCAGATCTCGACGTGGTACGCCTCGCCTTCGCAGACCAGCATGGCATCCTGCGCGGCAAGGCGGTGCTCGTCGACGAGCTCGACCGCGTGCTCGACGACGGGATCGGCATCGTCTCCTCCCTCCTGTTCAAGGACACCTCGGGACGTACGTCCGTGCCGATCTTCGCCAAAGGAGGGGCGCTCGACATCGCAGAGACGCGCAACGCAGCTGACATGGTCATGATCCCCGATCCCACCACCTTCCGGACGCTGCCTTGGGCGCCACGCACCGGTTGGCTCCTGTGCGACCTGCGGTTCGCGAACGGCCAGCTCGTGCCGTTCTGCAGCCGGTCGCTCCTGCGCCGTGTCATCGGGCAGAGCGCGGACCTCGGCCTCGAGCTCGTCGTCGGACTCGAGGTGGAGTTCCACCTCTTCGCTCTTGCCGACGCGAAGCTCGGGCTCTCCGACATCGGCCAGCCGAGCGCCCCGCCCGACGTCGTGCACTTGAACCGGGGCTATCAGCTCCTCTGCGAGCAGCACCTCGACGAGATGTCGCCGATCCTCGACGCTCTACGTGAGAACCTGGTCGGCCTCGGGATCCCGTTGCGCACGATCGAAGTGGAGTTCGGCCCGAGCCAGGTGGAGCTCACGGTGCGCGCCCAACCGGGCATCGCCTCGGCGGACACCATGGTGCTGCTGCGCTCGGCGGTGAAGCAGGTGGCAGCGCGCCACGGCTGCCACGCCACTTTCATGTGCCAGCCGCAGATCCCCCAGGTCTTCGCGAGCGGCTGGCACCTTCACCAGTCGCTGCGCCGGACGCTGCCCACCAACCCCGCTACTCCCACCGACGCCCACGGCACCGAGGGCCCTCGCTACGAGAACGCCTTCACCCCGACCGTCGCCGCTGACGCGCTGAGCGACACCGGGCTCCAGTACCTGGCGGGCCTGCTGGCGCACGCCCGGGGGACCAGTGCCTTCTCCACCCCCACGATCAACGGCTACAAGCGCTTCCGCCCCTATTCGCTCGCCCCCGACCGGGTCGCCTGGGGCGCGGAGAACCGGGGCGCCATGGTGCGCGTGGTGGGCTCGGCGAATGTCGACACAGTGCACATCGAGAACCGCCTCGGCGAGCCCGCGGCAAATCCGTACCTCTACATCGCCTCGCAGCTCGTCGCCGGCCTCGACGGCATCCGACGCGAGCTCGACCCCGGCCCGCCCACGTCCGAGCCCTACGACACGCCAGCGACCTTGCTCCCGAGCTCCCTCGCCGAGGCGCTCTGTGCCCTCGACGAGGACGCTGGGCTGCGTGAGGGCATGGGCGAACACTTCGTGGACTATTACCTCGCGCTCAAGCGCGCCGAGGTCGCAAGGTTCGAGGCCACCGTCACCGACTGGGAGCAGCGTGAGTACTTCGGGCTCTTCTAGGACCAGGTGAGGAGGGCCCGGCGCCCGGTCAGCCGAACAGGACACCACAGCCGATCAGCACACCACAGCGCAGTACTGTTCGCCGGACCCGAGCGAGGCCGGCGGGGGGAGGAGCACGAGATGAGCACACAGCGCAGCGCCTTGGCCCAGGACTCGGCGGGGTTCTGGCAAGCCATGGGGCAGTCGATGGCGGTCGGCCCGCTGTTCTCGGCCGCCCTCTTCGGCGGCATCATCGCGGGCATCGCGGGGTCGGCCGGCCCCTTCGTGCTCGTGGTCTCGACCGTCGGCGTGGTCGCGGTCAGCATCGTGATCGCGACCTTCGCCCGCCGGCACCCGAACGCCGGGTCGATCTACGGCTACTTCAAGTACTCCACGCGCTCGAACGGCGTCGCGAACTTCGGGGCAGGGATCTACTTCTACGGCCTCCTTTGGCTCGGCGCTGGTGGGATCTACATCGGCTTCGGGATCCTCTTCCAAGAGTTCGCTGCCCGCTACCTCGGCTTCGACCCGCCGTGGTGGGCACCGGGGCTCATTGCCGTCCTCGTGGTCGCCGCCATCAACGTGGTGGGCGTGAAGCCGTCGGTGCGCGCCCAGCTCGTGATCCTCGCGGTCTCGGCGATCCCGTTCCTCATCCTGGCGGTCAAGATCCTGGCGGTCGGCGGGGCGCACGGGAACACCTGGCGGGCCTTCGACCCGCAGGCCCCGACCGCGGGCAGCATCTTCTCGGCCTTCTTGTTCTGCATCATCTTGTACCTCGGCTTCGAGCTGTCCTCGGCGCTCGGCGAGGAGGCAAAGCGCGCGACCAAGACGATCCCGTGGGCGGTGGTGGCGACCGTCGCTGCCGTGGGCGCTTTCTACATCCTGATGCAGTACGTGGGCACGATCGGCTTCGGCCTCGACGCTGCGCAGAAGTCCTGGGGCGCGAGCCCCAACGGGCTCGCGGTCCTCGCCGGGCGGTACCTCGGGAGCTGGGCCGAGGTGTGGATCTACGTGGCCGTGCTCTTGGACATCCTGGCCGTCGCCCTCGGCTTCACGGTCAGCGCGGCACGGGGCCTGTTCTCCCTCGGGCGCGACGGCGTGCTGCCGGGATGGCTGTCGAGCGTTTCGCGCTGGAAGACCCCGGCACGGGCGAACGCCACCATCGCGTTCGGGGCCTTCGCCATCATCCTCGGCTTCTTGTGGTCGCCGCTTCGAACAAAGTTCGAGGCGTTCGTGATCACCGCGGGCGTGGGGGCGATCTTGATGCTGCTCATCTACGTCGGGCTCGGCGCGACGCTCCTCGTCCAGGCCACTCCCGCCCGGGGCCGGCTGGTGCGCATGGTGATCGCGGCGGCGGCCATGACCGTCGCCGGCCTCGGCATCTACGGGTCGGTGACACCGTTTCCCACGGGCCCTGCACGCTGGGAGATCTGGTTCGCCTTGATCGGCGTGGGGGTCGGCCTCGCGCTGGCGTCGGCCGGCGCGTTGCGCCGCAGCCCAGCCCCCGATCCCGCGCCCGCAAGGAAGAAGGAGGGCGAGCTCGTCACCCAGGGCTGACCGCCGCCCAGCACCGAGCCCCTCGCCATCGCCCCCCCGCCATCGCCCCCCCGCCATCGCCCCGCGGCCCTGGTTCGTGGTCTCGGGCGGGGAGCGGTCATGCCTGCGCGGTCATGCCTGCGCGCCCGCGCCCGCGCCCGCGCAGTCGCGCTGGCTCGCAGGCCTCGAAGCGGCAACGATGAGCGTCGTGGAGCGCTCCATGCAAGCACGTCCGCACGTGCGCCTCTTGCGCACCGAGGAGGTCGAGCAGGCCGACCGGATCATGCGCGTCGCCTTTGGGACGTTCCTCGGCGTCCCGGATCCTGCCGCGTACCTGGGCGACGCGGATCTCGTGCGCACGCGGTTCGCTGCAGATCCCGGCGCCGCGCTCGCGGCCGAGCTCACAGGCGAGCTCGTGGGGACGAACTTCGTCGCCCGCTGGGGCAGCGTCGGCGTCTTCGGCCCCTTGAGCGTCGCGGCGACACGCTGGGACCGAGGGATTGCCCGTGCCCTCCTCGACGCGACGATGGACGTGCTCGACGGCTGGGGCGTCACGCACCGGGGCCTCTTCACCTTCGCCCAGAGCCCCAAGCACCTCGCGCTCTACCAGCGCTACGGGTACGCCCCGCGCTTTCTCACCGCCATCTGCGCGGGGGCACCCGTCGCGCGTAGCGACGGCTGGACGACGTTCGGTGAGAGCGAGGACCGGGCGGCGGCGCTCGCCGCCGCGGCCGCGGTGACCGGCTCGGTCTTCTTGGGCCTCGACGTGCGCAGCGAGATCCTCGCCGCCACAGAGCTCGCGCTCGGCGACACCGTCATGGTCTACGACGACGCGGGCCTCGGCGCGTTCGCGGTGTGCCACGTGGGCGCCGGGTCGGAGGCGGGGAGCGGGATCTGTTACGTGAAGTTCGCCGCGGCGCGCGCGGGGGCGGACGCACCCGGGCGTTTCTCACATCTGGTCGACGCGGTGGAAAGCTTCGCCGCGAGCCGCGGCGTCTCGGTGGTCACCGCTGGGGTGAGCACGGCACGGCGCGGCGCGTACGCGCAGCTCCTCGGGCGCGGCTACCAGGTGCAACGGACCGGGGTCACGATGCACGCCCCCGATGTCGACGCCTACCACCACCCCGGCGCTTTCGTGCTCGACGACTGGCGGTAGGCGAGGACCACAGCGTGAGCGCGAGCTCAGCCGTTCGCGAACGCGATGGGCGCGTATGCATACGCATAGCCAATCCCTACGGCGACGACGTTCACGGTGCGCTGGGCTCGCGCAGCCACACGTTCCTCGCGCACATCCCCCGCGCACCTCGGTGGCCGTCGGGGCCCCGTCACAGCCGACGGAAGAGCTCTCGGCGCCTCGTAGGTAGCCTGTCGCCAAAAGGCAAGAGGAAGGACGAAGGCCGGCTGTGTGGAAAGCACGGTGGCATGAGCAGCACCACCGGAGTGCCGGCGCAGGCCGGAGAGGAGCGACGGTTCGGACATGGCTGACGACAGCGACCTTGTCGATGCGGCGCTTGCCGCACGACGGCTGTGGCTCTTCGAGGTGCCGCGGGGCTCGTGGCGTGGGATCGACCTCGACGTGCTCGACGCCTCGGACCCCGCCGACCGCGAGATGCTCGTGCGGGCGGAGCACCCCGAGCTGGACGCCGAGGACGCCGACGACGGCGAAGACGGCGAGGACGGTGCCGGTTCGATGGTGCACCTGGCGCTCCACGACGTCGTGGCGACGCGCCTTTGGGACGGGGAGCCGCCGGAGATGGGCGCCACGGCCGACCGGCTGCGTGCGCTCGGCTACGAACGCCACGACATCTTGCACATGCTGGGCTCGGTCACCCTCGAGGAGATCCGCCGGGTAGCGGCCGGCGAGGAGCCGGTCAGCGACGCCGAGCGTGCGAGCCTGCTCGAGGCGTTGCCTGAGTCCTGGGAGGCGATGGGACCCGCTGCGGACGACGACGCGGACGACTGGGACGACGACGCGGACGACGGCGCGGACGACTGGGACGAGGACGACGAGCTCCTCGTCGATGCCCACCGCCTCCTCGCCGAGCGAGGGCCGCTCTCGCTCGACGCGCTGGCCGAGGCGCTGGGAGCAGACGAGGAAGAGGTCGAGGCGCTTGCCGCAGACCCAGCGCTCGTCTTCGTCGGTGGCGGCTGTCTGGCGAGCGCGTATGTGCTCGCGGACGGGGTGACCATCTCGCACCGCCTGTCGAGCTGGGAGGCCGGGGAGCGCCTCGTCGAGGTCTTCCCCGGGCTGTCCCTGCTCGAGGCGTTCACCTGTGGCGACGGGCACCTGCACTTCGCCGAGCCGCACACCGCTGCGACAGCCGCCGCCGAGCTGCGAGAGGTCGCGGGGCACGGGCGCTGCCTGTCACTCGACGACATCGGGGTGCCCTCCGCCCCCGAGGGGACGGTGATCGGCTTCACCCTCGACGCCGCCGGAGTTGCCGCGGGCAACGGCGACGGGCTGGCCACCGTGGCGGCACGGGTCTTGGAGGCGGCGCCAACGGTGACCGAGATCCACGTCGCGCGGCTGCGCGCGAGCTTCGAGGGGCTCGCCTCCTGCGACGACCAGGGGCACCGTATGCCGGTTGCCCCGATCCAGCTCCTCTGTCAGCTCGTCCTCGACGCTCCCGCGCTCGCAGCGGAGCCGCTGCCACCCTTCGACGAGCTCCTCGACGCGGCCGGCTTCGAGGTCCGTCACGGCCACACCGCGCCGGCCGGGACCGACTGGGCGGTGTTCGAGCGGGCGCGCGCCCTCGCCACGGTGGCCTCGCGCCGGGGCTTGGGCATCGCCGAGGCGCGCGTCCTGACGGTGCTCGCCGAGGGGGTCGTCCGCGCCGGCCCCGGTGCGGACCAGGAGTCCAGGCCCGACAAGGAGTCGAGCCACGCGCTTGCGCACGTGCTGTGCGACTCCGAGATCGCCGAGGCCTTCGCCGAGGTCCACGCGCACGACCCGGCGCCGGCGCGCGCCTTCCTGCGCATGCTCCGCCAGGCGGAGGGTCGCCGCCACGAAGCAGGGCTGTGGTGGTGCGAGTCGCTCGTGGCGGGGCGGGCGGGCGATGTCGACGCGGCCGAGGCGTGCCTGCGCGCGGCGGTCGCGTCCGACCCCGAGCTCGAGCCGGCGCTTGCCGACGCGGCGTGGTACGCGAGCGATCGAGGTGACGCAGCGGCAGCGGCTCGCCTGCTCGAACGTGCCGGGGACGAGGACGAGGGGCGGATCGCGCTCCTGCGGCGCGTCGCGGCCTCTGGCGCGCCCGCTCGCCAGGCCGGACGCAACGATCCGTGTCCGTGCGGGTCGGGCCGCAAGTACAAGCAGTGCTGCCTCTCGCGTCCCGGGCTCGCCCCACCACTGCCACTCGAGAGCCGGGTGCGATGGATATGGGAGAAGATGCGGTGGTGGCTCGAGCGCTTCGGCCCCGTCGAGGACATGCTCGGCCTGGCCGTCCTCCTCGAGGGCACACTTGGTGCGCACCGGTCGGCACTGCGTGCGGCCAGCCTCAACCTCGATCTCGCCGCGTCGCTCGTGCTGTTCGCCGACGGCGCAGTGGCGGGCTTCATCGCCGAGCGGGGGCCGCTCCTGCCGGTCGACGAGGCGAACCTCGCCGCGCAGTGGTCGCTCGGCGGGCCGTCGGTCCACGAGGTCGGCCAGGTCCGCCCGGGCAGCGGGTTCAGCCTTCGGGACCTGCGGACCGGTGACGAGGTGGAGGTGCACGAGCGTGCGGGCTCTCGGTCGCTGCACGACGGCGATCTCGTCTTCGCCCATCCGGTCTTCGACGGGACCGGCTACCAGATCGTCGGCGGCCTGGTGTTGGTCACGCTGTCCCAACGCGGGCCGCTCATGGCGCTGCTCGACGAGGGGGCCGGCGCGTGGGCGCTCGCAGACGAGCTGGTGCGGGCGCGCCGGATGCCCACGCTCGTGAACGCCGAAGGCGAGCCCACTGTGCTGTGCCAGGGCACCTATCGCATCACCGACGCCGCGTCGGCAGCCGCGGGACTCGACGCCAGCCTCGAGCGCCACGGCGACGACCATTGGGCGGAGATGGTGGAGCACGACGGTCAGCGGGTGGTGCGGGCCACCGCGACGATCGAGGGCGGGACGCTGACGCTGTCGGCGAACAGCGAGGTTCGATTCGCGCGCATCAAGCAGACCGTGACCGAGGCCCTCGGGACGCTCGAAGCGATAGAGGAGACCCACGAGCCCGTGGCCGACGCGTGGCGACGACACCTCGGCGATCGAGCGCGCGCTACGGGCCCGCGCGCTACGGGCGCACCGACCGGCGTCGAGCCGTCTGCGCTGCCGCCCGAGGTCGCTGCGGCGATGACCCAGCTGCTGCGCGAGCGGGAGGTGGCCTGGCTCGACGAGCCGGTCCCCGCGCTCGGCGGGCTCACCCCGCGCGAGGCGGCGGACGACCCCACTCGACGCGAGGACCTCTTCGCTCTTCTCCACGAGTACGAGCGGACCGTCGTTCCCGAGGGCGCCGTCTCCTACGACGTCTCACGCCTGCGCCAGCTGCTCGGGCTCGCCACACCCTGACGCGTCACGTGACCCACGCGGGTGATCTCACGCGGGTGGTCCCACGCGGGTGATGAGGCCGTGGGCTGGGAACGCTGCTCGGGAGGACAACGTGCGCGCACCGGTGCGGCAGGTAGCGACAGTCTGTCCATTGCGGTCACGCCCGCGCGTCCGCAGACTCTTGTCAGGTTGCCGGCACCAGGCGGCGCAGCAAACGACGAAGGGGGACGCGTGCTACGCGGATTGCATTGGCGGTTCGGTATTCGTCATCGAGGTTCTCGTAGGGCAGGGTCGGCCATGATCGCGTTGGCGATGGCCGCGATCCTGGTCCTGGCGGGCGGAGGTCTCGCCGGTGCCGCCGGCTCGGCGAAGGGCTCGGCGAAGCGATCGGCCAAGGGCTCGGCCGCGGTCGGTGCGGTCGTGAAACGCTACAGCGCCGTGCCCAAGTTCAAGGCGCCCGGCCCCGCGTTCGACGCCAAGAAGCTGGACGCCGGCAAGACCCTCTTCAGCATTCCCGTCGACAGCCAGGACCAGTTCGTCCAGATCATCGAGAACGACATGGCGGCCGTCGCGAAGCGGGTCGGGATCAACTTCATCGACTACAGCAACGACGGCAACAGTGCCACATGGGTCAAGGGCATGCAGCAGGCCGTCGCGCAGCACGCGAACCTCATCGACCTGCTCGCCGGCATCAATCCCGAACAGCTGACCCCGGAGATGGAGTCGGCGAAGGCCGCTGGCATTCCCGTCGTCGCCTCCGACGCCTACAGCATCGGCCAGAAGGCCGATCCGCTGCTCAAAGGCGTGGTCGACGTGCCATACGCGACGGCTGGCACGGTCATGGCGGACTGGGTGATCCAGCACACGCACGGGCATGCGAACGCCCTCGTCATCGAGTCCAACGATGTCGTCTCCAGTCCCGAGGAAGCCGGTGCCGCGGTCAATGCGTTTCACCGCAACTGCCGTGCCTGCAAGGTGAAGCTCATCAACATCCCGGTCGCCAACTGGGCCTCGCAGACCCAGACCCAGGTGGAGTCGATCCTGCGGTCGCACCCCACAATCAACTACGTCATCCCGGTCTACGACAGCCAGTCCGAATATGTCATCCCTGCCATCAGCCTGGCAGGGGACACGGGCAAGGTGCACGTGGTCAGCTACGACGGCACGGCGTTCGTCTTGAAGTATCTTCAGCAGCACAAAGACGTCGTCATGGACGTCGGCGAAGACCTCAAGTGGATCGCCTGGGCGATCATGGATCAAGAGATGCGCATCATGGCCGGCTTGAAGCCCGTCCCCAACGAGAACACGCCGCTCATGATCTGGACGTCGAAGAACATCGCCCGAGCCGGGAACCCGCCGCAGCAGTCGCAGGGCTACGGCAATGGCTTCGAGGCCGGGTACTCCAAGCTCTGGGGCCTGACCCGCTGACGATGCCGGGGGACGGGGCCGCGACGCGAAGGGTGGCCGACACCAACGCCGTCGCCGGGGTGCTCGACAAGGCGCCAGGGACGGCGACCGCCTTGCTCGAGATCCAGGCGCTGTCGAAGTCCTTCGGTACTACGCAAGCGCTCGACCAGGCATGGCTTCGGGTCATGCCTGGTCGGGTGCACGGGCTTGTCGGCCAGAACGGCTCCGGCAAGTCGACGCTCGTCAAGATCCTCGCCGGGTATCACGACCCCGAACCTGGTGCGCGTATCGTCATCGACGGCAAGGATGTGACGCACAGCCTCGGCGGCGGCGGGAGCCGGGCGGTCGGACTGCGCTTCGTCCACAAAGACCTCGGCCTCGTCGGCAGTCTCTCGGTGACCGAGAACCTCTTCGCGGACAGGTTCGTCGGTGAGCCCAAGGTGTGGCTGCGTTGGCGGGCCGAGCATGCCAAGGCCTCCGAGCTGCTGGAGTCCTTCGGCGTGCGCGTCGACCCGCGCCGGACCGTCAGCGAGCTCCCAGCCGCCATCCAGGCAATGGTGGCGATCGTGCGGGCAGCAGAGGGGCTCCGGTCGGGGAGGCCCGAGGCGGGGAGCCGTGGCGTGCTCGTGCTCGACGAGGCGACCGCGTCGTTGCCGCTCGCGGCCAGAGACCAGTTGCAGTCCGTCGTGCGCGCGGTGGTCGCGCTGGGCCACGCAGTCCTCTTCGTGTCGCACTTCCCCGACGAAGTCCTCGAGTGGACCGACAGCATCACGGTGCTGCGCGACGGGAAGGTGGTCGGTGAGCACGCTACCGAGGGGATGACCGAAGACGAGCTCGTCGAGCTGATCATCGGCCACCCGATCGAGCGGCACGCGGTTGAGGTGTCCCGCACGACGCGAGACGCGTCGCGGGCGTCGATGGTCGTGACCGGGTTGCGCGGGATCGAGCTCGAGGACGTGAGCTTCGAGGTCCGTACCGGTGAGGTGCTCGGGGTCACCGGACTCGTGGGGTCCGGTTTCGACGAGGTGGTCCGCATCCTCGGCGGCGCTGGGGTCGAGTGCGGCGGCACGATGGAGCTCGACGGCCGCAAGTGGGACCTCGCGTCGTTCTCCCCCGTCACCGCGAGAAAGGCGGGGGTGTCGCTCGTCCCCCATGACCGTCAGCGACTGGGCGTCGCCCCCGTGCTCAGCGTCTCGGAGAACATCTCGCTCGCGATCTTGGACCGCTACAGCGGAGCCGTCGGACGCATCCAGCATCGCCGTCTGCACCACGAAGTGCAGCGCCTGCTGGCCGACTACGGCGTCCAGCCGCCCGACCCCGATCTATTGCTCGGCAGCCTGAGCGGCGGCAACCAGCAGAAGGTGCTCATCGCCAAGGCGATGGCGGGTGCCCCGAGGGTCCTGCTCCTCGACGAGCCGACCAAGGGAGTCGACGTCGGCGCGCGCACCGACATCTTGGAGAAGCTGCGAGACGTCTCGCTCGCGGGCACGGCGGTCGTGTGCGCGACGACGGACGCCTCACAGATCGAAGAGCTCTGCGACCGCGTGCTCGTCTTGCGCCGGGGCCGGCTCTCGGCGGAGCTCACCGGGGAGGCGATCAACGAGGATCGCATCGTTGGGGAGACCTACAGCTCGTCCACGTGAGCCAGCCAGCACTCGAGCAGGATGCCGAGTGCTCGTGGCCGAAGAGATCTATCGCAGGAGCGGACATGGCAATCGACATCACGCAACCGGAAGGTAAGAAGGTCAGCGATGAGCTGATCTCCCCGGTGCGCGAGCAGACTGCGGTGCGCAAGGTCGCCGGGAACTGGCTCGCACGCGGGTCCGTCCCCATCGCATGGGCCGTGATCGTGATCATCTTCTCGGCGTTGCG
>JAJZJC010000091.1 GCA_021810205.1 Actinomycetes bacterium
CGGCGAGCGAGCCCACCTCGAGGACTCCACCGGGCTTCGCTCTCCGACGCCGAGAAGGACCGGATCGTAGAAGTGCTCTGCTTCGAGCGCTTCTCCGACCTGGCTCCGGCCCGGGTGTACGCCACGCTGCTCGACGAGGGCGCGTCTCTGTGCTCGGAACGCCAGATGTACCGGCTTGCCCAGTAGAGCGTCTGGCGAAGCCTCGGCGTGACTGCGCCCGGGATGGTGACCGTGCGCTGGGTGCCGCACTTGGGCGCCGCCGCCTTCGCTGGTGGGTGCTCGACCTCGGGCGTCCCTTCGGGCAGAAGTGTGGAGGCGGAAGGGTCCGGTCGTGCGGCCACCTGCTCGTGAAGGGCCAGTTGGTCCGAGACGTCGACCTTCTTGACCCTCCTCATGATGATATGTACCCTAGCACCAGAGAGGGAGGGTCTGGATGGGCACGACGACGGGCAAACGGTCCGGACCAGGCGTGCCCCGGGTCCCGCCCGACCTCGCGCCGGCGCCGCTCGGCGACGAGCCGGAGCAGCCGGCAGAGGTCCTCATCCAAGAGGCGCGCCGCCGGCAGCGGCGGCGCTGGGCGTTCTGTGCGCTTGCGCTCATTGCAGCCGTCGGGCTCGTAGCTGGACTCCTGGGTGCCTTGGGTGGCTCGCCCCCCACCCGTGCCCACCATGGCCCGGCGATCGCGTCGCCTGGCGAGGTCGCTGCGTTCCTCTCCCGGGCTGAGAAGGGGTTCACCGGGCGATTCGTGTTGCGGTACACGGTCCAGTACGGAACCGGGCGGCATGCCCTCAGTGGCTCTGTCGACGTGGCTCAGATCTCAAAGGCGCAGTGGGCGTACTTCTCCACTCCTTCGGCCCAAGACATCCACGCCACCGAGAGCGCCTCGGCGGTCTTCGAGCGCCCGGCCCGTGAGCAAGCTGGCCCGTACTCTTGCGAGCGCTACGGAGCCTCCTCGCCGTGGCGCTGCAGCAGCTTCTCGACAGCAGGTATGGGCACCAACGCGGCGCTGCTCGGCCCCTACCCCCCGACGGCGCTCCTTCTCGGGCTGCAGAACGCCATCGCCGAGTACTCGGGGAAGCTCGCCGGCGTGCACGTCACGCCACAGCCTGCCCATCTCGTCGTTCGAGACGTGGACGCACACAGATGGTCATGCCTTGCGTTCGGGAAACCGGCGAGCCCGGTTGCGCTCGTCTGCCTCGACGCCGCGAACCTGATCGCGAGCTACGACATCCCAGGTGCGGTTTCGAGCATTGCCTACACGAAGGCCCAGCTGCGCTCCCGGTCGAGAAATGTGCCGCGCTCGGCGTTGGCGCTGCCGGCACGGCCGGCAACAGCGTCCCCGGTGCCGGGGACCCCTCCGTGTGGTCGGAGCGACGCCGGCTCCGGCGTCCGACCGCAGGAGATCGTGATCGGTTGCACGACGAACGCTGGGTACCTGAAGGAGATCACCTGGCAGAAATGGACCGGGACAACCCTGGACGGGTTGGCGGAGCTGTACACGAAGAACGCCGACGGAACGTTCACGTCGGCGCAGGTGAAGGTGGCTCTTTCACATGCCGGCTACTTCGACGGGCAGCTGGTCTTTCGGACCCTGTCGTTCACGACGGCCACCGGCCCGCCACAGACGTTGACCGATCCCCGTGAGAGCTGGGGCTCGGTCACGCCGGATGGCTGAGTGGCGCACTCACGGCCCGTGATTTGGGGGCTCTTGGGGATATGGCGGTCGAACCAGGCGTCAGCCGAAAAGGCGTTCCTCGAACGCTGATCTCGTGCCCCGGGTGCGAGGCGACTTCAGCGAGGATGGCCGCCACCGTGCCCGATCGGAGCGGACCGCCGACGGGAACGGTGGCTCGGAGCGCGCCCGAGACCGTCGTCGTCAAGCGGAGCGGCAGTCCACGGCGTCTCGAACCATGTCTTGCAGCGCGTCGAGGCCATCAGCCTCGGTGAAGATCGAGTCGCCCACTGCACGAGGGACGTAGCCACCCTCCGACACTTCTTCGACCACGAATACGAGTTCGGCGCCGGCAAACGACACCATGACCACGAGCGACCTGCCTGCAGGTGTTCTCTTGCTGTCTTGGTCGCAGAACGCAAGAATTCCTGATCGCCCACGGCCTCACCCCATAGGCGGGCTCGGCTTCGAAAAGGATCTTGTGCCATGTCAGAGATCAGGCTCGTCAGGCCGGAACGAACCTGGTCGGTGACGCCCGCGACCGTGCTCCCTGCCGGATTGCTCGCTCGCCTCTTCAGGCTTCATTGGAGCTACACGGTGGTTCTCGACCACCGCGTCGCGGGAAAGATCGGAATCAACCAGGTAAAGGTCTTCAACGTGGATCCAGGAGAGCATTTCCTGCGTATGCGGTTCGTGCTGCTGAGAAGGTCCAAGGAGATGCGAGTACCTCTGAAAGAGGGTCAGGAGCGGCTGTTCCTCTGCGGCACCAATGGACTCGGCTGGCCCACTCTCCGAGAGGCGTCACCCGAGGATGTCGCGGAGATCCGGGGAGCCTCCGTCATCGAGCCGTCGAACAGCGAGCCGTCGAACAGCGAGCCGTCGAACATCGAGCCGTCGACGCCAGACGACCCCGTTTCGTAGGTGACGCCGCCTCGGCGGTGGCACAGCTCGAAGGGCGTGTGCGGGTTCGGCCCGACGAGATCGACGGGGACTCTCAGCGCGGACCGCGCCAGGTGGCAGGGACTGCAGGTGTCGTGCCCGGGATGGCGCCGGGAGAAAAGCACGCGTCCGAGCTGGTGACGTGGAGCCGCGCCGTGAAGACGGTGAGCGATGCGGCGACCTGCGCCGAGGAGTCGCTGCGCATTGGCGAGCGTCTCGCCGAGGAATGTCGGCAAGAGCTCGTGGCGGTGCAGGCTCGTCGTGGCAGGCACGAGACGCCGGTGCGGGACTGCGGCCTCGACCGTTGCAAGTGAGGCACCGAGAGCGGCCAGGGCCACGAGCCCGAAGACCGCGAGAGCGGCCACGCGGGTCCGCGTTGCCGGCAGCGTGCTGTGGCTCACCCACCACAGCGGGGAGCGCTCGGATCGCTCGTCGAGTGCTCCACGACTCCTCGAGCTCTCGGTGGGAGTTGGCGCGGGACGAGCAATGAAGCGATGCAGGGAGAACGAAAGAAGAAAGACGCTGCCGGCCACCTGCGACGCTGTAGCGTCTCGTCGCAGCGACACCAGCCCAGGCGGACGATGCGACGCTTCGACGTCAAGCCACCGGAGAAAGAGAGCCCACCCGAGCGCCCATGCGGGCGGGGGGCGGTCCCCCGTTCCGTACGGCGGCTCGTGGCTCGAGCCGCCCTCGTGCTGTTGTTCTGCGCCGTGACGAGCTTCTACGCGGCGATCGCCATCCAGCATGCCAACCCACCGGTCATCGCTGTGCAGGGAAGCTCGATGCGCCCCTCGCTTTCCAACGGTGATCTCGCGCTGCTGCAGGGCGTGGCACCGAGCTCGCTCCGAAAGGGCGACGTCATCGCCGTCGCGGTGCCCTCCAGTCTCCAGACGCGCGACCACCTCCCGCCCGACGTCGAACGCAGGATCGTCGGGATCGTGTACACGGCGTACGGTCCCCGCTTCACGACCGAAGCGGATGCGATCTCGGGACCCAACCCCTTCGAGGTCCGGCCGTCGCAGATCCTCGGTGAGGTCATCGGGTCGATCCCGCTTGTCGGGTACGCCTTCTTGTTCTTCGGAGGCCTCCCTGGCGAGATCGTGCTCGCGCTCCTGGCCGGCGCAGGCGCGACCTACTCGCTTACGCGGCGCCGGACCGGGCACCGACCGAACCTCGGGCGCGCGCCAGTGGCGACCGTCGAGGCGCACGGACACGATGACGTGATCCGCACGGCTGAGACCGCCAGGGAAGTGCGCTCTCCGTCGCTCGGCACAGCGAGCGATGTCGGCCAGGAGTCGAAGTCCGCGGAGTCGGACCGCGTCGTCGTGGTGCTCGGCGAGCTCCTGGCGCAGGTGCAGGAGACGGGCAGCCAGAGCCGGGCCAGCGCGGCGGTGGTGCGGGAGCTCGTCGGAGCGGTGAGCGAGTACGGCGCCCACCTGCGATCGCACACCGCGGTCCTGCGGCACCTGGCAACGACCACCGAGCAGCTACAGGCGGCCGCGACTCGGCTGGCCGACGCGGTGGCGGCAAGCCGCATGACCTACCTGGCCCGGCCATCGCCAGAACCGCCGGCCCACGCTTCCGAGAAGCCCGAGGGGTCGGTGCACCCCGAGGCCGCTCCTCCACGTGCGGAGGTGCACGGGCAGGGCACACCCCGACTCGTGATCGACACGGAAGCCTGGCGCGAGCCGTTCACCGCGTCGGAGCTGCGCCACCCGAACCTGCCTCGCACAACGAACCGCTACGTGGCCGACACCGTGGACCGGCTGCTCGACCGCGCCGCCGACGCGCTCGACCTCGCCGAGCGGGAGCGCAACAGCCTGCGGGACCGCCTTTCCGTCGTAGAGGCGCGGCTCGCGCTCCTGGCTGCACGCCGAGAGCTGGACGTACGGACCCGCCCCGCGCGCGGCGAGGCGCAGGGCCAGGCTGAGGCCGAGGCTGAGGCTGAGCGTGAGGGGTCGGCCGAGATGCAGGAGACCGGCGCGGGAGGGAGGCCCCCCGGGACTGCCCAAGCGCTGGGTGGCAAGCACGGTCCGACGGGCGACGCCTTCGACGACGGCACGGTCCACTTCACCCATGCGCCCCCTTTCCCGGGTCCGTCTGCCCCACCCGATACCGGCGCCCCTCCTCGATCCGGAGAATCCCTGACGGCGTTCACGAGGCCTGGACGACCGAGCGTGCCCCCGGTCTGGGAGGTCACGCCCCCTCCGGCACCTTGAGCGGCGCGCTCGTGTGACCAAGTTCCCTATCGCAAGGCACCCAGAGCGGCCATCGTGCTCTCATGGGAAGGATCGTGGTCGGAGTGGACGGGTCGGCCTCCTCGAAGGAGGCGCTGCGCTGGGCTGCAGACGAAGCGAAGCGGCGCGGAGACGTCGTCGAGGCCGTCCTCGGGTGGGAGAACCCGTACAGGGACATGTGGATTCCGTCCAACCCTCCGGGGACGGACCCGCTGGCGCCCCTGCGTGCCGCCCTCGACAAGACGGTGACGGCGGTGCTCGGCGAGCACCCGGCCGTGAAGGTCGAGACCGCGGTCGTCGAAGGCCGTCCCGCGCAGGTCCTCGTCGATCGAGCACGGGGCGCGGACCTGCTCGTCGTCGGGAACCGGGGCCACGGTGGGCTCGCCGGCGCCTTCCTCGGCTCCGTGAGCTTCAACTGCGCCGCGCACTCCCCGTGCCCCTTGGTCGTGGTGCGAGGGCAGCCTCCCAGCTGATGCCTGGCTCCGGGCTGGGCGCCCGTCGCGCGCTCAGCCGGCTGTGTGCGTCACGACGTCCGGGCCGCCTGGGACGTCCGGGCCGCCTGGGACACGACCCGAAGGCGCACGGTGACCTCGAGCGTCTCGAGCGCCTTCACCAGCTCGGCGGGAGGGTCCGCCGAGAGGTCGGTGACCACGTAGCCCACCTCGCCACGGGTGCCCAGCAGCTCTCCTGCGACGTTCAGGCCGTGCTCGGCGATCAGGGAGTTGACCTCCGCGAGCACGCCCGGGACGTTCTGGTGGACGTATAGCAGACGGCCCGGCCCGGCCGGCTCGGGGACGTCGAGCGGGGGCAGGTTCACGCTGAGCGACGTGTTGCCTCGGTCGAAGTACCGGACGAGCTTGCTGGCCACGAAGTTGCCGATGTCCTGCTGGGCCTCCTCCGTCGACCCGCCGACGTGCGGCGTCAGGATGACGTTGGGCAGCCCCTGAAGCTCGGAGACGAAGGGCTCGGAGCTGCTGGAAGGCTCGTGGGGGAAGACGTCGACTGCCGCTCCCGCGAGATGCCCCGAGACGAGGTGCGCCCGCAACGCCGAATGGTCCACCAGGAACCCGCGGCTCAGGTTGAGGAAGAGGCTTCCCGGGCGCATCCGGGCGAGCTCCTCCTCGCCGAACATCTCGCGATTCGCGGGTCTGCCGTCCACGTGCAGGGTGACGATGTCCACCGACTCGAGCAGCTCCTCCAAGGTGCCGCACGAGCGAGCGTTGCCGAGGGCGAGCTTGTCGGCCGTGTCGTAGAACAAGACGCTCATACCGAGGGTCTCCGCGACGACCGACAGCTGGCTGCCGATGTTCCCGTAGCCGACGATGCCCAGACGCCGGCCGCGGATCTCGTGGCTGCCGACTGCCGACTTGTCCCACCTGCCTGCGTGCATCGCCGCGCTCTTGTCGGTCAGCCGCCGGGTGAGCGCGATCATCTCGGCGATGGCCAGCTCCACGACGCTACGCGTGTTGGAGAACGGCGCGTTGAACACCGCGATGCCCCGGCGGGTGGCGGACGCGAGGTCGATCTGGTTGGTGCCGATGCAGAACGCTCCCACCGCCACGAGGTGGGGTGCCGCGTCCAGCACGGCGTCGGTCACGTGCGTACGCGATCTGATGCCGACCACGTCGACGTCTGCCAGTCGCTCGCGCAGCTCGTCCTCGCCGAGGGAGCGCGCTGTCGTCTCCACCTCGAAACCCGCCGACTCGAGCACGGAGACCGCGTCGGAATGGATGTTCTCGAGCAAAAGGGCGCGCCGGGAGCCGCGATCGGACGCCGACGAGGTCCCGGGCAACGAAGAATCCGGCATCACCACTTGACCCTACCGTGCTCCTCGGCGGCCGCGACCGGGGTCACGAGGGTCGTCCGGCCTCCTGCCCGCACGCTGGCCCTCGTCCCCCCGCCGATCGCCGCCCGCCGCGCCGATGATCTGGGAACGAAGCCCGGTCAGCCACCGATCCGCCTCTCGCCACGCGGCGTCGGCCTCTCGGCGGCGTTCCGGCGCGTGCCGCCCGCCCGCCGGGTAGGACCCGAGGAACTTCACGTCCGCGAGGCTCGCTCGCAAGTCACGCAGGCAGTCCGCGACGACCTCGTCGGCGATGTGGCCCGCGAGGTCGATGGCGAAGCAGTACTCGCCGAGCCCCTGCTTCGTGGGGCGCGACTCGAGCCGGGTGAGGTTGATGCCTCGCGCCGCGAACTGGCCGAGAATGCCGTGGAGGCTTCCGGGCCGGTCCGCATCCTGGAAGCAGACGATCGTCGTCCGGTCGTGGCCGGTCGGCGGCGGGATCCCGGCGTCGGTGACCGCGACGAACCTCGTCTGGTTTCCCTGGAAGTCCGCCACGTCCTCGGCGAGGATCACAAGGTCGTAGAGATCCGCCGCGAGACGCGGTGCGATGGCCGCGGCATACCGGTCGCGCTGCTCGCCGAGCTGGCGAGCAGCGTCTGCGGTGGAATTGGCCGCAACCGTCTCTACGCCTGGCAGTCGCTCGGCGAAGAAGCGCCGGCACTGCGCGAGCGCCACCGGGTACGAGACGACGCGGCGCACGTCTCGCATCGACGCCCCTCTCGGGGCCATGAGATGCAGGCGCACGTCGAGGACGACCTCTCGCTGGATGAGGAGGTCGACG
The DNA here is from genome assembly GCA_021810205.1 of Actinomycetes bacterium. Taxonomy (GTDB): domain Bacteria; phylum Actinomycetota; class Acidimicrobiia; order Acidimicrobiales; family RAAP-2; genus JAJYVT01. The sequence goes on from JAJZJC010000091.1 coordinate 7,473, forward strand.
TCGAAGATCAGCGCGTCGAGGGTGTCGCGCACCACGCCGTCGATCGCGTTCTCGATCGGCACGAAGCCGACGTCCACTCTGCCCGAGCGCGCCGCCTCGAGCACCTCGCCGATGGTGGCCATGGGCTCGAGCGCCGCCGCCGCAAAGTCCTCCTGGGTGAGCAGCGCCTCTTCGGTGAAGGTGCCCAGAGGCCCCAGGAACCCGACCGACGACGGGGGGCGGGACGCAAGGCCGGACATGGCAGGGCAGGATAGTGAACCGAGATGGACGAACCTTTCCTGCGCCAGTTGCTCTTCGACGTCTCGAAAGGGGATTGCGACCCCGACGACGCCGTGAGGCGCCTGCGGCACCTCCCTTTCGCCGACCTCGGGTTCGCACGGGTGGACCACCACAGGGCGTTGCGGCAGGGATTTGCTGAGGCCGTCTACGGCCCCGGCAAGAGTCCCGAGCAGTGCGCGTCCATCGTCGTGGAGCTGCTCGACGCCGGCTCCGGTCCGGTGCTGCTCACCCGCGCGACGCCGGACCAAGTCGCCTCAGCCTCGCAGGCGGCGGCGGACGCGGGCTACGGCGAGGCGTCGGTCACCCCGACGGGCGAGGCGTCGGTCACCCCGACGGGCGGCGCGTCGCGCGGCGCAGCGCGCGGCGCGACGGGAAGCCTCTCGCTCGCTGCGTGGCGGCCCGCGCCACGCCGTCCCGGCCGCGTCCTCGTGGTCACGGCGGGAACCGCCGACCTGCCGGTGGCCGACGAGTGCCGGGGCGTGCTGGACGCGCTGGGCTTCTCCCCGACGCTCCTCGCAGATTGCGGCGTTGCAGGAGTGCACCGGCTCTTGGCCTCCGCACAAGAGCTCCAGGACGCGGATGTTGTGGTCGTGGTCGCCGGAATGGAGGGAGCGCTGGCGAGCCTCGTCGGCGGCGTCACCGCCGCCCCGGTCGTCGCCGTTCCGACCAGCGTCGGCTACGGAGCATCCCTCGAGGGGGTCACCGCGCTTCTGGCCATGCTCGCGTCGTGCGCCTCGGGGATCACGGTCGTCGGGATCGACAACGGCTACGGCGCAGCTTTTGCGGTGGCGCGCCTCCTCCGATGAGCGGCACGATCGCGTGGTTCCACTGCTTCGCCGGCATCGCCGGTGACATGGCCCTCGGCAGCCTTCTCGACGCGGGCGCCGACGAGGCCGAGGTCGTCGCGATGCTCCAGCGCCTGCCCGTCGACGGTTGGGAGCTCCGAGTCGATCCGGTGCTGCGCGGAGGGATCGCCTGCACGCGCGCGATCGTGCACGTGGACGTGCACCGGGACGGGGCGGGGGCGGTGGCGGGCGCGGGCGCGGGGGTCACGCGCACCCACGCGGACGTTGCGGCAGCGGTCCGCGAGGCCAGGCTGCCCGAGCGAGTGGAGCGTCGGGCGCTCGCCACCTTCGCGGCGCTCGCGGACGCCGAGGGCCTGCTGCACCACTCGCACCCCGACTCCGTGCACTTCCACGAGGTCGGGGGGCACGACGCCCTCATCGACGTCGTTGGCACCGCCGCGGCACTCGAGGTGCTCGACGTCGAGACGGTGTCGGTCTCCTCTGTAGCGGTCGGCACCGGGACGGTGCTCGCCGCCCACGGCACGCTGCCGAACCCGCCGCCCGCCGTCCTCCGGCTCCTCGAGGGGTTCCCTACGTACGGGCGCCCGGTGCCGGTCGAGCTCACGACGCCGACCGGCGCAGCGCTGGTGCGCACGCTCGCGACACCTGGCACGGCTGGCCCGATGCCGGCGATGACGGTGCGCGCCTCCGGCTACGGAGCAGGCGCGGCGGAGCTCGACACGCTCCCGAATTGCACGCAGGTAGTGCTCGGAACGCCGGCTGCCGCACGCACGGGCCACGGGCAGCCGGTCACCGTGGTCGAGGCGAACCTCGACGACGCGACCGGCGAGCAGCTCGCCATCGCAGTCGCGGCATTGCTGGACGCCGGCGCGCTCGACGCCTGGATCACCCCGGTCGTGATGAAGAAAGGTCGCCCCGGCCACACGGTCCACGTGCTGTGCGATCCGGCACGGGCGGAAGCGCTGGCGGACGTCCTCCGCCGGACGACGGGGAGCCTCGGCGCCCGAGCGGTGCGCGCGGAGCGCTGGCCCGAGTCGAGAGAGCTCCACGAGGTCCTCGTCGAAGGCCAGCCGGTACGCGTCAAGGCCGGCATCTCGAGGGTGAAGGCCGAGCCTGACGACGTCGCCCGAGTCGCTGCGGCAACCGGCCTGCACCCTGACGCCGTGGCCTCCAGCGCGGAGGCGGCGTGGCGCCGTGGGCGCCGTGGAGCCGGGGGCGAGGGCGGGAACGGGGGCCGTTGATCGCCGCGCCCGGCAGGGCGTCGCGTCAACGTCCGCTTCGACGCCTGGGCTGCGCAGGCTGCGCAGGCACGCGCTCGGAGGCTCGGGCGACGAGCCAGAGGAACCCCGGATCGGGCTGCGCGTCGAGCAGCATCTCGGGATGCCACTGCACACCGAGCACGGGCGCACCTGGCATCTCGAGCGCCTCCACCGTGCCGTCCGGGGCGTGGCCGGAGGCGACGAGACCGGCTCCGAGCCGGTCGACGGCCTGGTGGTGGAGGCTGTTCACCTGGCGGAGCGTCCCGTAGAGCGACGCGGCCAGGCTGCCGGGCTCGAGCTCGACCGAGTGCACCGTGACCCCGCGCGCCACGTCGTCACGCTGGTGCCCGCCGCCGCGGTCCTCGAGGTCCTGGATCAGGGTCCCGCCGAACGCCACGTTGAGCACCTGGATGCCACGGCAGATCCCGAGGAGCGGAAGGCCCGCGGCCATCGCTGCCTGCACCAAGGCGAGCTCCCAGGCGTCTCGCTCCGTCTCGACCACACCGCACTGCGCGGAGCGGTCCTCGCCGTAGCGGTCGGGATCCACGTCGGCACCGCCGCTCAAGACGATCCCGTCGACCCTCTCGACGACGGCGTCGACCGTAGCGTCCCGGCTCAACCCGACTGGCAGCCCTCCTGCAACTGCGACGGCACGCGAGTAGTCGGCGAAGTGGAGGTCCACCTCGCCAGCCCGGATCGGCGCGGCCACCCGGTCGCCGAGGACGCGTGCGGCCACCGTCGCCCGGTCATGCCGATGAGCGGCGGCGTGCCGACGGTCTCGACGTC
>JAJZJC010000092.1 GCA_021810205.1 Actinomycetes bacterium
ACGACAAGATGCCCCCGTTCGTCTCAAGAGCTCGATGCCGGAGTCCGCGACCACCTTCGCTCACGTGCTCGAGATCTTCTCCAGGATCCCGTGGGCCCATGGTGTCTCCACCGAGCGTCTCAAGGGCGCTGGCGAGACAGGGCCGAGCGAGGGAGAGGACCCTCGCGGCGGGCCGAGGCTGGCCGCTCCCCCTGGAGCGCCCGCGCAATCGCCCGGCACCTGAGTCTGCGGCACCTCATCGTCAGGCTCCCGCCGTCTCCACTACCCCCAGCTGGTCATCGGAACGGACCCAGGAAGGGCCGAGCTCTGCGACCGACGGGCAGCCAAGAAGGGTCATCGTCCGACGCATCTCGGCGCGTAGGACGTCGAGGATGCGCATCACCCCGGGCTCGCCGGCGGCAGCCAGCGCATACAGGTATGGCCGACCGATCAGGACGGCGCGCGCACCGAGCGCGAGCGCCGCGACAACGTGCGACCCGCGCCGCACACCGCCGTCGAGGTACACCTCGATGTCGTCGCCGACGGCATCGACCATCTCCGGCAGCACACGCAGGGTCGCCGGCGCGCCGTCGAGCTGCCGCCCCCCGTGGTTCGAGACGACCACCGCATCAGCGCCCGCATCGACGGCACGGCGGCCGTCATCTGCGCTGAGCACCCCTTTGACGACCACCCGGCCCGCCCAGCGCCGCCGCAGATGGGCGATGTCGTCCCACGAGAACGGGGACGCCACGGACTGGAGCAAGCCACTGCCATGACCCCGAAGGCCAGTGCCACGACCTGCCAGACGGATGCCCGTCGCGGCCAACTGCAACGCCCAGCGCGGCCTCAGGAGGACCTGGGCTCCGAGCGGCGCCGCATTTCGCGGGTCGATGCGGAGCGGTGGCGCAACACCGTGCCGCACGTCCCGCTCGCGGTTGCCCAGCGTCGGAGTGTCCACCGTGATGACGAGCACCTCGACTCCCGCCGCCGCCGCCCGACCGCAGAGCTGTTCTGCTTCGGGGCGCCCGCCTGCCGCGTAAAGCTGGAACCACGGCGTGACGCCCGCGTCCGCAACAACTTCCTCCACCGAGCTGCCAGCCACCGTGCTGAGCACCGACAGCGTCCCGCGGGCGGCAGCGGCACGCGCGGCGCCAGCCGCGCCGTCGGCATGCATCAGGCGGACGAGCCCGCAAGGAGCCAGGATGACGGGCAGATCGATCGGCGTCCCAAGAACCTGGGTGCCGAGCACGGGGTCGGTCTCGCCCGAGGCCATCTTGGTGCGGAACTCGATGTCGGCGAACGCCCCAACGTTCCGTCGCATCGTGATCTCGTCGTCGGCAGCGCCGTCGATATAGTCGAAGACCACCGGGGGGAGCCGGCGGCGGGCCACCGCTCGGGCGTCTCCGACATTGTGCAGGCGCTCGGCGGTGCGCGCGTCGAACCGTGCAAACAGGTCCCTGCCCTGGGTCATCGCCCACTCTCCCCTTCTCGTATCGTTGCGTCGTCACGGTGCACTTTGCCCGCCCCGACCTGATCGCGAGCGAGAACCACCATCGCGTCGATGTTCACGTGCGCCGGGCGGCTGATCACAAAGGCGATACATTCGGCGATGTCCGACGCGTCGAGCGGCGTCATGCCCTTGTACACCTCGGCCGCACGCGACGTGTCGCCGCGGAACCGCACGGTGCTGAACTCGGTCGCCACCATGCCGGGGTCGATCTCCGACACGCGCACCGGTCGTCCGAGAAGCTCGATCCTGAGCACCTTGGTCATCGCACGGAGGGCGAACTTCGCGGCGTTGTACCCTCCGCCACCTGCATACGGTTCGTGGCCGGCGATGGACCCCACCATCACCACGTGTCCATTCCCGCTCGCCTCGAGTGCCGGCAGTAGTCGTTTGGTCATCCGCAAGGAGCCGAGGACGTTCACCTCGTACATGGTCTTCCAGTCGTGCTCGTCGGCTTGGGCGATCGGATCGAGCCCGAGCGCGCCGCCAGCGTTGTTCACGAGCACACGGCACGGGCCCACCGTGTCGCAGAACCTCGCCACCGACGAAGGGTCACCGACATCGAGGACCGACCAACGCGCGCCGATCTGCCCTGCGATACGTTCGAGGCGGTCCACGCGTCGAGCGCCGATCACTACGTCGAACCCTTCGGCCGCGAGCCGGCGGGCGGTGGCCTCGCCGATGCCGCTGGTCGCACCGGTCACCACCGCGACGTCTGCGCACATGGCAACGACGCTACGCCATGTCGCCGGGCGCCCGGTTCCTCATACGCCGCCGTGGTCTGGCGGCTGCTCGAGGGGGGGCGCCGACAAGGTGGCGCGCTCTCCTTGCTGGATCTCTTTGGCCTCGATCTCGGCGTGGATGCGATGCTCGATCAGCCGGCGTCGTGACTGGAGCAGGCGGAGCACGGTCGTCAGCGCGACGCCGCCCACCACGTTCCCGACCACCGACTCGCCGAAGAAGCGTGCCCAGTCGAGGTACCCATAGGGGGCGTGCCCGGACTGCAGCGCGAAGAAGATGAGCAGGGAGTCGAGCACCGAGTGATAAAGGCGGAGGCCCGCAAGAAGAAAGGCGATGGCCACGCTCGCGACCAGCTTCACCGGCATCGACTCGGTGCCGTTGTGCATCCGCGTCATGAGGGTGACCGCCATGCCGGCGAGGATGGCCAAGGAGATCCCCCTGAGCGACCACCCGTGGAGCGCGAAGTACGCGCCCGCCCGACGCGCTTCGACATGGAGCTCGGGAAACCCCCGCATCGCGAACCATGCGAGCAACATGCCACCGGCGAGGTTGCCTGCGAGAATCCCAATCCACAGCTTCACCGCGTCCAACAGGCGGGCCCTCTTGGCAGCAACGACCGCGATGGGCGTGAGGAACCCTTCGGTGAACAGCTCGCTGCGACCGAGCAAAAGCGCGATGAACCCTATGGAGAACGCAAGACCGGCGAGCGCCTGCGACCCGGTCTGCTCTTTGACGTAGAGCAGCGCCAGCACGCCGAGGCCCACTTCCAAGCCCGCGACCACTCCGGTGACGAGCGTGACGGGCCATGATCGCAATAGCCGCGGCGTACCCTCGAGCACGATGCGGTCGAGTGCAGCGTCCGCCTCGGGGTCCCGGCCGGCGACGACCGGCGCTTCCATGACGTGCGGTTCGGTCGACCGCGGCGCTGGAGCGCGCGACTCCGGCCGGGAGGTGTGCGATTCCTCGTCGTCTCCGCCGCCGCCATCAGCCACCACCCGGTGCGTTCTCCCGTGAACTCCCGTTCCAAACCTTCCGCCACCTGGCCCGGGCGTTCGGGTGGGGCACGCGGGCAGGTTCGGCAGGCGACGAAATCAGTGGGCGCGCCAGATCAGGAGTGCCGCCAGCCGGCTACGAGCGGCAGGGGTCGTACCACGGCTGCTCGCCATCGGCGTTGTACAGCGCAATGGCGAGCAGATCCTGGTCACGCGGAGACGCGGCGGTCGGTGCAACGCCAACGAGCGACGGCATCCCTGCCAGCTGTGCTGCCTCGTTCCAGGTCGGTTGGCTGAACTGGAAGGCGCCCATGTACTGCCCTGTGGGAGACACTGCCTGATAATTCCCACCGGACTCGGCCTGGATGACGCACTGGAGGAACGGGGGGAGGGCCGGCAGTGTGCCGTTTGTCCCCACGCTCGCACCCGGCTGGCTCGGTGGGCTCGCAGTGCCCTGGGAAGCTTGCTGGGCAGCCGCTGCAGCTGCAGCAGCTGCCGCCGCCGCTGCAGCTGCCTGTTGCTGCTGCAGCGCGATCGCAGCAGAGAGCTGGCTTGTCACACTGGACTTCTGCTGCGCGAGAGCCGCCTCGGTGCTCTGCGCGTCAGCGAGAAGGATGTTCGCCTGTGCCGCCTGATTCTGGGCCGCCACTTCGAGCTTCCCCTCGGTGGTGATCTCGGCTGCGAGCGCGTGGCGGTTCGCCTGCAGCGCGTGAAGCGCACTCGACAGGGCGTTCGTCATCACCTGCGTGTAAACGCCGCTGGCGCCGTTCGCAGGATCCGAGGCGAACAGCGCGTTGGTTGCGTCGCCCTGCGTGCCACCGGTCACATACGCGGTGACCGCGGCGTGACGGAGGTCGACCCTGTCTTGGGCGATGCGGTGCCGCGTCGCCGCAATGTCCTGCCGGGTCACCGCAAGCTGCGCCTCGTCCGCGTCGACCGCTTGGAGCGCCGCTGTCCGCTGTTGCTGATAGCCACCGATCTGCAACTGCTCGAGCAGCATCTGTTGTGAAAGCTGCGCCGCCTGCTGTTGGAGGCTCTGGACCGAGCTGGCACCCACAGGCGCGGCAGGAAGCAACAGCGCTGCTCCGAGCATCGCTGCGACACCCACGCCGGAGACGAGTGGAACCCCGGCCACTCGAGCCCGCAAGCGTGTGTCCGAACCGGCCGCAATGGCACGCCTGACGTTCGTCATCACGAGAGCATTGTTTTATCGACCATGTCCCTCATCGTCAAATGGTTCCGGCACAATTCTCGCGCGCGCGCCAGCAAACTCCCTGCTCAGGAGGGGTGCGCGTCACGGGAACGACACGCGATCTTCACACCTGCATCCCCAGTCATGCCTAGGACATTGCAGATTGATGAGCGCAGACACGGGATAGAAGTGCAAAGGGAGCTCGAGCATGGGGCCGACGGAGCTGCGAGACCCCGCAGGGCATGCAGACCGCAGGAGGCAATATGGCGACGATCTCGAAACCGGCGCTCTTCGGTGCATCCGCCAGCGTGATCACGTGATCATCGGTGCGACGGTAACGGCGTTTCGACGCGGTACCGCCTTGCGGATTACATCTAAGGTGAAAGAACAAGCACCCATCGGCGGCGCGGACGCTCGCGTCGCTCGCGACCCGTGCAGCCTCGATCGCCACGGGCCAGACGGTGGACAAGCGCCGCTTCCCCGACATGCCGACCCAGCGTGCGCGTGACGAGGTGCCGGTGCAACTTGCGACACGTCCCCACGCTCCGGCGTCACGAAGAACACGAGCACCATTGCGGCTTGACGAGCCACTCTACGACCACGACGAGGCGAACCCGACCATGCCCCCGGCTTCGGGCGATGGCGAATAGTCGGCGCCCAGTAGTCCGTACCGCCATCGCAGCCGTTGGCTCGTCACGCGCGTCGGCTCATGTGGCAGCGCGTTCGATGCCGGTAGACAAGGGGCAGAATCGGGACATGCCACCGAGGGACCGCGCGCACCGGCCGCTTGCGATCGACGCGTCGCACTGGCGCGACGATGGGCGTCCCAAGGTGCGCTACGCCACGAAGGCTGACGCCGCTGTGGCAGCTGACGAGCGATCGAGGGAGGTCGGCGCGCGATTGGGCGTCTACGAGTGTGCCTTCTGCCATGGCTGGCACATGGGCCGGCGTTCTGGCCGCAGCGGCCGGCTCGAACGCTGAGCTGGGGGATCGACGGTCGTACGCACCGACCCGAGCACACCTGTGCGGTGGCGACGTGCCTGCGCCGTGGATGGGTGTCAGCTCACTCAGGATGCGAGCGCTGCGCGCCGGCGCCCGCCTGGTCGCCCTCGCCAACTCGTCGCACTCCCAAGGGCCGCGAGTCCTGGCCGTCGCGCGCGGAGCCGGACACGACGGGTCGCGAGCTCTGACCGTTTTCGGGCACGATCTGGGTCGAGCCGTCCGTCGCGCCCATCCGTGGCTCGATGTAGACGTACTTGCCGCCGCGCAGCCACGAGGCGGCGGCGGCAATCAAGCAGACGACGAGCGCGAACGTGAAGGCTTCATGGAGCCCGTGTCGGAACGGCGCGGTGATCAGATGCGGGAAGAAGGAACGCCCGGTGAGCGCCCTGACACTCGCCGCCGGCAAGCGCGACAGTACGTTCGCGCCGAGCAGGTGCTTGATCGGGCTGTAGCCCAAGAATGCAGCGAAGAGGATGGACACCGGGGGAAGCTTTTCGAGGGACGCAGCCGCCGGAGAGGGCACACCGTGCGTCACGAGCCCGTGGTAGAGCGCAGCCGGCAACGTCGCCGACAGCCCCACGATCATGAGGGTGAAGAAGATGCCGATGGAGAGCACCTGTGCGGAGTTCTGGAAGGTCGAGTTCATGCCTGAGCCGACGCCGCGGTGCTGGGCCGGCAGGCTGTTCATGACGCCCGCCCGGTTCGGCGACGCGAACATCCCCATCCCGATGCCGGCCATGAGCAGCAACAGACAGAGCTGCCAATAGGCGAAGTCGACCGGAAGGAGCTCGAACAGTCCGAATGCCGCCGCGGCAACGATCATCCCGCCCGACGCAAAGGGCCGGGAGCCGAACTTGTCCGAGAGGATCCCCGACACGGGTCCGGCAAGGAGGAAGCCGCCAGTGAGCGGCAGCATGTAGATACCCGCCCACAAGGGGGTCGCGGAGAACGCGTAGCCGTGCAGCGGCAACCAGATGCCTTGCAGCCAGATGATCATCATGAACATGAGACCACCCCGGCCGCACGACGACAGGAATGACGAGAGGCTGCCGGCAGTGAACGCCCGAATGCGAAAGAGCTGGAGCCGGAACATGGGGTCGGGCACCTTCGTCTCGATGTAGGTGAACGCCGCCAGCAGCACGATCGCACCGCCAAGGCAACCGTCGACGAACGGGCTCGTCCACCCCATCGAGTCGTGCCCGTGCGGCTGGATGCCGTAGGTGATACCGATCATGAGCGCGACGAGACCGAGGGAGAAGGTGATATTGCCCAACCAGTCGAGCCGGGCGCCACTGCGCCGGGGGACCTCGCGCAGCTTGGTGTAGGCCCAGATGGTGCAGAACAGACCGATCGGCACCGACACGAGGAACACGAGCCGCCATTCGATGGGCGCAAGGACGCCGCCAAGTACCAGTCCGATGAAGGTGCCGCTGATCCCCGTGATCTGGTTGACCCCGAGCGCCATTCCCCGCTGCCCCGGCGGGAAGGCGTCGGTGAGGATGGCCGAAGAGTTGGCGATGATGAACGCAGCCCCGACTCCCTGGAACAGCCGGAAGACCACCAGCCAGATTGCAGCTGCCGTCCCATGCATCCAGGTGACGGTGAGGATGAGCGAGAAGAAGGTGTAGACGGCGAAGCCGAGGTTGTACATTTTCACCCGACCGTACATGTCGCCGAGCCGGCCGAGGCTGACGACGAGCACGCTGGTCACGACCATGAAACCGAGGATCATCCAAAGCAGGAAGAAGCTGTTGCCCGGCTTCAGCGGGTCGATCCCGATCCCTCGGAAGATGTCCGGCAGCGCGATCAGCACGATCGACATGTCAAGGGTCGCCATCATCATGCCGAACGTCGTGTTGACGAGGACGACCCACTTGTACCGGTCGTTGGCTGTGGCGCCACCGACGCCAGCCGCGCCGTTTCCAAGTGCGCCGTTGCCGGCGCGCCCGGGCGCAGGCGTGGCCGAGCGGGGTGTGGGAAGGGGTGACATCGACGTTCACGTTAACGAATGGCTTACGGGCGCGGCGCGACCCTCTTCGGCCGCTGCCCCGGCGACCCCCTTCGGGCGCTGCGTCCGCCTGCCCGCCGATCACGCGCCGGCGCGTCTCGGTGCTCGGCTGGCGGCCTGGCGATAGCGTGGTGGCGGTGACCGGCAGCTTCGACCCGAGCGACGGAGACCTCGACCTCGACCTTCTCGCCTCGTCGCTGCACGCCGACGACAGCGACGTGCGCGTGCTGCTGCGCGCGCTCGTGACCCGGCTGTCGGGCGCACTCGGCAATCGCCTCGAGGTCGAACGTGCCGGGCGCTTCCGAAAGAGCGAGGAGATCCGGCGAGTCTCGATCCGGCTTGGCGACGAGCAGCTCGACGCGACGGTGGACCGCGGATCGCTCGAGTGCACGATCAGCCGGAGCTCGGGGGGCATCAGGATTCGTTCGACGCGTGTCGGCACCGATGAATGGTTGCGACGGCTGCTGGGTGCCTTACGCGACGAAGCAGCCACGACGCAGGCCACGCGAGAGGCGCTCGAGTCCCTTGTGATAGGAAACTGACGTGACCGACGCTCCCGACGGGACAGGGCGATCCCAGGTGCCTGGCCCCGCCGCCGGAGACGAGGGCGCCGTCGCCCGCCAAGCTCCCCTCCCCGAGGGGCTCCCACCCGACGCGAACCGCCGGCTCGCCGAGCTCGAGGACCGTCCGGGGCACAAGGGGATGTTCACCTCCGACCTCTCGGTGAACGAGTTCCTCCTGATCAAAGAGGTCGGCTTCCATCCGCTCGGGTTCGTGATGGGCAGCTCGATCTACCACCTCGGCATCCAGACGCGCCGGTGGTCCCAGAGCCAGGAGCTCACCAAGCTCACCGGCGCCATGTACGAGGCGCGCCAGCTCGCGATGGACCGTATGGACGCCGAGGCCACCGAGCTCGGCGCCGACGGGGTGGTCGGTGTGCGCCTCGACGTGAACTACTACGAGTGGGGCTCGGATACGGCGGAGTTCATCGCGGTCGGCACCGCGGTGAAGTCGGAGGACGGCCGCTCCTACCGCAACCGCCAGGGCAAGCCGTTCACCTCGGACCTCTCGGGCCAGGACTTCTGGGTCCTCATGCAGACCGGACACGTCCCGCTCGGCCTCGTCATGGGCACCTGCGTCTACCACATCGCCCACCGGGGCGTCGGACAGACGCTGCGCAACGCCGGCCGCAACGTGGAGCTGCCGAACTTCACCCAGGCGCTCTACGAAGCCCGCGAGCTCGCCATGACCCGGATGCAGGACGAGGCCAACGAGCTGGACGCCTCGGGGATCGTCGGCGTCCGCCTCGAGGAGAAGACCCACATGTGGGGGGACCACACGATCGAGTTCCTCTCGCTTGGGACCGCCGTCGCGGACGCCGCCACAGCGGGCCACACGATCCCCCAGCCGCAGACCATCATCTCCCTCGACGGGTGATGACACCGACAGCCGGCGCCGAAGCGGAGCTGCCCGAGGAAGGGATCCCCGAGGCGGCCACCCGGCGCCTCACGTCCGGCGCCTGGACCTCGGGGCTGTCGGTGACCGACTTCGCCTCATGCCTCGACATGGGGATGCAGCCCCTCGGCTATGTGCAGGGATATGCGGTCATGCAGTGGAGCTGGTTCATGGCCACAGGCGGGATGGGCGGGTTCGGTCTCGGGGGCACCTGGAACGCGCCGACGAGGCACGGCCAGTACGTCGAGCAGTGGCGATGCCCGCACGGCTTCGTGAGCGCGGAGCACCGGATGTACGGCATGAATTACGAGCTCACATGGCTGGAGCAGAGCTGGGCCACCGGTTGGGGCCTCGCGATGCAACGCATGATCGACGAGGCCTCCGAGCTCGAGGCAACGGGTGTGATCGGCATCATCGACGAGATGCGCCCCTTGGCCGGCGGGGGCACGGTCGAGTTCCGGGCGAGCGGCACTGCCGTGAGGGTTGCCGATGCCCCGCGGCCACAGCCGCCGTTCACGACCTACCTCTCCGGCCAGCGGCTCGCCAAGCTCTTCGAGGCTGGCTTCGCCCCCGTCTCCGTCGCTGCCACCATGGCGTCGGTCCGCATGCTCGGCTATTGCATCACCCACTACCAGCTGGCCGGCGCGGCCGGCGGCAGCTGGTACGGCGCATCGGCCGGTGGAGCAAGCGGCGTCGGTCCGGTCGACCAGGTGAACCGGGCGGAGGCCGCGGCTCGCCGCCTTGCCCGGGAGCGGATCCGGACCCAGCTCGGCGCCGACGTGCTCCATGGCGCGACCCTCGAACAGTTCCACCGTGAGATCGGCGAAGGTGACCTGTCGATCCAGTGCACGCTGAAGGGCAGCCGGGTGCGCCAATTCAAGGCGTTCGACCCGCTCCCCGAGCCCCGACCTGTCGTGCGGCTCTCGGATCCCGTCGGGGGCATCGCGCCGTGAGCGTCAGCGACGAAGTCCGCCAGGGGGTCCACGCGCTGACGCTTGCCCCCGAGCGCGGGCGGGGAACGACGTCCGACCTCTCGATCGACGAGGTCTTGCTCTTGCACTCTGCGGGCTGGGAGCCGGTCGACCTGGTCTTTGGTGTCTCGTGGTGGTCGATCCCCTGGGGTGTCTGGCAGTGGACGACCGGCGAGGTGGCCGAAGCGTCAGCGGCGTTCTCGGGAGCAGCCGCCCAGGCGACCAAGCTGCTCGCCCAGGAGTGCGAGAAGGCCGGGGGTTCGGGCGTCCTGGGCGTCGAGATCGGCATGGAGGTCTCGTCACACCATGTGTCGATCGAGCTGGCAGGTACCGCGGTCAAGCGCACGGACGGCGCCCACAAGGGGTTCGAGTTCGTCTCCGACCTCTCGGCGCGTGACTTCGTCCTGCTCACGCGCGCCGGCTGGTGGCCGCTCGGCCTCGCGACGGGCGCCAGCTTCGTGATCGCGCCGCGTCGCACCGCTCGCCAGTGGGCCTCGCAGCAGGGTCAGAACACCGAACTGCCGAACCTCACCCAAGCCCTCTACCTTGCCCGCGAGCGCGCCATGGAGCGGATGCAGCAGTCCGGCACTGCGATGAAGGCGAGCGGGGTCGTCGCGGTGAAGCTCAGGGAGGGACGGGCAAGCTCGAGCGTGCGCGTCATGCAGTTCGTGGCGATCGGGACCGGAGTGCGCCTGCGCGAAGGGGGGCACCGCTCCATTTCCCCCTCCATGGTC
>JAJZJC010000093.1 GCA_021810205.1 Actinomycetes bacterium
GGGATCCACAGCCCGATCAGCGCCAGCGCCCCGAGCCCACCTACCAGCGGCACCGACGCGAGCAGACGCTGGGATCGGCTCGGGTAGGGCACGAGCACCTCGGTCGTCGAGCGCTCACCGGACACCATGCCGATGGTGCGGTTGAGCAAGGAGATGAACCCGATCACGAGCAGCACCAGCAGCAGGGCGGGCAGGAACGGGTCGACGTGTGCGAAGCCGGCTCTCACGATCGTCAGCTCGCTCAGGAAGATCCCGAAAGGTGGCGAGCCGGCCACGCCCAGCGATGCGAGCAGGAGCACCCCGCCGGCGAACGGAAGGGCGGTGAGCGCGCCGCGCACCCCGGAGACCTCCCGCGTGCGGTAGCCGAGCACGAGGTGGCCGCTCGAGAGGAAGAGCACGGCCTTGCCGAGGGCATGGGTGAGGACCTGCAGCAGCGCTCCGTAGAGCCCGAGGGTCCCGCCGAATCCCAGGGCCACGGCGATGATGCCCATGTGCTCGACCGAGGAGTAGGCGAACATGCGCTTGTAGTTCCGGGCGTTGACGAGGAACATCACGCCGATGAAGACGGAGAGGAATCCGAAGAACAACAGCACGGTGTCGGGGAAGTTCGCGCCGAGGGCTGGAATGGCGATCGCCCGAAAGCGGATGATGGCGTACATCCCCGTGTTGAGCAGTGCCGCCGACAGCATCGCGCTCGCCGGGCTGGGTGCCTCGGAGTGGGCATCGGGCAGCCACGTCTGCATGGGCGCCAAGCCGGTCTTGGTGCCGTAGCCGACCACCGCGAGCAAGAACGCCAGGCGCATGCTCGCCGGCGTGAGCCCATGGCCGTGCGCCAGGAGGTAGTACCAGGTGAGGCGCTGTACGGAGGTCAGGTGGACGCCACTGGCGGCGAAGAAGAGGAACAGGGTCGCGACGAGCGCGATGGTGACCCCGAAGGAGCTGATGATCACGTACTTCCAGGCGGCTTCGAGCGATCGGGGCCTGCCCTCGACGCCCACCAAGACGACGCTCGCCAGCGTGCTCGTCTCGACGAGGACCCAGAGCAGTCCCAAGTTGCCGGTCATGAACACGGCCAGCATCCCCGAGGCGAACAAGGAGAAGGAGCCGAAGTACAGGCGGACCTGGAGGCCGCTCAGCTCACCTCTCGCTTCTTCTGCCGCCAGGTACGCGGCGGAGCCGAAGCTCGCCAGCACGACGATGAAGGACACCACGACGGTGAAGTACGCCCCCATCGCGTCCACGTAGAGGAAGCCGCTCCAAGCCTCCACATGGTGAAGACCACCGATGCGGGCGGCCAGGAAGACGGCCGCAGCGAACGACCCAAGTGCACCGACGATGGCGGCCGACGCCGCCGTTCGGGTGCGTCCCCCGACCAGCACCGTGATCCCGCCGAGCAGCGGCAGGACGACCACGAGCACGATGTCGGCGATCATCCCCGTAGCTCGCGCAGCTCGGCGGCGGTGGCTTGCGCCAGCTGGCGGGTGATGCCCGAGACGTACACGACCATGATGAGGACCGCAGCCACGAGGTCGAGGAAGACCCCTGCCTCGACGATGAAGGGGAACGTCGAGGCCAGGGTGATCGCCCCGAGGAACACGCCGTTCTCGGTGATGAGCCAGCCGATGAGCTGTGCGATCGTGTGGCGTCGCACCACCATTGAGAGAGCACCGAGGAGCACGAGCGCCGTGGAGAGCGGGACAGCCGACGACGCGATCGCGCCGTGGGGGAGGTCCTGAGGCTGGATCACGAGGAAGGAGAACCCGGTCAGCACGGCGCCGATGATGAGCGACGTCGACAGGCCCGTCGACACGGCGACGTCACGGCGCAGGTCCAGACGCTGGAGCAGGAGCCGGCGCGTGGCGATGGGAATGGCGATGCCCTTGATCACCAGGGTGATCGCGGCGAGTGCCCATAGCTCCCCGCTGTCGTAGTGGTAGGCGACGACGGCGGCGGCGAACGAGAGCACGATCGACTGGAACCCGTAGTAGGCGACGTAGCGGTTGAAGAGCTTCGAGCCGAGGCATGCGAACGCCGCCAGCAGCATGAGCACCGCGCTCAAGGTGACGAGCGTCCCGGACAGCGAGCTCGAGGAGAGGCGCTGGACAACTGCGAGCACCGTCGGCGGGACGAGCGCGGCCATCACACCGTCACGATGTACGAGCTCACGACACCGATGAGCGCGATCAGGAACGCAGCACCGACGAACTCGGCGATGCGGAAGAAGCGCAGCTTGGCGAACGAGGTGTCGATGACGATGACGGCGACAGCGCTGATCGCGAGCTTTCCCAGCAGTATCGGGATGGCCAGGAGACCACCAGCCAACGACTCGGCACTACCACCGAGGCCCCACGGGATGAGGAAGACGTTCATGAAGATCGCCGACATGAGGAAGAATTTCATCCACGAACCCCAACGCATGAGCGCGTAGTGCCGGCCCGAGTACTCGAGGACGCGCCCCTCTTCGATCATGGAGATCTCGGTACTGACCCCGGGGCTCTCGATCGGGATGCGGCCGTTCTCCACGAGCACGATCATGAAGAACGCAAGGGTCCCGAGGAGGTGGGCCGGTAGCACCAGCGCGTACGGCGAGGCCCTGACGGCATGATTCATGAGATAGGGGTTGTCCGAAGCGGAGAGCACGCCCACGGTGAAGAACACGAGGATCAGCGCCGGCTCGACCAGGCTGCCGATCCACGACGCCCGGCTCGCCCCGAGGCCCCCGAAAGGGCTGGCCGTGTCCATCGCCGCCAGCGACGTCACGAACGACGCCAGCGTGAGGACGAATGCTCCCCCGATGAGGTCGGCCAGAAATGCCAGAGGAAGCGGCACGGAGGTGATGATCGGCACGATCGCCGACACCGTGAGATAGCAAGCGAAGACGACGAACGGGGCGGCGCGATAGATCCATGACGCTTGGTCACTGATCGCCGAGCCCTTGCGCAGGAGCTTCGCCAAGTCGAAGTAGGGCTGGAAGATGCTTGGACCTCGCCGGGAGGTCACGACGGCTTCGGCCTTTGCGATCACGCCGGCGTAGAGCGGCGCGAACACGATGACGACAAGGCTCTGGAGCGCCTGCAGGACTACTGGCACCACCGTGCTCCCGATACCAACCGGCGTCTCGCGCGCGATACCGGATTGGAGACGCATCGCACGATGGGCAGCTCTGCCACGTATTGGCCTCCCTGGTCGTCTTTGTCCAAACGTCAGGTAGAAGCCATCAGCAGCGCCAACCGCCCTGCACGACACGGGCCTCATCGCGTGCCTTGATGCTAGCGGGAGTTTCGTGTGCCAAGCGGGATGTGGGCACTGGCCGGTTGCGGACCAGCTGGCCGGTTGCACAAGGGGATGGTGCGGTATGGGGGGGCACGGAGTCGCCGCCTGGAGTCGATGGTGAACGCTCGGATCGCTCCAGGGTCTGGTGGTTGCGGGCCAGCGGATACCGGCAGTGCTCGCCCGCAGGGAAGCCCCGGCAGCGCGGTCAGCGCCGCGCGGTCGTCTGGTCCTCGTCCATCTCGGGTGCCGGCGAAGAAACCGGCGAGCGGGCCTCCTCCGCCTCCTCCTCCTCCCTGTCCTTCCTTTCCGCCTCGTCCTCGGCCAGCCAGGCGCCGAGGCGGTAGTACAGGTCCTCTCCGAAGCTGGTCGGAAGCGGTCGCTTCGCCGCCAGCTTGTAGCTCCTGGCACCATCGGGGAGACGGTCTGCCCGCAAGAACAGCGTGAAGTCGGCGTGGCGCTCGAAAAAGCTTTGGGCGAAATCGAAACGATGCGTGACGGCGAACACCTTGATTGTGCTCTCGAGGAGCGCTCGCACGATCTGCCGGGCGATCTCCGACCCTTCCAGTTCGTTGGTGCCTGCGAACGATTCGTTGAACAGCACGAGGCAGCGCGGGCGAAGGTGGTCGGCGATCGCGCTCATGCGACCGAGCTCTTCGTCGAAGCGTCCGCTCTGCATCGACGAGTCCTCTTCTCGAATGAAATGCGTGAACAGATGCGTCACCACGTTGGCCCGGTACTCGCGTGCGGTCACGAAGAGGCCGGACTGCATCATGAGCTGCGCCGCGCCGACGCTGCGGAGGAACGTCGACTTGCCGCCGGAATTCGCACCGGTGATGATCACCAGCTCCTTGCCGTCGCCTTCCACGTCGTTGCCGATCACCGGGCTGTCCGATTGGAGGGCGAGGGACACGTCGCGCAGGTCCGTGCAAGAGAAGGCCACTGAGTCGAGCGGTGCAGGCTCGGGGAAGGTGACCGGCACCGGTTTTTCGACGACACGATCGTGCAAGTTCACACACGCCACGTAGTACCCGAGCTCGAAGCGGAGCATGGTGAAGTAGCTCTTCAGATGGTCCGCGGACTGTGCGGTCGCGTTGGCGACCAGATTGATCCCCCGGTCACCGAGATCCTGCAGCACCTGGATCCCGCCCTCGTCGCGGACGGGCACTGTGAAGGAGTACGAAGAACGGGCGCCGATGCCGAGCCGGTGCTTCCAGCTCCGGCCGGAACCGACGGGTGCCCGTAGCACGAAGTCGATCCCGCTGTTGTCGTTGTCGAGCCGCGCGCTCATGAAGATGCCGCCGCGGAAACGAAGCTGCTTGAGATGCTCGGACACCTCGGCGAAGTACTCGTCGCTCAGCTGCTGGCGCAATGTCGACAAGAAGTTCCGAAGACCTGCGGACTCGAACTCCTCGGCGTGCTCGTCGGCGATCCGGCGAAGCTCGCGCAGGCGGGCAATGTACGCCTCGAGATGCCTCACCGCACCGGCCAGCGTCGACTGAGGGGACTGGTAGCTGCCGCCATAGCCGCTCCATATGCTCCGTCGGTCCTCGAGCGCCGCTACTGCAACCTCGTACATGTCGCGGATCACTCGAGGATGTGAGATGGCGTCGGCGAGGACATGCTGGCGGTAGAGGATCGAGTCCACGTCGTCGACGCCGGCCAGCAGCACCCGTCGCGAAACGTCGAACAGGAACCGGTCTCCGTTGGCCATGGCGTGCAGCAACGTCGAGAGCTCGAGGTCCAAGACGAGATCCTCGTGGTTCCAGGGCAGGTCGGCGTCGGCATCGAAGTCCTCGTCTGCGAAGAGCAGGTGCGCCTTCATGAGACGAGCCGCTCCCGAAGCCGCTCGTAGGTGACGTGATGCTTCTCTGCGATCGCGAGCGCGTAGGCGAGCCCGTCGGCGTCGCGCCGGACGACCTTGAAGGTCCGCTGGGCGGGGTCCTCGGGGACGACCGTGCTCATCATCGACACGACAGACTCACCGAGGCGCGAGAGCTCGTCGACGAACGTGACGTAGACGCAGAGCGCGCCGATCTCGATGATCTTCTTCACCAGCTTGGTACCGAGGAAGCGTGCGTCCTGCAAGGTCGTCGAACTGAACACCTCGTTCAAGATGATGATGCTCCGGCTCGTCGAGGACTCGAGTATGTCGCGCGCACGCACGATGTCGTCTTCGAGCTTGCCGCTCATCCTGGCCAGATCCTCCTCACGCTCGAATTGCGTGAAGAGGCGGTCGAAGAGCGCCAGGCGCGCGCTCGTGCCGGGGACCGGGCATCCGAGCGCCGCAAGGTAGTGGACTTGGCCGAACAGGCGGGCGAAGGTCGACTTGCCTCCCTGGTTCGGCCCGGTGACGACGATGATCCGTTCCGGCGCGCGAAGTGAGAAGTCGTTCGGCACGACGTCGGCGTCTTCAGGGACGAGCTTCGCCGCCAATGCAAGGTCGAAGGTCTCATTGGCGAACATCTCGAGCGAATCGTCGCCGACGTCGGGAAGGCAGAACGGCAGAGCTCTCGAGCGCATGGGCGCGAGGTAGTCGAGGTAGGAGAGATAGAACTGCAGCTCACGCTCGAATCGGCGGATACCGGCGTCGAAGAACGCGGCGTGGCGCTTGCAGTATTCGTCGAGGGCAGCGAACTCATCGGAGAAGAGCTTGGCCACCAACGTGAGAATCCTGGCGGTGACGTGATTGATGCCGGGCCAGGTGCGGTACGTGGCCCGGTACTCCGCCACCGCCCCCTGCCGAAACCGCTCGAAGGTCCTGAGCACGGCGGCGCTGTAGTCCGGCTCGTCGTTGTACCGGCTGACTTCGACCTTGGTCCCGCGGATGCGGGTGCAGTAGCGGATCTCGCCCAGTTCATGCTTTCGCTCTGCCGTGTCGGCCTCGAGGGTGCAGAAGGCGACAGAGGAGGCGTACTCGGCGAGGTAGCTCTTGAAGGCGGACAGCGCACGTGATGCAAGATGCATCGGGGCGAGGTCGTCGGCGAGCGAGCGCACCGCGGTGCAGTAGATCGAGGCGGCGTCGAGCTGCCAGCCCTCCCGCTGGTAGCGCTCCTCCATCTTCTCCAACTGCCGCAAGTGGGAGCGGACCGTCACCATGCGTGCACCGAACGCTTCGACTGCACCGAACAGCTCGGGATCTTCGAGGTCCGAGAAGACCTCCTGTCGATAGCGCACGACCTCGAGATCGTGGAGCGGCGTGTACCACAAGGCGGTCAGGTAGTCGGGCTCTTCTCTCCCGGCGACCACTGCGGCCACGATCTGGTCGATATTGAGGTCCGAGGCGAACGTTCGGTCACCGTCGATGCTGCTGGCGTCCTCGGTGGCGGCGTGCGGGAAGAGAAGGCCGCCGAAGTCACCGCCACCGCCCGCCCGCCCGTCGGAGAGCCTCGCGGCGGTCACTGCCCCGTCACCCCGTTTCGAGGCGACAGTGCTGGTCGCCGCCGATCGGTCACGAGCCTGCACAGCGACGCGCGGATCGGCGGCTCGCGCACCGTCGGCGTCGTCCGCCGACGGTGCGGCGCACGCGGTGGGTTCGCTGCTGTGCACGACATCGCGGGGTGGCACCACTCGAGGGCATTGGTCTTTCTCCCTGTCCCTCGTTCGCGACGGCCGCGCCGGGGGAAGTGCCACACGAGGCCGTCGCTCTTCTCGCATGGCAGCCGGCTCTCGCACTGGGGGACCTGCGCGCGCTCGCACCGTCTCGGCATCTTCGCTCCACATGACAACCAGGAGCCATCAGGCCTGCAGCCGGTCTCGTCGGCGAGCTCCATCGCCGGAGAGCATCTTAGCCACGACGGCTCCTGCGATGCGGCGGTACGGGGCTCCGGGGCGACGGAGCTGCATCACGGCGGTCGGATCGGGTCGGATGTCCAAGCGCACTCCCTTGTCGGCCAGGCGAAGAGATCGTCTCGACGGTGCGCAGCGGATGCAACGGGCGGGTGGGTGGAGATGGCCGGGCCCGTCGTCAGCGTGATGCGCGCGTCGTCAGGTGATGGGCCCGACGCACGGGCGGCAAACTGGTCAGGAGAAGTGGTGTGCGATATGTTCCCCGGGCCGGATGAAGCCCCGGTGGGCCTTGGCCCGAACTGCCCCGCCGGGGCTAATGGCCTCTACGCGTCGTTCGAACGTGCGTGGAGGTTGGTACCGGTGAGAGCGGGTAGGTCCTGACGTGGTGCCCCCGCAGGGCGTCCAGGCCCTGCAGGTCCTGACCATCTTGCTCGGCGCGCCCCTCGTGAGCGGAGTGATCTCCCACGTCGAAGCGAGGCTCCAGGGGCGTCGGGGCCCTCGCGTGCTCCAGCCCTACTACGACCTCGCCAAGCTCTTCCGCAAGGAGACGGTCGTCCCCGAGGAGTCGAGCTGGGTCTTCCTGGCCGGGCCGGTCGTCGCCTTCGGGTGCTACCTGATCGTGCCGCTCCTCATCCCGGTTCTCACGACCTACGGGCTGCCTCTCGGCTATATGGGCGACATCTTGGGCGGGGGCTTCATCCTCGCGTTCGCCGGGTTCTCGGTGGCGATGGCCGGCACGGAGTCCGGCGCCCCGTACGCGCAGCTCGGGAGCAGCCGGGCGATGACCTTCGGCGCGCTCATCGAGCCCACCATCCTCTTCGTGGTGTTCGCGGTGGCGCTCATCACGAGCACCGACCTTCCCTACGCGCTCGCCGCCACGGTGCGGTCGTCCGCGTCGGAGGTCGTCAGTCCCGGGCACGTGCTCGCTGCCGTCGCCTTCTTCTTGGTGGTGCTCGCCGATACGGGGCGCGTGCCCGTCGAGACGCACTCGGGCACGCTCGAGCTCGGCATGATCGACGAAGGCCGGACCTTGGAGCACTCCGGCCCTCCCCTCGCCCTGCTGCAGTGGGGGTCGGCGATGAAGCAGCTGATCCTCTACACCATCTTGATCGACGTGTTCGTCGCACCGTGGGGCCTGGCCGCGTCGGGGAGCCCGGTGTCGGTGGCGTTGTCGATCCCCGCGCTCCTTGCAAAGGCGGTGCTGCTCGGCTGCATCTTCGCGGTGATCGACAACCTGTTCTCCAAGCTTCGCCTCTTCAAGATCACCGAGTTCCTCGCCGCAGCGTTCCTTCTGGCCGTCCTGGCGGTGTTCGTCTTCTACGCAGGGGGCGGCTGATGCCGTCGGTGCCTTCCACCTACGCTGGGGTGGCCGACGTGGTCGCCGTGCTGGTGCTCCTCACGGAGTTCGCCATGCTGCGCGCGCCGCGGCTGCGATCCCAGGTCCGCCTGTACATGTTCCAGTCGCTCGTGGTGGTCGCGCTGGCGGTGGACATCGCCGCCGTGCGCCATATCGGCGACCTCTACGGCGTGGCCGTGTTCTCCTTCGTCTTGAAGGTGGTCCTGGTCCCGGCGATCGTGATGCGCCTGATCGGCGATTCGGACGTCGACCTGGCAGGAAGCCCGGTGCTCGGCGTCGCCAGCATGGTCCTCATCGCGCTCGCCGTCTCGGTCTTCGGTTTCTTCGCCGTGGGCTCGCTCCACGTGCACTCGGCCACGCTGCCGGCCGCCGCACTGGCCATTGCCGGTGCGGTCGTCCTCGTCGCGTTCGTGCTGATCATCCTGCGATCCGACACCGTCTCGCAGGCGATGGGCTTCTTCTCCTTGGAGAACGGCGTGTCGGTGGCAAGCCTCGTGGTGGCGGCAGGGCTCCCGTTGGTGGTGGAGGTCGCGTTCTTGTTCGACCTCCTGGTTGCCGTCGTGGTGTTCGGTGTCATCATGCGGGTGCACCACGGGCGAACGAGGTCCCTGTCCACCGAAGAGCTGGACCGGCTGAAGGGCTGATCGGTGGGACCCGTGCTCGTCGCGCTCATCGTCTTTCCCTTCGTGGTCTCGATCGCGACGTTCCTGCTTCCCGTGGCGGTGTCGCGCGTGGTGAGCGTGGTGGCCGGGGCCGCCGCGTTCGGGCTCTCGCTCGCGCTCGTCCCGACGGTCGCGGACCATGCGGTCACCGCCGGCAGCCTGCTGCGGGTCGACGCGCTCTCGATGGTCTTCTTGGTGGCTACGGCGTTCCTCTACGGGACCACTGCCGTCTTCGCGGGTGGCTACCTGCACCTCACCGATAGCGCGGCCGGACGGCGCTACGGGCGTCGCTTCTACGCTGGGCTGAACCTGTTCTGCTGGGCGATGCTCGCTGCGCCGCTCGTGAACGGTTTCGCGCTGCTATGGGTAGCTGTGGAGATCACGACCGTCGTGTCGGCCCTGCTCGTCGCGATCGACGACACCGACGAAGCGACGGAGGCGAGCTGGAAGTACGTGCTGATCGCGTCGATGGGACTGGGGATCGCACTGTTCGCCACCATCGTCATGTACTACGCCGGGAGCAAGGTGTTCGGTGCCGGGTTCGACCTGTCGTACGTCAAGATGGTCGCTGGAGCCGTCCACTTCCCGCACGGTGCAGTGCGGTTCGCGTTCATCCTCGCAGTTCTCGGCTTCGGGACCAAGGTCGGGCTGGTGCCGGTGCACACGTGGCTCCCCGATGCGCACTCGGAGGCACCGACGCCCGTGTCCGCCCTCCTCTCCGGTGCGCTCCTTGCGATCGCGTTCTATGCCATCTTGCGCTACTACCAGGTCGCGGTGCGCACGCTCGGGCCGACGTTCCCCCATGACGTGCTGCTCGCGTTCGGCCTCGCCTCTCTCCTCCTCGCAGCCCTCTACCTCTTGAGCCAACGCGACATCAAGCGGATGCTCGCGTACTCGAGCGTCGAGCACATGGGCATTCTGGCAATCGGCATGAGCTTCGGGGCGACGATCGCGATCGTCGGTGTCCTGCTGCACGTGCTCGCGCACGCGGCGGCCAAGGGCACTGCGTTCTTCGGGGCGGGGTCGGTGGTGCGAAAGTTCGCTACGAAGGACATGCGCAGGATCCGGGGTGGTGTCGGCGCGCTCCCCTGGAGCGGACCGATGCTCGTAGCCGCAGTGCTGGCACTGTCCGCGATGCCTCCGTTCGGCATCTT
>JAJZJC010000094.1 GCA_021810205.1 Actinomycetes bacterium
TGCCCGGCCCCGGACCCGGTGGCACCGCCCGCCCGGTGGAGGGCGCCCACGACTCCCACACGGCGGCGGCGCCGGCCTTCTGGGCGCTGCGCGGTGGGCTCGGGTCCCTCACCGACCGGCTCGGCGTCGAGCTCGCCACCCGCGGCGTCGAGGTCCGGACGTCCGCCCCCGTCCAGGCGCTCGTGCGCACAGAGGACCGCTGGCTGATCCACAGCGCGCAGGGCAGCTTCAGTGTCGACGGCGTCGTCCTCGCGCTGCCGGCGCGTCCCGCGGCCTCGCTGCTCGCACCGCACGACGCACACGCCGCCAGTCATCTCGAGCAGATGGCGTACTCGTCGGTCGCCGTCGTGACCTTCGCGTTCGGTGCGGGCGCGCTCCCCGCCGACCTGTTCGGCACCGGGCTCCTCGTACCCCGCGGGACGCCGCTACCCCCGCGGACGGCGGCGAGCCTCGGCGCGTCCCCGGGCGAGACGGCCATGGTCACCGCGTGCACCTACCTGTCGACCAAGTGGCCACACCTCGCCGCGGCCGATGGCACCCGCCTCGTACGCGCGTCGGTGGGGCGCCACGGCGACGAGCGCTTCGCGGCCATGGACGATGGCGCCCTGACCCGGCGGGTCGCCGCCGAGGTCGCCGGCTTCCTCGGCGTGACGGCGGCGGCTCGGTCGAGCATCGTGACCCGTTGGCCCGACGCGCTGCCGCAGTACCGGGTGCATCACCTCTTGCGGGTGGGAGCAGTGGACGCTGCGGTCAAGCGCCTGGACGGCCTCGCGGTCGCCGGTGCCGCCTATCGCGGCGTCGGGATCCCGGCCTGCATCGCGAGCGGGCGCGAGGCGGCACGTGACGTCCTGTCCCGGCTCGAGGCCACCAGGACGATCTGACCGGCGCACGGTTGGGGTGCGACGCCGTCGGATGCGGGAGCGCACGGCGGCGTGACGTCCTGCCGGGCGGTTCATCCCCCGCACCAAGACGCGGGGCACCCTCGCCCGACTTGGGTAGGGAACGCGTGGCGGCGATACACCCCTCGAAGCGTTCGGAG
This sequence comes from Actinomycetes bacterium, assembly GCA_021810205.1. Taxonomy (GTDB): domain Bacteria; phylum Actinomycetota; class Acidimicrobiia; order Acidimicrobiales; family RAAP-2; genus JAJYVT01. Next base: position 1,040 of record JAJZJC010000094.1, read on the forward strand.
GTTGCGATGAAAGCCATCGTGTTCAAGGGTCCCTATTCGGTGGAGCTGGCGGACGTGCCCGATCCGACGATCGAAGGTCCCCTCGATGCCGTCGTGCGCATCACGACGACGAACATCTGCGGCTCTGACCTGCACATGTACGAGGGCCGGACGAGCGTCGAAGGAGGCAAGGTCCTCGGCCACGAGAACATGGGAGTGGTCGAGGAGGTCGGAGCCGGCGTCGAGCGCATCAAGGTGGGCGACCGTGTGTCGGTGCCGTTCAACGTCGCCTGCGGGACGTGCCGGAACTGCGACGCGGGGTGGACAGGCCGAGCTGCTCCGAGTGCCCTACGCCGACTTCAACCTTTTGGAGCTGCCCCCCGGCGACGACCACGAGCGTGACTTCGCAATGCTCTCGGACATCTTCCCGACTGGCTGGCACGGCTGCGCCCTGGCGGGGGTGCAGGCCGGGGACGCCGTGGCGGTGTTCGGCGCCGGCCCCGTCGGCCTGATGGCGGCGCACAGCGCCATGATCATCGGCGCCTCTCACGTCTGGATCGTCGACAAAGTAAAGGACCGTCTCGAGCTCGCGCGCAGGATCGGGGCAGAGCCCGTCGACATCGCAGCTTGCGACCCCGTCGAGCACATCTTGGACGCGACGGGCGGCCGTGGCGTCGACTGCGGCGTGGAAGCCGTCGGATATCAGGCGCATGACCCGAGCGGGGAGGAGCACCCCGAGATGGTGCTCGACAATCTCGTGGAGGTCGTCCGCGCCACCGGGGGCATCGGCGTCGTCGGCGTGTACGTGCCCGAGGACGACGGTGCGGAGAACGACCTCGCCAAGAAGGGCCGGATCGCCTTCGACTGGGGCAAGCTGTTCACCAAGGGTCAGCGCGTCGGCACGGGACAGACGCCGGTGAAGCGCTACAACCGCGGGTTGCGCGACCTGATCCTCGCGGGCAAGGCCAGGCCGTCGTTCATCGTGTCCCACGAGCTCGGTCTCGAAGAGGGCCCCGATGCGTACCGCCACTTCGACAAGCGCGAAGACGGCTGGACCAAGGTCCTGCTGCACCCCGGCAGCTGAGCGGCGCACCTGCGGCGAGCTGGCGGAAGCGCCGTGAGACGATGGGGCGGTGAAGGCACGTCGGGGCCGCGTGCTCGTCCCCTCCCTGTTCGCGGGACTGCTCCTCGCGCTCTGCGTGCCGCCGTTCGGCTTCTGGCCGCTCGCCTTCCTCGGCGCGGCGCTCCTCTACTGGCGCCTCGCGGGGCTCGGCCTACGCGCCCGGGTGCTTGCGGGATGGACGGCCGGCCTCGGGTGCTTCGTGCCGGGCCTGTGGTGGGCCGCGGCGTTCAACTGGTACGGCGCCGTCGTGCTGATACTGCTCGAGGCCCTCTTCATGGCCGTGGCCGCGGCACTCGTGCCGCCGCGCCGGCTCCGTGTCCCCGCGTTCGCGGCAGCCTTCACCTTGCTCGAGGCACTGCGGATGTCGTGGCCGTTCGGCGGGCTGCCCCTTGGCGGCGTCGCGCTCGGCCAAGCCGGCGGACCCTTGCTTGGCGCTGCCCGCCTCGGGGGGCCGTTCCTCCTCGAGGCACTCGTGTGGCTTGGCGGGGCAGGGCTCGGCGCGGCAGCCATGGTGACCATCTCGAGGTGGCTTGCGCCCCGAGGGCGCGGTGGGAAGCGCCCGACGATGCAGCGCGGGGTCGACGGAGGCATCGAGCTCGAAGGCGGGAACGGGCGCACTGCCGGCGCGATCGCCGCGCTGGTGCTCACGATCTCGCTGCCGCTCGCAGGCGCGCTCGCGCCAAGTGGCGGGGTCCCGACGACGCACCTCGCCGTCGCGCTCGTCCAGGGCGGGGGCCGCCGGGGCACCTCCGCGCTCGAGGTGCCACCCGCCCACGTGCTCGCCGCGCAGGTCGACGCGAGCCGGCGCCTCGAGCGCCAGCGCCACCCTCCGGCGCTCGTGGTCTGGCCCGAAGACGTGATCGCCGTCGGGCCGCGGCTGGCGGGGACGGCGCAGGCGGCCTCGATGGCGAGGTTCGCGCGCACCCTCGGGGCGACCGTGGTGGCCGGGGTGACCGAGGACGTCTCGTCCACCGCCTTCCGCAACGAGGCAGTCGTCTGGGCACCCACCGGCCGCATCGTCGGCGTCTACGAGAAGGTGCACCGCGTGCCCTTCGGCGAGTACGTGCCCGACCGGGCGTTCTTCGCGCACTTCGCGGATCTCTCCGCCGTGCCGCTCGACGCGATCCCAGGGCACGGAAGTGGCGAGCTCGCGACCCCGGCCGGCCGCATCGGGGTGATGCTCAGCTACGAGGTCTTCTTCGCGACACGGGGGCGATCGGCCGTGCGTGCCGGCGCGCGTCTCCTCGTGGTGCCGACCAATACCACCTCCTACGCCACGAGCCAGGTGCCCACCATGGAGGTCGCCGCTGACAGGATCCAGGCAGTCGCCGAGGGCCGGACACTCCTCCAGGCCGCACCGACGGGCTACTCGACGGTGGTCACGGCCGCGGGCGCCGTCCTCCAGCGCTCCGTGCTCGGCCGGCGAGAAGTCCTCCAGGCGACGGTGGGACTGCGCGATGGCCGTACCGTCTACGAGGAGCTCGGCGACTTCCCCGTGCTCGGGCTCGCCGGCATCGTCTACGGTGCCGTCGTCACCCTCATCGCCCTCGGCGCCGCCCGCGGACACAGCGCGACGGGCGCGCGGCGGACGCGCCCCCCCGGGCAGCCTCCCGCTCAATAGCCGGCTCCCACCCCCTGCCGGCTACTGGTAGTAGCCCGAGTGAATGTAGACGCACGGCACCCCCTCTTCGACGAACATCGCGTGGTTCGCCGGGTCGTCTTCCAGCGCGAGGCGCAGGTCGAGCCCGTGGGCCCGCAGCGCCTCCACCGTCCGCCGCTTGTAGACGCTCACCGGGTCGGTGTCGCCGATGTCGCGCATGACGAGCAGGTCCCATCGCAGCTGGTAGCGATCGAGCCACGCGAGCGTCTGCGGCTGAACCCTCAGGGGCCGGCCCGTCACGAGCACCACCGAGAGCGAGGAGTCCAGCAGCTCCAAGAGGCGCGCGATCTCCTCGATGAGCGGATCGTCGCCGCACGCCTCGAAGAACGCGTGCCAGTCGCGCCGCCCTCGCTCCAAGAAGTGCTGACGACTGGTGGCGTCGGAGAGCACGCCGTCGATGTCGAAGACGACCGCGGGCCCTGGTGGCAGCGGGCCGCGGTGCCAGTGCCAGTTCGGCGGGGTCGGCACCGCCCGCCTCAGGGCACGAACAGGAGCGTCGCGTGGTGAGCGAAGGAGATGAGCGGCCCCGGCCAGCACCCGAGGACCACCGTGATCCCGACGCAGATTCCGATGGCGACCGCCGTCAGCACCGGCACCCGGACCGTGCCCGCCGCGCCCACGGCGCGCACCACGATCGGCATGCCGCCGGCGGCATCGCCACCGCCCGTGCCGTCGCCTACGAGCATCCGCTCACCAGCGCCATCGACCGGGACGCCAGACTCCAAGGCGAGCGCTCCACCCTCGAGCGTCCGCCCGGCACCTGCCACCGTCCCCCCGAAAAGCGCCAGGGTCACCGGGTCGTCGTCGAGGAGCAGCGACGCGTTCAACGGACCGAGCGCGGCGGCTTGACGTTGCGTGCCTGTCCATACGGGCCGGCTCGGAGCGACCTGGGGCGCCCGGACATCGTCGACGGGCTCGGGCTGCGTCTCGGCCATCGTGCGTGTCCGGTCGAGCGCGCCGCCACGCCGGGTCGACGAACCGAACAACGCGACGGCCGACTCGGCGGGTGGCTGGGATCCGGGCACCGTGTCGGCGGTGGGCGCCGGCGTGTACATGAGCACCGCCACGCGCAGGTAGAAGAAGGCCGCGATGGCAGCAGAGACCATCGCGATCAACGCAAGCGGCACCGAGTGGTCGACGGCCGCGAGCACCACCTGGAGCTTCGCCCACAGCCCGGTCGTGAACGGCGCGCCGGCCTGGGCGAGCAGCAGGACGACGAAGGCCAGCGCGAGCAGCGGCTGGCGGCGCGCGAGGCCGCGATACGACGCGATGTCGTGCGCCGCGTCACCCTTGCGCCCGATCACCGTGACGACGGCGAAGCTGCCGATCACCATGAACGTGTAGGCAAAGAGGTAGTAGAGCGCCGCGCTCACTCCACGCGCGGTCGCTGCCTGCAGCCCGAGCAGGACGAACCCGGCATGGTTGATGGAGGAGTAAGCGAGCATCCGCTTCACGTCGCGCTGGACGACCGCAAGCCCGGCGCCGAGCAGGAGCGTCACCACCGCGAGCCCGTAGATGATCGGCTGCCAGTCCGCGCGCACGAGGCCAAGGGAGGAGACGAACACCCGGAGGAACGCCGCGAACGCGCCCGCCTTGGCGACCGCGGCCATGAAGCCAGTGACCGGCGAGGGCGAGCCCTGGTAGACGTCGGGCGTCCACATGTGGAACGGGACAGCCGCCACCTTGAACGCGAAGCCCACGATGAGCAGCGTCATGCCCGCGAGCAGCAAGCCGTTCGACACGAGCACGTGCTTCGACAAGAACTCGGCGATCTGGCCGAGGTTCGACGATCCGGTCGCGCCGTAGACGAGCGCGATGCCGTAGACGAACACCGCCGAGGAGAAGGAGCCGAGAAGGAAGTACTTGAGCGCCGCCTCGCCCGAGGCGGCGCGCCGGTGGTTGAACGCGGCGAGCACGTAGAGCGCGATCGAGAGGATCTCGAGTCCCAAGAAGATGACGATCAGGTCGTTCGCCGAGCCCATGATCATGGCGCCGGTCGCCGAGACCATCGCGAGGACGTGGAGCTCGGCGCCGTCGAGGCCCTCGCGGCGCGCATAGCCGTCAGCCACGAGGGTGGTGATGAACATGGCACAGGACACGAGCACGTTCACGAGGACGCTGAAGCCGTCGACGACCACCGCGTGGTCGACGGCGGTGAACGGCCCGTGGCCCATGACGTCGAACCACTGCCACAACGAGACGCCGACCGAGGCCGCGGAGATCGCGAGGGTCGCCCCGGTCGCCACGCTGATGCGCAGCGGCCGGCGGACGAGGGAGGCCGCGACGAGGAGAAGGACGGCGCCCCCGAGCATCACGATCTCGGGGATGATCGCCAGGTACCGGATGTGCGGCGTCACGATCGCCCCGGCCCGCTGGACGTGCGCGACGAGCACGAGGAGCCCGGGCAGGTGGGGTCCGAGCGACCCGGTCACCGGCTGCCTCCACGATGCGTGCGCGCATCGACACCCTTGGTGCCATGCAGCGCCACCGGTGGCTGGTGGGTGTGGGTCGCAGCATCCACCTGTGCGACGAGGCTCGTCACCGAGGGGGTGATCCGGTCGAGCACCGGCTTCGGGTAGACACCGAGGAACACGATGAGGATGATCAAGGGCGCAATCACCACGCGCTCGGCCCAGCTCAGGTCGCGGGTGCGCGAGTTGGCGAGGTCGACCTTGCCATGGAAGACCTGCTGGTACGCCCACAGCAGGTACATGGCAGCCAAGACGACGCCCGCGGTGGCGACGACGGCCCACCAGCGATGCGTGACGAAGGTGCCCGAAAGCACCAAGAACTCGCTCACGAAGCCGTTCAGGCCCGGCAGCCCGATCGACGCGAGCATCACGACCGTGAAGACCGCCGCGAGGACGGGCGCGGGAGCCTGCAGGCCGCGCAGCTCGCTCACCTGCCACGTCTGGCGTCGCTCATAGATCCAGCCGATGAGCAGGAACAGCGCGGCCGTGATGAGGCCGTGGTTCAGCATCAGAAGCACGCTGCCGGTGAGGCCTTGGGCGCTGAAGGCAAAGATCCCGAGAGCCACGAACCCCATCTGGGCGACCGACGAGTAGGCAACCAGGCGTTTCAGGTCGCGCTGCGCGCAGGCGACGACTGCGCCGTAGAGGATGCCGATCACCGCCAGGGTGAGCATGAGGGGTGCGAGGTCGACCGAGGCCTGGGGGAACAGGCGCAGGTCGAACTGCAAGATGCCGTAGGTCCCGAACTTGGCCAGCACCGCCGCGAGCAGCATCGAGCCACCGGTCGGGGCCTCGCCGTACGCGTCGGGCGACCAGGTGTGGAAGGGGAAGAGCGGCGCCTTCACCGCGAAGGCCGCGGTGAAGGCCAGGAACAGGCCGATGTCGGCGACCGACGAGAGGTGGGTGTGGACGAGCGCGGGGAGCGAGAAGGTGAGAACGCCGGTCTGGTGCTCATGGATGAACGCGAGCACCAAGATGCCCACGAGGAGGAAGGCGGATCCGAGAAAGGTGTAGACGAAGAACTTGATCGCCGCGTACGCGCGGCGCGCGTAGCCCCACCCGCTGATGATGAAGTACGAGGGGATCAGCGACAGCTCGAAGAAGAAGAAGAACAAGATCAGGTCGATGGAGACGAACGTGCCCATGCATGCACATTCGAGGAGCAGCATCCACGCCACGTAGCTGCGGGCATCCGATCTCGTACGGGCGCCGGCCAGCACGATCGGGAACAGGACGCCGGCCAAAAGGACGAGGAAAAGCGAGATGCCGTCGATGCCGAGCTGCCAGTGGACCCCGACGCTGCCGGCCCAGTTGTCGAACACTTCGAACTGGAACCCACCGGTCGTCGTCGAGAAGAGGGCGGCCACGGCGATGGCGAGACCGAGGGTGGCGAGCGAGACACAGATGCCGAGCCACTCGACGACGGCGCGCCGAATGCCGGGCATCGAGCCGACGATCGCGACCGCGGCCGACCCCCCCGCCGGCAGCAGGACGAGGACGGTGAGGTAGGGGAAGGCATGCGTTGCGGTCACGACCACCAGTTCCTCGACAGCATGAACACGATGATGCCGGCCAGGCCGAACGCGATCCCGAGCACGTAGTTCCGCACGAAGCCCGTCTGGACCCGGCGGACCCCGCTGCTCGTGGATCGCACGAGCCTGGCCGCGCCGTTCACCGCGCCGTCGATCAGTCGCCCGTCCACCACGACCGCGAAGGCGCGGGCCACCTGCTGGCCCGGCCGGCCGATGACCGCGTCGTAGAAATTGTCCCAGTACCACACACGCTGGAGGAAGTTCGGCTCGAGCGCCGGGCGCTCCGCGGTCCGCCGCCACAGGTACCAGGCAGCACCAGCAGCAGCGATCGCCACGATCGCGTCGGCAACGGCGAGGGCGGCCTGGGCTCCGCCGCTCTGGTGCGCCACGAAGAGACGGTGCGCGAAGACCGGCCCGAGCCACTGGCCGAGCGTGCCGACGTGGACCCACGGCAGGTTCACTGCCCCCGCGAAGACTGCGAAGAACGCGAGGACCACCAGCGGCGCGCGCATCACCCACGGCGACTCGTGGGGCGTGTGGTGGGGCGGCCGCCCGTCGGGTGCTGCCTCGCGCCAGCGCTCACGTCCGGTGAAGGTGAGGAAGAACATGCGGCTCATGTAGTAGGAGGTGAACGCAGCCGTGAGCAGTCCGAGCGCGTAGAGCGGGAGCGCCTTGGCGTAGACGTTGGTGAGGATGTCGCCCTTCGCCCAGAACCCGGCGAACGGTGGGATCGCCGCGAGGGCGAGCCAGCCGCAGGCGAAGGTCGCGAAGGTCCAGGGCAACACCCTGCGGAGCCCGCCCATGCGTTTCATGTCCTGCTCGTCCTCCATGCCGTGGATCACCGATCCCGAGCCGAGGAAGAGAAGGCCCTTGTAGCAGGCGTGGCAGACCATGAGGAAGATGGCTGCCACGTAGGCACCGGTGCCCACCGCAAGCATCATGTAGCCGATCTGGGACACCGTGGAGAACGCAAGGGCCTTCTTGATGTCCTGCTGCGCGCAGGCGATCGTGGCGGCGACGAACGCCGTGAGCCCACCGATGATCGCGATCACCCACATGGCGTCGGAGGACAGGGCGAGGAGCGGGTTCACCCTGCACAGCAGGTAGACACCGGCCGTCACCATCGTGGCAGCGTGGATGAGGGCGCTGACCGGCGTGGGGCCCTCCATCGCGTCGGGCAGCCAATTGAAGAGCGGGATCTGGGCGGACTTGCCGGTCGCGGCGAGGAAGAGGAGCAGCACCGCCGCGGTCGCCGTGCCGCCGCCGACCAAGAGGTGCCGGTGCGCGAAGACCGAGAGGTAGGTGAGCGTGCCGGTCTTGGAGAAGATCAAGAAGACGGCGAGGAGGAAGCCGACGTCGCCGATCCGGTTGTAGATGAAGGCCTTCTTCCCCGCCGACGCCGCCGAGTCCCGATGGAACCAGAACGAGACGAGCCAGTACGACGAGACGCCGACCCCCTCCCACCCGACGAAGGTCACGAGCAGGTTGTTCGCCATGACCAGCACGAGCATCGAGAAGACGAAGCCGTTCAGATAGACGAAGAACTTGGTGAAGTCCCGATCGCCCTTCATGTAGCCGATCGAGTACAGATGGATGAGCATGCTCACCCCGGTGACGAACATGCACATCGTCATCGACAGCGGGTCGAGCAGGATGGCGGCCTTCACGTGGAGGCCGCCTACCACGATCCACGAGAAGAACGAGTGCGCGTCTGCGCCGCGCCCGCACGAGTCCGAGCAGGTGAGCGTGCGCGCGTTCGAGGGCTGCCCGGCGAGCCCCGCGAGCGTCACGCACGCGGCCACGAACGAGGCGGCGATCGCGGTGGTGCCGATCCATCCCGCGATCGGCTCGCCCACGCGGCGACCGATCGCGAGCAGGACGACGAACCCCGCGAGGGGGAACAGCGGCATCAGGAAGACGGCGTGGAGCACGGCTTATCCCGTCATCTCGTGAAGGTCGTCAGCGGTCGTGGTCGCACGTCGGCGAAAGATGGCCACCACGATGCCGAGCCCGACGACGACTTCGGCGGCGGCGACCACGAGGACGAAGAACACTATCGCCTGGCCACCGATGTCGCCGAGGACGCGCGCGAACGTGACGAAGGTGAGGTTTGCCGCGTTCAGCATCAGCTCGATGCACATGAACATGACCAGGACGTTGCGCCGGACGAGCACGCCGACGCCGCCGAGGACGAAGAGGATCGCGGCGAGCGAGAGGTACCAGGCGGGACCGAGGCTCACGGTCTCGCTCCTGAGCCCTCGAACGACGCGCCGCCGGTGCCGGCGCCTTCCTCGCTCCCCTCGCCAGCGCTGCCCGTGCCGGCGCTCGGCGACGTGGCGGTCGGCCCCTCCGCATCGCCGGGTGCGCCCGGCGC